>DATIHE010000001.1:0-9483 GCA_035481015.1 Candidatus Nanoarchaeia archaeon
TGGCATTTTGTGATCTCACAAGGATTTCGAACCCAACCATGGGGTTCGGCTAGCTCGACTTCATATATTTGGCTATGCCATAATAAAAGTCGAGCAGGTCGCTTTAGCGACCATCCCCGTGGGATCACCACAAAATGCCAACGAGAGCCCGGTGGTTTTTTTGATTCTCTCAAGTTGCCAACAACAGATAAAAAGCGCATAATTATCTCCAGATAAGCATAAGGGGTTCGTGAACCCGAAACAGCGCAGTTACGAGATACTAAACCTAGTTTTAGCTGGTTCTGGCGCCTTACTGGCCGCCAGTATTATGCTGCTTTATGCGTTAAATCCGGCCAGCCTAAAGGATACCGGCCTAACCAACGTCATCGCTGGGCTCGGCGGGCTGGTGTTCTTGTACTACTTGAGTCTGCACCAGCTCTTAAAAAAGCGCTTCCTGGGCTATTCAACGCTCGCACTAGCTGCTCTTTCGGCCGCTAACTTGGCCCTCTTAATTTTGCAGACTGGCAGCGCCGACTCATCGTTCTATTCGCTGTGGCTGCTAGTTATAGCCGCCTCGGGCTTATTCGGGCTTGTCTTCGTCACTGCCTCAACCGGTCTAGGCTTAATCCTTTTAATTACCGGCCTGGCTAGCCACGGATTTGACACTGCCTATGCTATAGCACACCTACCACTGCTATTAATAACTCTCGCGGCAGCTGGTCTGGCTGAGTGGCTTGGCTATCGCAGTGCTAACCGCTACGACATCAGCCCGATAAGCGCCGGTCAGCTTAAAACCGAAGAGCTTGTTAGCCATTTGGCTGACGGTGTCATGGTGCTTGACCACAAGCTAAACATTCAACTCTTTAACCCAGCCGCCCAACAACTAACAGGCTGGGATTTAGAGTCAGCTCAAGGGCTGCAGTATCGTTCGGTGCTCCATCTAAAGACGGCTGGCGACCAAGAGATTGGCGATCAAAATGACCCCTTCATCGAAGCTTGGACCAAAAGAGCGCCCCTGGTGAAAAACGACATTGCCATGCTTAGCCGAGCCGGCCGCAAGATTGAGCTATCCATTTCAATTTCACCAATTTATGACGCTTCGGGTCAGCCGTCAGGAGCGATTGGTGTTTTTCGCGACATTAGTCAGGAAAAGCAGGTTGAGCGCCAACGTAATGAGTTTATTTCAACAGCTTCACACGAGATGCGCACGCCCGTAGCGGCCATTGAAGGCTACATTGCCCTGGCTATGAACCCCAAAGTAGCCACGATTGATGACCGAGCGCATGGTTTTTTGGATAAGGCCCATAACAATACCCAACACCTTGGCGAGTTGTTTCGGGATTTACTGCAGGTCACTAAGCTCGAGGACAATAAAACTGGTACTAAGAACTTAGTGCCGATCGACCTTGGCCAACTGGTTAAGGACGCTGTAAGCGATATGCAGTTCTCGGCACAAAAAAAAGGCCTCAGCCTAACCTTCACCTCAACCGCCAATACTGGTGGCGCTGGCGGCCACAGTGTGACGCCGCTCTATATTGTAATGGGTGAGCCGGAGCGGCTACGAGAGGTCGTGATGAACCTGATGGAGAACGCCTTTAAGTTCACCACTGCCGGGGGCGTTACGGTCAGAATTACCGGCGACGACAACACGGCCAATGTTGGTGTGTCTGATACTGGCATCGGCATCGCTGCCGAGGACTTGCCCCACCTGTTTCAAAAGTTTTATCGCATTGATAATTCAGCAACACGAACGATTGGTGGGACTGGTCTGGGGCTTTACCTGTGTCGCAGCATTGTCGAGCTTTATAACGGCCGTATGGCAGTAGAGAGCCAGCCTGGCAAGGGTAGTACGTTTAGATTCAGTCTACCCCGGGCAAAAAACGTAACTCTGCCCATCGAAAACAAGCTAACAACACCGGCCCCGACGGCGACAGTCGCTACGACTGCAGCACCAGCTGTGGCTACGCCAACAGCGACCGCGGCCGCTGTTCCAGCGAGCACCGCCCCCACATCGAGCGCGGAAACACCTAAAGTCCTTGCCAGCAAATGACTATAATTGCTATGCTAATACCAGTTTAAACGAGCCGAAAATGACCAAAATTCTGTTAGTAGAAGACGACATCAATTTACGCGATATTTACTCTGCTCGTTTCATGGCCGAGGGTTATGAAGTGCTAACCTCGAGCGACGGCGAAGAGGCTCTTGCTACGGCGGTCAAGGCCAGGCCAGATTTAATCATCCTAGATGTCATGATGCCCAAGATTTCTGGCTTTGATGTTCTAGACATCTTGCGTTCTACGCCGGAAACCAAAGACACCAAGATTATTATGATGACCGCGCTTAGCCAGGATTCTGACCGCGCCAGAGGTGAAGCCCTAGGTGTCACTAAGTATTTGGTCAAATCACAGGTTACCCTCGAGGACGTCGTAGCCTCAGCCAAAGAGGCCATCGGCGCCTAGTCTTGCTCGTCGCAAGTCCAGCTTATACTGCCACTCAGGCAGTATTTTTGGTTATTTTAACAATGTGTGTCCGGCTACCTTGTAATAAAGTACAAAAGAAATAAGGGGGATATATGAAACGCCGAATCATTTCCAAGACCCACACCGAAGAAACGCCAGAAGACGAGTTCTATGAGGCCATGCCGGCAGCCCAAAGTCGGCCGGTCTATAGAGAAGACCCATTACTTGTCGAAGAAGATGACAGGGCAGATATGAGCGGCTGGGCAATACTAGGCTTAGTCTTGTTAGCGGTGCTCATTTTGCTACTTTTCACTGGTGGTAACATAACCGGTGGCCTTGGTCGCAGTGGCTTGCCAACGGTACCAACCAACAGCACCGCTAGGTAGTCAAAGCCAAGCCCGCACTGCTATAGTAGTAATGGTAATAGTGTGAGTTTTGGCGTACCAAGTTGCTTTAATTAATTTCGAAGGCCCACTCGATTTATTGCTCCAGCTGATCGAGAAGGCTGAGGTTGAGATTACAAACATCTCTCTAGCTGAGCTGACCAACCAGTATCTGAAATACATTGGCCAGTTGGAGGGGCTTGATCCCGAGGAGTTAAACGGTTTTTTAAGCGTGGCAGCAAAACTAGCCTATATAAAAAGCTTGGCCCTGTTGCCGCAATTAAGCCCTGAAGATGCTGAAGAAATGGCTGACCTGGGCCGCCAGCTAGGTGAGTATGCCAAATTTCAAAAAGCAGCCGAGCAGTTAAAACGACTCCTGCAGCTAAAAGAGGTTGCCTATCAAAGGTCGGCGCCAGCGCCAGCTTTCCAGCCGCCACAAACTAGCCTTGAGCTAACTCAGTTGCAACACACCTACCAACAACTAATGGCCAAGCTGCCTAAGCAATCGACCGTAGCCATGGAGCTCATTACCATCGAGCAGGCTACCGGACGCCTAAGGGCTAGTTTAGGCCAGCGCCCAGAGATGGATTTAGACGAACTAGTCGGGCAGGCCGGCGATCGCCAAACCGCTCTGGTTTTCTTTCT
The DNA here is from genome assembly GCA_035481015.1 of Candidatus Nanoarchaeia archaeon. Lineage (GTDB taxonomy): Bacteria > Patescibacteriota > Saccharimonadia > UBA4664 > DATIHE01 > DATIHE01. The sequence continues at coordinate 3,467 of DATIHE010000001.1, forward strand.
TGCGCTGCTAGAACTATTGAAGAACCAAGCGGTTAATGTCATCCAAGAAGGTCAATTTCAAACTATTAGGATTAAGGCTTGTCTGAGCTAGAAAACGCTATTGAGGCGATACTATTCGTAGCCGAGCAGCCGGTCGAACTAAGCCGGCTCGCGAAAGCTGTGGAGGCCAAAGAGGTCGAGGTGACCACAGCCTTGGCGTCCTTAGAGAATCGGCTGAAAGACAGGGGGATAGTTCTACTTAAGACCAATCATCGCTATCAACTAGTCACCGCCCCCAATCTTGCCAGCGTGGTTGAGCGTTTTATTGGCCAGCAGTTCCGCGCCGAGCTTAGCCGGCCGGCTCTGGAGACTTTAGCGATCATCGCTTACCGACAACCGGTAAGTAGGGCCGATGTTGAAGCCATTCGTGGTGTATCGAGCGAACAAACCATGCGCAGCTTGCTGCTACGCGGCCTGGTGGCAGAAAGCGGCCACAGTCAGACGCCTGGCCAGGCCAAGCTGTATCGCACTACGGCTAAGTTTTTACAAGTACTCGGCCTGACCGAAACCGACAAACTACCGCCCCTTGATGAGCAGATAGAAGAGTTATGAGGCTAAACCGGTTAGTTGCCAGTCGCAGCACGTTGTCGAGGCGGCAGGCCGACCAGGCGATTTCTGAGGGTAGGGTGGCGGTCAACGACCAGATGGCACTAATAGGGCAAGAAGTGGCTGCTGCAGACAACATCACTTTGGATGGCAGGCTTTTGGGCGAGGTTAAACATCAATACCTACTCCTAAACAAGCCACCAGGCGTAGTTTGCAGTCGCGTTGGGCAGGGTTCCCAGACGATTTACAGCCTGCTACCCCAGGAGTACAGCCACCTTCAACCCGTCGGCCGCCTCGATAAAGATTCCCGCGGCTTGCTGCTTTTAACCAATGATGGCGAGCTAGCAAACCAGTTGACTCATCCCCGTTTTGCTAAGGTTAAGACTTACCAGGTAACGCTAAATAAGGAGTTAGCCGACCACCATGCCGACCAACTCCATAAGGGCGTTCAGCTTGACGATGGGCTTAGCCGTCTGAAGGTTGCCGGTAGCGGGAAACGCATCGAGGTTCAAATAGCCGAGGGTCGTAATCGCCAAATCCGCCGCACTTTTCAGTTTTTAGGCTACCGAGTAGTTAATTTGCAGCGCACCAGCTTTGGCAAGTTGAGCCTGGGCGGTTTGGCCGAAGGCGCCTGGCGTTTGGTAGAAACCGAGGAGCTAAGGTGAAACTAGCTGTGCAATGGCTAATGGTAATTCTGGTCTTTACTCCAGCCCACTTTAATCTACGGCCCTTGGTTCGCTACCTGCGTGAACCGGGCGGCACGCATACCATCAGCACTCCTAGGCAGAACATCCCCGTACAAATGCCGGTTAAAACTACTGGGGAAATGCTTCAATTGGGCGCCACCAGCAGTCTGGCCGTTGATGTCGACACTAATACGGTTCTGTTTACCAAGAATGCCAGCGAGAGGCGGCCGATCGCCTCCATTACTAAACTTGTCACTGCAATGGTCATTTTGCGTGATCACCAGCTAAGCGAGGTCGTGACAGTTCCAGCCCAGCCGACTTATCAATCTGAGGACGAAACAATGGGCTTAGTGGCCGGCCAACAGTTTAAGCTGGGTGATCTACTAAAGGCGGCTATGATTTCGAGTGCCAATGACGCCGCCGATGCGCTGGCCATCGCCGATAGTGGCAGCAAGGAGGCTTTTGGTGCTAAAATGAATGGCCTGGTCTCAGACTGGGGCATTTCGGATGCCCACTTTACAAATCCGACCGGACTTGTCGATCAAGACAACTACGCCTCGGCTGATGCGCTGGCTAAAATTGGCAAGATCGCTTTGGCCAATACCGAACTAAGGACTTTGGTGGCAACCCGCAGCAGCCAGATCACTAGCTTGAATGGCCAAACCTTCAACTTGGCCAGTACTAATCAATTGCTGTCAGATGCCCGTTTTTCTGGTTTAAAAACCGGCTACACGGCTGCGGCTGGCCAGTCGTTGGTAGGTTTGGTTGATGTCCACGGTCACAAAGTAATTACAGTTGTCTTAAACAGTCCCGATCGGTTTGGCGAGACCCAGGCCTTAGTTAACTACCTAGAAAGAACTTATACATGGCTGTAGAAAACATTCCAATCGTGGCGATCGTTGGCCGCGCCAATGTTGGCAAGTCTAGCTTGTTTAACCGGCTTACCGGACGCCGGCAAGCTATTGTTGACGACCGGCCAGGCACGACCCGCGACAGCGTACACGGGCTGGTCGAGTGGGGTGCCTATAATTTTTGGCTGGTTGACACAGCTGGCCTTAAATCGGCCGAGGACCAATTCGAGGCCAGCATTCAAGAGCAGGTTAGTGAAGCCGCCAACTCGGCCGATGTGATTGTGGTGGTTATCGAAGCCGCTACGATGATAAATAACGAAGATCGTCAGGCCGCCAAGCTGGCCCTTAAAACCGGTAAACCGGTGATTCTGGCCATCAACAAAATCGACACAGCCAAGGGCGGTCTGGCCGATAAGTTTGAACGCCTAGGTATTCAGCCGATGGTTTCAGTTTCCTCAAACCACGGCCAAGGCTCCGGTGACTTGCTAGACCAGATCGTGGGGCATCTGCCCAAATCCAAAGCCCCAACTGGCTCAGATCTCACTATCGCGCTGCTGGGACGCCCAAACGTTGGCAAATCAAGTCTGCTTAACTCGCTTGCCGGTAAACAACAGGCTATTGTCTCGGAACGAGCTGGAACAACCCGTGATATTGGCCAAATTGAGTTGAAATACCACGACCAAACGCTGCACATCCTGGATACCGCTGGCTTACGACGAGTCGGCCGGATTGAGCCTGGGGTAGAGAAGTTCTCGACCCTGCGTACGATGGGCGCTATCGCCGCGGCCGACGTTTGCGTCGTCATCATTGATGCCACTGAGCCGTCGGTGGCTGGGGATCAGCATATCGCCGGCTTAGTTGATGAGGCCGGCAAAGGCTTGATCCTAGTAGTAAACAAGTGGGACGCGCTAGAGAAAGACGACAAGACCCAGGCCAGGCTGGCTGCAAAGATCCAAAAAGACTTCCAGTTTGCCTGGTGGGCGCCGTTAATCTTTACCTCGGCCATTACCGGTCAAAACGTCACCAAGCTGTTCGAGCTGGCCACCGAGCTGCACGAGCGTCGACAAACCAAGCTAACCACGCCCAAACTTAACAATCTGCTCAAATCACTGACTACCAAGCATCCACCGGCCGGACTTAAGAATCGCCAACCTAAGCTGAATTACGTCACCCAAACCGGCACCGAGCCGCCAACTTTTACGTTCTTCTGCAGCCAGGCTGCTTTTTTGCACTTTTCGTACAAACGCTACATAGAGAATGGCTTCCGTGAGGCCTTTGATTTTACCGGTACGCCTATTAAGCTAGAGTTCAAGGATAAGCGGGGAGTGGGGCTGTGAAGTTAATTATCGGACTCGGCAATGCCGGTGAGGCATACCGTTATACCCGTCACAACATTGGTTTTCGTATCATCAACCAGCTGGCAGGCGACGCTGGGCTACCAGAAGCCAAGTTGAACGATAAATTTAAGGCATGTATAACCGAGGGAACGCTGGTCGGCCAAAAAGTTATCCTGGCCAAGCCAACTACTATGATGAATTTAAGCGGCCAGGCTGTGCAATTGTTAGTTCAGTTTTATAAAATTGATCCGAGCGATGTTTGGGTTGTGTACGATGAAGCAGACTTGGGATTTGGCAAGTTGCGAGTCAGGCAGGGTGGCGCCAGCGCCGGCCACAATGGCATTAAATCTGTAATCGAAGTTCTAGGCGAAAACTTTGGTCGTTTCCGCTTCGGCGTGCGCAACGAACATTTTGTCGTTCAACCAACCGACGCTTTTGTGCTGTCGAAATTTACAGCCAATGAAGCCGAGCAGCTACCAGCCATGATCGAATCAGCTGCCCATCAGGTACTCAGCCACCTCGAAACCGGCGAGCTAGTCGACACCACTTACGATATTTTGGCAAAATAAAACACCAAGTAGGTGGTTACTCAGTGTTTTATTAGGCCCTTCAATCCGCGCAATATTGCGTTGTCGGCCTTATTTATTTTGAAGACCGTTGGATTGAAGAGGCAGATCCGCCTGTACGAATCCTAAAGGAGGGTGCATTTAGACTTCGTCGCAGGCAGATCAGCTAGTGTATAATGTCAAAAACCTTGCTTGCTTCAAGGTATGCCCACTAGATTAACACGGATTGTCAACTTTGTCAATAAGAATTATGCAAATCTCTAAAATAACTCACAATTCATCCAAATACCCAGATCTGCTGCGCGAAATAGCACACCCACCGAAACAACTATTTATGCTCGGCGAGTTGCCCGAAGGCCCTTATGTCGCGATTGTTGGTAGTCGGGCAATGACCGACTACGGCAAACAGGTGACTTTTCAGTTGGCCGGCGATCTGGCCCGGGCTGGCTGCGTAATTGTTAGCGGCCTAGCCTATGGTATTGATGCCATAGCTCACCAAGCCACCGTTGAGGCTGGCGGCAAGGCCGTGGCTGTCTTAGCGCATGGACTTGATCAAATTTACCCTGTCGCTAACCGTACACTAGCCAAGAAAATCCTAGCCGGTGGGGGAGCATTGGTGAGCGAATATGAGGTTGGCGTTGAAGCCTTTAAAAGCAACTTTGTCGCGCGCAACCGAATCATTGCCGGCCTGTCGAAGGCCATCATCGTAACCGAAGCTAATGCTGAAAGCGGTTCACTAATTACCGCTAACTTTGGCCTAGAAGAAAATAGACTAGTGATGGCAGTGCCAGGGAACATTACCAGCCCACGAAGTGCCGGGCCGAACAACTTATTAAAGAAGGGTGCAGTGCCAGTAACCGACTCTTCTGATGTTTTACCTCTGCTCGATTTACCCGAGCTCAAGACTGCAACGGTCAAAGCGCGCAGCAAAGAGGAGGCTACATTGCTAGAATTACTAGGCCAAGGAGTTAACTCAAGCGAAGCCTTGATCGACCAATCTGGCTTATCAGCTGCCCAATTTGCCAACATTATCACCCTGATGGAAATCACCGGCAAAGTCCGCAATCTCGGCGCTGGTCAATGGGTTTCCAGATCAGAACCATTGACAAAGCGTAAGTAATTTGATATAATAACTCTCATTCCGTATTGGCAGTTTGCAGGTCTATAGATAAGCAGGCTGCTGATCCGGAAAGTCCGATCGCAGAAAGGCACCATGAGCCTCAGCTACCGTCAAGCGGTGAATGTGCTTTTCGTGGCCTTCGCCCAGCCGGGTCCGACTACCGACGATTGGCCTGATCCGACCAATAACTTCGCCCTCGTGCCATCGAACTTCGGACTCGAAGACGACAAGTGGACGGACAATGACTGGTCAGTTGTCGAAGAGGTGCTCGAAGGCTTCTTCGACGAAGATCTGCCATTCAAGTGGGAGCTCGCCAAAGGCGAAGGACCCAAGAAGCTGGCCGAGCTAAAGTCGGCTAATATCGCGCTCTACGTCGACACCTCCCAAGGTGATCACTACTACTACCTGGCAACCCCAGGCGATGCTCCGAACTAGCCCTGGAGGATGCAAGTGAGAACATTTCCAGTCGCAGCAAACGTCGTCATCTTGTTCTTAGTCTGTATGTCCACTTGGCTAAACAGAGATGCCAAGGACTGGGTGCGACTGGTGCAGCTCATCACAATTGTCGCAGTAAGTATCACTCTCGGCAGCCAGCTTGCTGGTCACTGAGAAACCACCCGCCCAAGCGAACAACGGAAAATTCCGCCGTTCGCCGGCGGGTTTTCCTTTTGCTCAAAAATTGCTTGCATTAATTTTTTTATGCCCTAGCATGTAAACGACAATGCCAGCCAAAAACGTTGTAATAGTCGAATCACCGGCCAAAGCCACCACTATCGAAAAGTTCCTAGGTAAGGACTACAAGGTAGTGGCTAGCTACGGTCATGTGCGCGATTTGCCCAAGAGCAAGCTGGGTATCGACGTCGAGCACAACT
>DATIHE010000002.1:0-17871 GCA_035481015.1 Candidatus Nanoarchaeia archaeon
GATGATCGGCGCCTCCCAACCAGCTCGCGAGTAGATCAGGACATACCCGAAGCCAAAGGTGCCGGCTGCCGATGGGATCAGCAGCAGATAGTGGCCCCAGTGCTTTGTTACACGGACGGCAGCGCCATAAGTGCGTTCGAACGGGCTGGCTGGACGATCGACGTACGTGATCCGGTGTTTCCAAGCTGTGCTGCGCGAACTGTACACCACATTCTCCCTCTGAGACGAGCAGTGGCGATAGTATGCCATAACTTTGCTTGCCTGGCAATGGCTATGATTACGATTCTGAGTTTCGTCGTTTTCGACTCATCAGCACGAGTACTCACTCGTGGACTCTGCCAGTTATACGGTACTGGCAAACGTTTGATCCTGCAGATGGGTGGAAAGGATGTACTGCAGCAGCTCGCGGAGGTTTTCGCCATACGACTCTTCATCGAGCACTTCTGGCTTGAGTACGGCCAATTCGGCGAAGCAGCTACTCAAGTTGAGGTCAGGCAGAGCTGATACCACCTAGTCGGCGGCGTTCAGCTGGCGGAAATCATCCACTGTTTCTTGCCAAGTTGGCGGCGGCTGCATCCGTCGCAACTCTTTCAGTCTTTGCTGGTAGGCCTCTTGCAGACTTTGCAGGTTCATGTCTCCTCCTTGTGATGGGCTAGGCGAAGAACTGGGGCAAAAAACCGACTTCGCGGAGCATGCTGTCTGAGTAACCATCCACCTCGATATCGACATGGATGATTATGTCTCCATTTAGCTCGTAGAAAATCGCCGCTACTGTTTCGTAGTCGTCGATAATCGCGATGCTTGACCCGACGGCAGGGACTGTAGGCCAAGGCATTTTATCGAGCTTGAGACACCAGTCCGATGCCTCTTTGGGGAGTGGCGTGTCCGCAAAGTTGAGGATTATTGTAAACACACTCCTCCAAAAGCTCGCGAGTGGATACTTTCCAACCGGGCGAGCCGGCTACTAGTTTTGGCAGCCGGATCGCCAGATTGGAGATAAGCAATTATATCAAATTTGTATCAATCTGTCAATGTACAGATCTGGTTGTTGGTCAAGATCAACAGCTTCTGACGCCTCAAAATCACCCACTCTTGTGCGCTCCAAGCCACTCAAATATGCACCCGTCCCTAGCTCTTTGCCAATATCTTCAGCCAAGCTTCGTATATAAGTACCGCTCGAGACGTCAGCCTCAATCTTCACAAGAGGATAGCTGTAGCTCAGCAGCTCAATCGAGTTTATCGTCACTTTGCGACTTGGAACCTCGACGGCTTGGCCGGCGCGAGCGTATTTGTACGCCTCTTTGCCATCAATCTTGATTGCTGAGTAAACTGAAGGAGTTTGCTCGATCTCGCCGATGAATTTATTCAAAACCGTCTCAAGTTCCGACTGAGTTGGGATACGATCTGAAATGGCAATTAGCTCCCCTTCCGCATCGCCAGTCGAGCTGTTAAAGCCCAAGGTCAGTTCGGCAACGTAAGTCTTGTCGAGCTTTGAAAACTGCTGGGCTTTTCTACAGGCCGTGCCAAATAACATCAACATCAAGCCAGTGGCTAGCGGATCTAGCGTGCCGGCGTGGCCGATCTTTTTAACACCAGTAGTGCGGCGCAGTTGGCGAATGACGTCAAACGACGTAATACCCTTGGGCTTGTTTATTAAAAGTAAGCCGTTCACCTAGTTATTGTAGCGGCTGTTGCGAGTTGTCGGACAAGAATGATGGCGACGGATCGTAGCCGTTAAAAGTCTCGGCCACCTGGTCAAAGTTACCATTAGTAGGTGCTTGCTCGGCAAAACCAAAGCCATACGCTTCTGGCCCGGCGGGTGGCGTTGGCTCGATCGGCTGGACTGCTGGCTGCGGCAATTCGACTTCTGAAACAATGACCGGCTCTGGAGCTGGTTGCGCTGGCTGAGGTTGCACGACTTGGCCCGGCTGAGGTTGATTGGGATGGGCGCTTCGCGGTGGCTGTTGCTGCGACTGAGAAGACTGCTCCTGCTTGGGCTTGTTGTCTTGGCGAGACCGGTTTTGGTCGCGATTTTGGTTCTGCTGATATAAGTTCTTAACGACCTTTTGCTGGTCCGCGCCAGCGGCCATCAGCTGGGCAGCCACTGTCAAAGCCTTGGCAGTGGTGTGGCTAGCAGTAAAGCGATCGGTTGAAGAGATAATGCCAGTTAGCATGATGGTAGCGATCTGGGCGTCGATCATGCCGGTTTCCAGCGATTCCGACAATGCCACCAAAATCTCGGCCAAGCTGGCGGCCGTTGGCTCTATTAAATTAACGGCACCGTAGTTTTCGTTGCTGCGATGAAAGTCGATGTTTAAGATTGGTACTTCGTTGAACAAGCCGCTGTTTTGCTCAAACACCCGATCTAACCTAGATCGAGCCGGCACACCCAACACCATGGCAACATCATAGTGGAAACCGCCATAGGCAAAGGTCACGTCGCTCGGCGCAAAACCGCCCTTAAATGGGGTGACATGCACATTAAGTTTGCCACCCTCGACAGTGTATTTGATCTTGTCGACCTCGGACTTAGACAGGTCGACTTTTAAGATAAAATCACGCAGACCAGTTAGGCTTTTGTCGATCTCATTAGTTGCCAAAAAATTCATGCTGGGTGGCAGCTGGTCGCTAATAAGCAAGGTGACCTTTTTACCCAACTTACGCAAAATAAGCCCGGCTGCTAGAACGGCAGTGGCTTGATCGATCGAGGGGTGCTGGGCCGTTGCGATCAGGATGGTTTCGGCTTGACGCAGCGCCTCGGAAGTCTGCTGTTTGGGTGTTAGATCGTTGTTCATAATGTTCCCTCGATGCGGTTTTTGGCGGTAGCCCGTCAAAAAGGCAATGTTCGAATATACCAGATTAGCTAGCTTTAGTCAATCTGTTGGCATAAGCGGTATCCCGGCCTCAGACCTGTAATTTACAGACCTAAGGGCGGGGCCTCGGTTGTCTCTCCGAGGCCTTTCAGGGCGATTTGCCCTGGTGCTTGTATCGCTCCGCCATCACGAGCCGATCAGCTCTTCGAGGTTGTTGGCCTCGAGCAGGCTAATCTTGTCGATGATAGTGATTGCGCCTTCCGGCCGCGGCTCACTGAGCTCGGCCGGCAACGACCACACCTCGAGCGACAGCCCTTCCTTGACCAGCATGCCCATGATCTGGGGTATCAGGGTCTTGGTGTTGGGGCGTCCGCAGATGGGGCAGTTGTAGACGCAGCTACCTTGGCTGGTATCCACGCACAACCGCAGCTTCATGTGCTCTTTCTCGAGCTCAATGTCGCCACAGTTGCTGCAGCTAGCCTTGGCAAGGGCCACTTCTTTCCTTTCGGTAGAGGATGGGTTTTCAAGCAAGTACTTATAGTACTATAAAAGTCATATAAAGTCAAGCATAAAAGGCTATTGCAGTGGCTCAAAAGCGGGATTACTGTGTAAGCAGACAAGCAAGTGGCAACTTGAAAGTGAGGTGAAATGCGACCGGCCAAGCTTTTGGCTGTTTCTCTGCTACTAGTCCTGGCGCTGGCGGCGGTCGCCAGCCCAGCCCAGGCCAGCCCCCAACCCACCGGCGTCGAACACTTGATGAGCCGAGTGGGCCAAACGGAAGTCAACACTGTGCATGTCGCTCCCGGTGCACAAGCCGTTATCAAACTCGCGCCGCTACCGGGGGGTGGCGCTACGGTGGCTTGGGCTTGCCAGAGGCTGCAGGCCTACGTTTGCGTCAACGGTGACTTCTTTAACCTCGATGGCAGTCTGGTGGGCGGCATGGTTTCCGACGGTCAGCTGCTAAGGGCAGTGCCGCCGCTGGCGCCGTCCCCGCCCGGGCAAGAACCGGACCATCAGCAGCTGCTGCTGAGCAAAAATGGCTGCTTTGGTACAGCACCTGCCCTGCCGAATGACGCCTGGCAATCAAGCGGCGCATCGTACATGGTGTTGCGCAGCGGTCAGTTAACCGCCATCCAGGTGGCCAACGACATCAATCATTTTGTCTACGGCCACCATTCGCGCACCCTGGTCGGCTGGCGAGTACGGCCGGACGGCAGTTGTGACAGCTGGTTTATCACCATCAGTGCTGCCCACTTCGGCGTCAATTTGGCTGACGCAGGCCGCATTTGCCAATCGGTTGGCGCGACCGACTGCGTCAACTTGGATGGCGGCAGCTCGACCGCCATGTCGCTAGGAGGGCAACTGGTCAGCCCGTTGCAAGACGGCAAAGAACACGCTGTCCACAACGTCTGGGCAGTCATCCCGGTCGCTCCCCCGCCACCACCAAAACCGCCACCGGTCGTCACCACGACAGTGACAGTGCCAGCGCCAGCGCGGCCGAGCCCGCCAATACTGGCCGCCATCACGTCGCCCCTGGCTGCCCAACCACAATTGACCACCAAAGCGCTGGGACCAACAAAGCAGGTCGACTCAGCTCGGCCAGAACATGGCACCCTGCTGGCCACCACGCTCTGGCTCAGTCTAGTTGGCTGGCTGGGTCAACGCAAAAACCGAACCGCTCTGAAACGACTCGGCACCATCGTCTACCAGGGATGGGCATAGGATTCCTGGACGTGTGAAGGGCCCGACTCATCCGAGTCGGGCCCTTACTTGTTTGACGCTTGGTGGTTAGGCGCTGATGGCGTTATTCGATCGCCGGGCCAGAGCCCTACTACGACGAATGCGACGGCGTTCCCGCTCGCTCATGCCGCCCCAGATGCCGAACTTCTCACCGTTGGCCAGTGCGTACTCGAGGCAGTCCTCGCGTACCACACAGCCGCGGCAGACGCCCTTGGCTTCCTTGGTCGAGGCGCCGCGCTCCGGAAAGAACAGATCCGGATCGACGCCCAGGCAGTTGCCTTGGTCTTGCCAGTGCGCTACCTCGTCGCTGACGAGCTGCAACACGCTGCTTGCTCCCATTTACCCTCCCCGGGTCTTTGTCGGAACCGCTTATGGCGCCATCATGCCAAATCCGTGTTTCGGATCTCGCACCAAGGTGTCAAAGTTCGGTTTTTCCTACCTCTAACCTGGTTTAAGCTTAACCCCGTTATGACGCTTATGTCTATACTCTTGTATTGGCTTCTTTACAAATCAGGCTAAATCCGGTATATTCCTTTCGTTATGCCGATAATCAAATCTGCAATTAAACGGGCTCGCCAGCAAAACAAGCGCCGCAGCCACAATCTAACCGTCCGTCACGCTGTTAAAAAAGACGTGAAGGCGGTGGTTGATGCAATCGCTGTCGGTGACGCCAAAGCTACTGAAACCGCCCTGCGTGCCGCCACTAGCGAACTAGACCGTGCCGTCAAAAAAGGCACATTACACCGTAATACTGCCAGTCGCCGCATTTCGAGGCTCGTTAAGCAAGCATCCATAAGCCTGGCTCCCGAGAGCAAGCCGGTCAAAAAAGCGCCGGCTAAAAAGCCAGTTGCCAAAAAGGCCGTCAAAAAATAACCAATCGCTAAACAGCTCCCGATCGGGAGCTGTTTTTATTTGCACAAATGTTCATAATCATCATATGGACAAAGACAAAGCCGATGATCATCGTGCAAATTACCTAGGCCTATGCGAGGAATTGATGGACCGAGTGGCCGCCATGCGCAACTACGGCATGAAGCCAGGTAATGCCTGGCTGGCCAAAGCCGAGCTGGCCAAAATCAGCAGCTTAGTAACCGACATCGAGCAGCTTTTGGAAGAAATTAAGCAGGCCGACGGGCCCAGAAATTGACTTTATATCTGTAGGGCCTTAAAGTAAGCGTAACTATTTAGAGGTTCTAATGAATCCAGAAAACCCGAATCAAGACCCCAGCCAATCAACCTTTACCGACCCGACCGCTCCAGAAACCACTGCAAACCATCTAACGCCCAAGAAGCTTGGCATCTTTGGGGCAGTTGGACTAGCTTTAGGTGGCCTTTTTGCTGGCGGCGTAAAAGCCGGCGCAACCGACCATGACTCCCATCCGACTGAAGGCCCAGCCCCCATCACCGGCCGCGCACCCGAAGCACCCGCCCCGGTTGCGACACCGGCCGAAACGCCTGCCGTTCAAGTTGAATCAACTCCACCTAGCATGCCAACGATGAAGGTCGAGGTGCCAGCTCACACGACGGCGCCAAAGCCTGCCGCTACTCCCGCTCCCGCGCCACCACCCGCAGACCAATTCCAGCTTGAGCAAGGGCACCTTATGGGTGGGCCGCCTCAGCCTGATCATACTGACGTCGTCCCTGCTCCGCCGCAAGACGGCAGCACTACCAGCACAACTACGGTTAATTACGAGCAGGGTGGTGACGGCAGCGGTCAAACTGGTGGCACGCAAGAGCAAGGTAGTGGCAGCACTGCCACTACTACCACTGGTGGTGATCAAAGTACTGCTGGCAGCGAAACCGGCCCAACAGCTCCAAGCTCCTAGTCTCGCGCCGACAATTGGTATATTAATCGCTCAATCAACTGGTCAGGCTTGCCCTGGCCAGTTTTAATTGCGTAGTCAGTTTCAACCGCGGCCACAAAAGCCTGTTTTAAAGTTTGCTCATCAAACTCGCGTTGTTTGGTCATAGCCTTACCAGCCACATAAGGTGACAAGCCGGCTGCTTTTGACAGCTCTGGGGCGCTCATGTCGCCGGCTGTTTTAGCCAGCAACAGATTTCGTAACTGCCAAATGATCATACTTAATACGTATAGTTCATTGGTTTTTTGACTTAATAAGTCACGAAACGTCACCAAAGCCTGCTTAGTACGACCAGCCGTCATTGCCTCGACCAGGTCAAATATTGTTTGAGACGGCGCCTGGACCACCATAGTTTTGACAGTTTCGGCGGTAATGTCAGATCGATAATTAATTAACTTCATCACCTCTTGCTCCAGCCGCCACTGATCATCGCCGACAATTTCGATCAGCATATCCAAAGCGGCGCGGTCGATAGTGCCACCGTTTGACTGTACCTGCGCCTTTAGCCAGTTAGCTAGCTGCAATGAGCTAAGCGGCGCGAACTTAACCGCCTTCGCTTGATGTGACAATGTCTTAAAATAACTAGTCCGTTGATCAACTTCGCTCTCAAAAAAAACGGCCACAGTAGACTGGGGCACCGACTTAATAAGCTGTTCTATCTTCTCAGCTACTATCTTATTAGCTCCCAAGCCCTCTATGATCACCAAACGACTGCTGGCTAGAAAAGGCGCTGCCGTCAAGGCTGTTTCCAGATCAGAATAACTAACTCGAGCACCGTCCAGCCGTTCCAGCCCCATGTCACTACCAGTTTTCTGGACGTAAGTATCAATCATCTCGTGCAACTTGTGGCGAGCTGCATAGCTGTTTGGTCCGTAAAAGAAAAAAACCATAGTGTTATTTTACCCTTGGTCGCTTTTGGCATTTAGGGCAGACATGCGTGCCGCGACCGGCCACTCGTAACTTTTCGATGGGTGTGCCGCAAACTGGGCAAGGTTGGTTTTCGCGACGAAACACCTGGGCAAAAGTTAAATAGCTACCTTTTTTGCCTTCGGCATTTACATAATTACGATCACTCGAGCCGCCTTTTTCAATTGAGAGCCGCAACACTGCTCGCAACGCGCCATATAGCTCTATTAGCTTGGCTTTGGAAACGTTTTTGACCTGGTTAGCTGGATGGATGCGCGCCGCAAATAACGATTCGTCGGCATAAATATTGCCGACACCAGCAAATACCGTTTGATCTAGTAGGGCTGCTTTGATCGAAGTATTGGCCCGCCTTTGCAATCTGTCTACAAATTGATGCGGAGTGAAGTCATCGCTCAAGGGCTCTGGCCCGACCTTTTTAAAAAAATCGAGCTCCTCAACCTCCGGTGTTGGTATCAATCGCATCCAGCCAAACTTGCGCTGGTCGTTAAAAAACAGCTTGGCGCCGTCTAGCTCCAGGGTCACTCGCGTGCTGCGGTCGGGCAGTTCTCCGATCAAGCTTTCACTCGGATGACCGGCGCCAAAATGTTCACCGTCATCAGCTCGATATACCAGTTGGCCAGTCATCTTTAAGTGCGTCACTAGAGTGTAGTTCGTATCTAAATCGATCAACAGCACCTTGGCACGACGTCTAACGTCAATGATTTTGGCACCAATCAAAAACGACTCCACGTCGGCCGCGGCATTAGGAAAGCTTTTCGGCCAATCGTGGTTAACAGTTTTTGCCCGCTTGCCGATAATAAGCGACGACAACCCCAAGCGAACAGTCTCTACTTCTGGTAATTCTGGCATGGTCGTTTAATTATACCTGTAAAGGCGAAGGCGCCTACCTTGCGGTAGACGCCGATTCGACCGGTACTTGTTGCAGTTGAGCACGCAGCCTGGCGATGAGCTTGGGATGGAGTTGTTCGACTAGCTGCGCCAGGCAGTCAGCCATCTCGGTGACCACGCCTTGTCGACGTGTCGCTGAGTTCTTGATGGCCACCATCACTCCGTCCAGCCCAAAGCGGGCACGTGGTAGGCGCTGGTTGAGCTGTTCAGCCAAATAGACCGCCTGCTCGGCACATCTATCGATCACCTCTTCGACCGCCTGGAGCGCTGCTGCCGCAAGCAGCTTACTGAGCTCACCACCGTGGCTGGGCCACCTGCTTGCGTCGCTCAGTATCTGCACCGTCCGATCTAGGACGGGTTCTAGGGGCTGTTGCATAACCCTCCTCTTCACCGTCCTGACCGAGCGATTCTATCGTTTCAAAGCAAGCCAAAGCATTGGCGTCATTGTTAGCGCTTACGCCTAAGCGAATTACCAAATTTTTAGAACTTATGCCAGTGGCATTTAGCCCAGCTTCAGTTTCAGGATTGTCACCGTTAACGAGGTCATAGACACTACACTGTTCGTGGCAGCCACTGCCACATCTCTAATTAGCAGCCCGTACAACACCCACAGACCTGCGGCGGTCGTCAGAATCAGGTAAGTACTTAAAGCCAAGTCTTTGGTGTGATGTGTTTTGTAGATTTTTAGGATCTGCGGAAAGAGAGTTATGACTGTAAAGAATGAAGCCAAAATACCAAGCACAGTTCGCGTCATTTAAGCTCGCCCCAATTTTGGCCAATCGCAGTATCTACCACCAACGGAACACCCAGGTCATATACGTTTTCCATGCTGTCTTTCATGATTTTGGCCACCTGGTTGGCGACTTTCTCGTCGCACTCGGCGATCAATTCGTCATGGATTTGTAACAACAGCTCGGCTTTACCGGCCAGCTTGGGCGCCAGATCAATCATGGCCAGTCGCATAACATCAGCTGCTGAACCTTGAATTGGCACATTAACCGCCATGCGCTCGGCGGCATTCGAAATTACAAAATTATTGCTGTTGATTTCGGGACAAGGCCGGCGCCGACCCAGCAGAGTCTCGACAAATTCCTGCTCTCTAGCCTGCTTTTTGATGCCTTCGATGTAGGACTTTAGTTGTGGTCGAAGGCTGAAATAGCGGTCCACGAAGTCCGATGCGTCTTTGTGCTCCATATTGGTTTCGATAGCAACCCGGTGCGCGCTCATACCATACAGCACGCCAAAGTTGATAGTCTTGGCAGCATAACGCTGCTCTTTGGTGACCTTGTCCAGCGGCACACCAAACATCTCGGCGGCAGTTTGAATGTGAATGTCGACACCGTCTTTAAATGCTTTAATCATGCCCTCGTCGCGGCTTAGTGCCGCTGCTACGCGCAACTCGATCTGCGAATAGTCGGCTGCCACAAACTTGCGACCCTTTGGTGCCACAAAGGCATTGCGAATCTGGCGGCCGAGCTCGGTGCGGACAGGAATATTCTGCAAGTTAGGGTTTATCGAGTTCAGCCGGCCAGTTTGTGTGATGGTCTGGCTAAAGCTAGTGTGGATGCGGCCATCCATTGGGCTAACCAACAGCGGCAGAGCATCAACATAGGTCGTCTTTAGCTTCATAAGTTCGCGGTGTTCAAAGATGAGCTCAATAATGGGATGCAAACCACGCATTTTCTCCAGCTCACGGGCAGCGGTCGATAGAGTGCCCGATTTGCCTCGCTTAACGCCTGGAACGACAATCTCAAGCTTGGTAAACAAGATATTCGACAACTGCGACGGCGAGCTGATATTAAAGTTTCCACCAGCCAGCTTCCAAATAGCCTGTTCGAGCTCTATGATCCTGGCACTAATAACCATGTTGAACTTCTTCAAATACTCGATGTCCAGACTGATACCGGCCAGCTCCATATCGCCTAACACCGGGATCAATGGCCAGTCTGTTTTTTCGGCTAGCTCCCTTAGTTTGCCGGTTAGTTGCGGTTCCAATAATTTATACAGCCTCCAAGTCACATCAGCGTCTTCAGCAGCATAACGTGCGGCGTCTTCGACACTCGTCAGATCAATGGTTGTTTGAGCTTTGCCTTTGCCGATTAGATCTTCGATCGGGATCATTTCGATACCCAAATCGCTGTAGGCCAAATCAGCCAAGGTTTGCGAGCGGCCCAAGGGGTTGATGATGAAGGCAGCCACCATGGTATCGAAGACGATCGGAGCCAGTTTAGCGCCATGACGGGCCATGATGGTGTAATCAAACTTTATATTGTGGCCAACTTTGGCAATCTGAGGGTCTTCGAGTACTGGACGCATAATATCGACGGCTAGTTGGGCATCAACCTGCTGGCCGGTGCCGTGACCAACCGGAATGTAATAGGCCTCGCCTTCTTTAAAACTAACTGCCATGCCGACCAAGTTGGCAGTCACCACATCGACCGAATCAGTTTCGGTATCAAAGGCAAAGGCCGGCTGCTTGTGTAGCTTGCTAACTAGATCTTGCAAATCACTCTCGTTTTGGATGCAAATATAGTTAGCCTTATCAATATGGGTGCGTGGCTTCTCGGCACGTTCGCCGGTTTGATTAAATAAGTTTGGTTCGTCGTCTTCCATCTCGGCTGGCAGCCTGGCCAGCAAGCTCTTAAAATCCAAGCGATGGAACAACTCATGCAAGGCTGGTTTGTCGTAAGTCCCGGTGCGGGCAGATTCAAGATCCATCTTAACTGGCGCATCGCAAATTATGGTGGCCAGCTTTTGGCTCATGTAAGCCACGTTTTTACCGTCAACTAGCCTGTCATGCAGCTTGCCAGGGATGTCATCAACGTGCGCGTAAATACCGTCCAAGTTTTTATACTGCTGTAAAAGCGTCGTGGCTGTCTTTTCACCGATGCCAGCAATACCCGGAATGTTGTCGCTGCTGTCCCCCGCCAATGCTTTAAGATCGATGATTTGGCCTGGCTCGATACCGTATTTTTCTTTGACCTTGGCGCTGTCCATTAGCTCGGTGTCGGTCATGCCCCGGCGTTGCATATAAATGCCAACCTGTGGGTGGTCGTCAAGCAACTGGAAGGTGTCCCGATCATTGCTGACAACGATGATCTCTAGATTTTTATCGGCTTTGGCAATTAGTGTGCCAATGATGTCATCGGCCTCGTAGTCGTCCAGCTCGAGCAGCGGCATGCCCAGAGCATCGGCCAACTCGCGTACATACGGCATTTGGGCGTAGAAGTCATCGGGCATCACGGCGCGCTTGGCCTTGTACTCAGGGAAAATCTTGTCTCGTTGCCTGGTCGAAGTCTTGGCTTTATCCCAGGTTAAAATCACGTAATCCGGCTTCAAATCGGTATAGGCCTTCAGCAGCATACTGGTAAAACCGTAAATAGCATTAGTAGCCATACCGTCTTTGTTAGTCAGATACTGGATGGCGTGGTAGGCACGGTAAAAAACGGCTAACCCATCTATTAAAACTAGTCTTGGTCGTTTTGCCATAGGGCTTAATTATACCTGAAGCAAGCCTAAAAATGCGCCCAGAAACGAAAGAAGCCCCAGAAGGAGCTTGGAGCTCCTTCCGAGGCTAGTACCAGCCGAAATGCAGCCGGTGCGCCAATGCGGCGCAAGGTGTGCCATATCTGGGACCAGCGATGTAGCCCAGCCCCCAGGCGATCTGGGTGGCTGGGTTGGTTTGCCAATCGGCGCCAGCGCTGGCCATTTTGTTGCCTGGCAGAGCCTGCGGGATGCCGTAGGCTCCGCTGGAGCGGTTGGTATCGTACTGATTCCAACCGCTTTCGTACTTGCCCCAAAGTGCATCGAGGCAGTCCCACTGATCGCCCGTCCAACCGTAACCTGCGGCCATTTGCTGGCCGGTGGCACGGTTGGTGCCGGGTTCGACTGGCGCACGGGGGACGACGGGAGTCGTTGTTTGCGGCGGTCGTGGTGCCGCCCGTGACGCTCTAGCGGCCGCCTGTTTGGCGACCTCTTGCCGTTGCGCAGCAGCTAGCGCATCGGCTTTTTGCAGGGCAACAACCGCAGCCTGTGCCGCTCTTGCAGCCTGTGCCTGCTTGGCACGTCGCAAGCTCGCCTGAAAACTGTTGTCCAACGGGTTCCACCCATTATGACCAGCCATCGCTGGTGAGCTTGCGCTTGTTACTACAGCGGCCGCATGAACGGTCGCTGGTTGACCACTTGCAACTGCCACTCCCGCAAACAAAATCAGCGGGAGCACGCCAGCCACTAGGCTGACAATTTTCTTGCGTGCGACGAATTGTCGCATTCTATGGCCTCCTTGGAGCAGCATTCGCTCGAGAGCGAACGGGACTCAGGTGTGGTCTAGGGATGCGGCAACCATCAAAACAACCTGCGCTTTTTGCAGGGTTCCGACACTAGCGCGGCAGCTTCACTGCCTTAAGTCACTCGTGGTGACAGACTGGACCCACGTTACGCGCGCGTCCATACCTGTGCGTTCTGACGGAAACCTTTGTAATGCCATGTTACTCCCTATTACGTCCGCCGTAATTGGGTCGGAGCTACACCTCCTAACAGTCGGCAATGTGCATCGTGGCTGAGCTTATCACATCGATAGTGGCTTGGTCAAGCCAAAAAACCTGTTTAGCCTGATTAACACTTTTGACCGTTAGAAAACACAACAAAAACGGCCCTTGTAGGGGCCGTTTTTGTTGAATCTGTAGATTACTGCAGGTAGTCGCGCAGTTTCTTCGATTCGCGGTGTTTGCGTAGTTTGGCCAAGGCCTTGGCCTCAATCTGGCGGATGCGCTCACGAGTGACGCCGAACTCTTGGCCGACTTCTTCCAAAGTGTGGCTGCGGCCGTCTTCCAGCCCAAAACGCATTCGCAAAATCTTTTGCTCACGCGGAGTCAGTAGCGCTAACACGTTATTAACGTGCTCTTTTAAAAGCTGGTAGGTCGCCGATTCTTCGGGAGTTGCGGAGTCCTCATCCGGGATAAAGTCACCCAAACGGCTGTCATCTTCTTCACCAACCGGCGATTCCAGCGACACAATGTCTTGCTTGATCTTGATGATGTGATTAACCTTGTCGACGTCCATTTCCATCTCGGCAGCAATCTCTTCGGGCAGTGGGTCGCGGCCCAATTCCTGAACTAATCGCCGTTGGGTGCGGATCAACTTGTTAATCGTCTCAACCATGTGGACTGGGATACGAATGGTACGGGCCTGGTCGGCAATGGCGCGGGTAATAGCCTGGCGAATCCACCAGGTCGCATAAGTACTGAACTTATAGCCCTTGGTGTAATCGAATTTTTCGACGGCGCGCAACAGTCCGCTCGAACCCTCTTGAATCAAGTCCAACAGGTCCAGGCCGCGGCCAATGTACTTCTTGGCGATTGAAACAACCAAACGCAGGTTAGCTTCAACCATGGCGTCTTTGGCAGTCTTGTCGCCTTTTTCAATCCGCTTGGCTAGCTCGACTTCTTCGGCAGCGGTCAAAAGCGGCACGCGGCCGATTTCACGTAGGTATAAACGGACACTGTCGTCAGCGATATCTTTGACGTAATCGTCGTTGGTCTCAGTAACCTCGGCGGCTTCGGCCTCGGTGTCGGCCGGGTCCCACACACCGCTAGCCTCACGCTGGTCGGTAATCTCGACGTGGTTTTCCAAAAGTGCCGCGTACAACTCGTCCAGCTCTTCGATATTTTCTTCGGCATCACTAAAGACAGCGCTAATCTCTTGCTGGGTTAGCGAGCCTTGCTCTTTGCCTTTCGCCAAAAGTCCTTCGATCTCGGGCGAATGAGCTGATGCGTTCTCTTCTTCTACTTCGGGCGCTTTAGCCTTGCGGGGCATAAATTCTCCTTGCCGCAAATATTGCGACTTAATCCTCTGTAATCAGAGCTTGATACTTAGCAAGCAAAGACTTAACCAGCTGCGCGTCTCCAGCCTGTTCGGCCTCGCGAAGTTGCTTGGTGATCTGTACTTTGCTTTTTTTGTTGGCGGTGGTTTGCAGTCGTCTGGCCAGCCTGAATGCTTCTAGGCTGCGATCTGCAGGAGCGAGCGAGCTAAATTCCTCTTCGCCCCGTAATGTGAGGATTTTGGCATAGTCGCCATCGTCTTGCAAGCCTTTTGCAATATCTGAGGCTACTTCTTTACCAGCTTTGGTCAGGGCAACATAAATACTGCGCCTGGCAGCGTCGGCAAAATCTGCTTCGTTCAGATCATCAAGACTCAGCCTAGTTTCGGGATAAGCCAAGTTAATCGACAAAACTGATTCTTCTAATATCTCGGCGCCACTACGGTGCAACAGCTCATTCTGTTCGGGCTCGACCGCTGGCTTTTGGACAGTGCCAGCTGGCGTTTTTGAGATATCCGACTGCTCGACCTTGGTCTTGACTGCCTCAGCTGACACTCCAGTTTTCTGGGCTAGCAAATTAATGTAATGGTCCTGCTCGACGGCGTCGGCCAGCCGTTTTAAATTAGTCGCCAAGCGGTCCGAAAACTGCCGTTTGCCCAGCGCACTGGTCAAATCGAACTGCGTTTCAAAGCGATCAAATAAATAATCAACGATGTATTTGGCCTCGTCGATCGCCTTTTGCCACAACTTGGGATCTTGCTGAATCAGCTCATCAGGATCTTTGGCACCATCAATCTGCACCATTTTGAGACTCAGACCAAGCTTTTGTCCCAGCTCAATTGCTCGCTCCGTAGCAGTCAAACCAGCTGCATCCTGATCAAATGCCAACTTTATATTCTTAGTCAGCCGGCTCAGTGACTTCAATTGATCCAACGTTAAAGCCGTGCCGCTGGCCGCCACTACTTGTTTGATGTCGGCCTGGTGGCTAGCAATCACATCCAAATTACCCTCGACCAGAACGACTTCGTCCTTGGCGCGAATAGCTTCTTTGGCCAAATGAATGCCGTAAATCGCCCGCGACTTGTCGTACAACGGCGTTTGCGGTGTGTTGAGATACTTAGGCATGTCGTCGCCCAGCACTCGGCCGGTAAAACCTACCGGCGCCCCCTGGGCATCACAGATCGGCAGCATTATACGGCCGCGAAACAGGTCATAAACGCTGTGTTTGCGACCAGCCAACCCTGCCGCCAACAACTCATCAGGCGTAAAGCCTTTCTTAATCAAAATCTTTGTCAGCCCATCCCAACTGTCTGGCGCGAAGCCGATTTCAAAGTCCTGCACGATTTGGCGTTTTAAATTGCGCTGCTTGATCAAATATTCTAGCGCACGCGGGCTCTTAACCAGACTGGCTTGAAAGTATTTAACTGCCCAGCGATTGGCTTCTTGTAACCGCTTCTTCATCTTTGATGCTGCTTGATCTTTGGGCGACGACTGTAGCTCGATGCCGGCCCGAGCAGCTAATAATTCCAGCGAGCCGCGAAAGTCCAAACCTTCCATCTTCATCACAAACTTATAAATGTCACCGCCCTCACCACAGCCAAAACAGTGCCAAATACCCTTTTCGGGGCTGACCATAAAGCTGGCTGTTTTTTCGTGATGAAACGGACACGGCGCCTTTAGATTGCGGCCGGATTGCTTTAACTGCACGTAGCTGCCGACCACTTCGGCCACATCGAGCCGTTGCTTGATTTCTTCCACCTGATCCATAAGCTAATTGTACCTTAACGTTTAAGGAGTCGATATCAAGCAGCTAAGCACAGCATTCAAGGCGCTTGGCAGCTCATTGCACCCGCGCAGGCCACTGAAGTGGCGCTTGCCACTGTCCAATACTGTCTCGGCGTTTATGGCCTTAGCAAGCTCTAAGCTGCGTTCAGGGGGCACTACACGGTCGTCATCAGAGTAAATGCAGATGCGTTTGGCGGCTCGCTTGATGACACTCTCGAAGTTAAGCTCTTTTAGCAGTTCTGGTCGGTGTGTCGGCAAGCCGCCTGCAACCAACACGGCACCAGCAACTTGAGCCCCAGGCTCACTCAGGTAGCGCAAAATCAAGAAAACGCCTAGTGAGTGCCCGACCAAAACTGTCTGTTCATCAGCCTCGCAGATCAAACCAGCCAGTTGGTTGGTCCAAATCTCGACGCTAGGTTTCTCGGGATTGGGAAAAGCCGGCGCGACAACCTCGATGTCGTTAGCTTGCAACTGTTTAACCAGCCAAGCGATCCAGCCCTGGGTTGGATCGTCAGCCCAGCCGTGGGCAATGAAAACTCTAGGTTTCACTCAGCGCTAACCGCAATCAGGGTGCGCTCTTTGCCATAGCGTTCGTAATCAGCCTTAGCTAGCTGTTCTAAATACGGAAGTAACGTAGCCTTAACTCGCGGTTCGGCGCCACTTTTTAGAATTTGCCAAAACTCTGGCAGCTCGACAACCTGTTTGAGGCCGTCAGTGTAAAACAGCACCATTTCGCCGCGCTCGACTGGCTCGACGCCGAAATTCATGAAACGTTTGGCTGGATCCTCGCCGGTTAGGGCGCCGTAAGACACACAAACATCGTCGACAATCATGTTGGGATTATTGCGAAAGCGGCTGCGAATTAGTTTGCGCCCCTCGGGTTTGTTCCAGTCGTACTTTAGTTTATTGGCGTAAGCAGCAAAAGTAGCCATTCCATCAGGTGATCGCCAACGGATCTGGCCGGTGTTGTCGTAAATTATCACCCCGCTGTCGCCGATCGAGCCCCAATGCAGCAAGCCGTCTTCAATCATGCCGGCCGCTGCCACGCAGCCACAATAATCGTTCACCAAGTAGTCGGTCACGCCCACACGCTGTCGGTTTAGTTTGGCAATTGCGGTATTACTAGCGGTAAAGGCCGCTTGAACGTTCTTTTGATACGGCGGGTGCTCGGATAGCTCTTTTAAAAATCGGCGACAAAACAATTCGGCAGCAAGAGCGGCACCACTATCCTTCGGGTAGCTCTCGAGCAGCTCTTCCATGCTTTTGCCGGTAAAGTCCTTTATGCCGATCGGGTCACGCGCAATACCATCGGCCACCACGTAGGCATTTTCGCCCAAGGCCAGCGCGTCTTCGTGGGGCATCAAGTGCCCATATTTAGAATTTGGCAGTGAGAGAGAAAAAACCATCTATGGCTTATTCTAGCGTAAATCTGGTGAGGCTGTTAGAGCTGGCTCGCTAACGGTCTTTGAGCCGGTAAACAAACTTTATGCCGCTCCAGGTTTCATCAATGGCGGCAACTTTGACATCGACCAGACCGGCAGCGAGGCCAATTTCTCGTACCACGTTATCGTTGAGGTCGGTTTTTACACCACTACTTTGTTTAGGCCAGCTGATCCACAAGGCTCCATTTTTCTCGATGTGCTGCGACAAGTTTTGAAATACGGCCTCTAGCACGCTGCGGCCTTTGGTGAAGTAATGTATAAAGTCGTACTTACCACCCAGACTGCGACTAATCGAAACACCAACCGGCCATTCTTTAATCAACCTGTCATAACCCGACGGCGCCTTGATAATGGCGACTTTAAAACCGGGCTTAATGCCCAGCTTGTCGGCCAATGATTTTTCACTATAACCTGCCATAGACAATTATTTTAACAGCTGGCTATTTCTAATCTGGAATGTATCTGGTATAAAGAAGCGGCGGCGCGAGCGAAAGGTTTGACATGTACTACGGCATGGGGCCTAGGACGGGCAAGAGCGTCCGACAGAAGCTACTCAACGATCTCGTGAAACGGCTGGGCCTCAAGCTCAACGGCCA
>DATIHE010000003.1:0-4229 GCA_035481015.1 Candidatus Nanoarchaeia archaeon
ATTTTTTTTACTGACAAGTTGGCGGCAATTAAATCAACTTGCTTGGGCGTATCAATGCCATAGAAGTCTGGGTATTTGACAGGTGGTGAGCTAATTAAAACTGAAACCGAACGGGCACCGGCGCCATGCAGCATATGCACGACTTTTTTGGTGGTGGTACCGCGCACAATCGAGTCATCAACCACCACCACGTTCTTACCCATGATGACTTCGGGAATCGGGTTCAGCTTTAGTTGCAGGTCTTGTTGTCGCAGTTGGGCCGTTGGCCGGATAAAAGTCCGGTGGATGTAGCGATTTTTGATCAGGCCGTGATCAAAAGGTATGCCAGCCGCTTGAGCATAGCCAATCGCCGCCGGTATTGCCGAGTCGGGCATGGGGATAACGATGTCGGCACGCAAATTGTGCTCTTCGGCTAGCCGTCTACCAAAGGCCTTGCGCACTTCACCGACTCGTCTACCAAGCAGTAAACTGTCGGGCCGGGCGAAATAAACTAGCTCGAAAATATCCAGTTTTAAATTGGGCTCAATAAGCTGCCGGGAGCGCAAGCCATGCTTGTCGATGATGACCATCTCGCCCGGCTGCACGTCACGCAGGTAGCCGGCGCCGACCGTGTCAAAGGCGCAGGTTTCTGAGGCGACAACAAAGCCTTTATCCAGAGTGGCGATGCTTAAAGGTCTGATCCCACACGGATCACGAAAGGCTACAATTTGCTTGTCATCCATAGCCACGCAGGCAAAAGCGCCGGTAAATAGTGGGTAGCAGCGGTCGACGGCATCAGGCAACGACAGGCCGCTATCCATATAAAAGCCGATGGCTAACGCCATCATGGCCGAGTCGTTGCTGCTAGCATATTCAATACCGTGGTCGTCCAAAAAACGCTCCAGCGCCTTAGTGGAGGGCAGATTGCCGTTGTGGGCAAAACTTAAATTAATATCCGGCAGAATAATCGGCTGGGTATGATTTTGGACATTACCACCTGAAGTCGAGTAACGGTTGTGGCCAACTGCCATATGGCCGTGCAGCAACCGCAAATCCTCTTCTTGATAAACGTGCGACACCAAGCCCTGGCCCAGATGTGAGTAAAACTGTCGACCGTCACTTGTCACGATGCCGGAACTCTCCTGGCCTCGGTGCTGTAATGAATAAAGGCCGTAGTAAGCCATACGCGCCACATCATAATACGGCGCATAAATAGCCAAGACAGCACATTTTTCGTTGAGTTTGCGTGGTGTCATTATCTCTAGGATACCGTGCGGGCCGAGCTTTTTACAGTGACTAGCACAAAACATTTTTGTGCTTTTGGTTGAATCTAGTCGTCTTGGCTGTATCCTGGATATAGCAGGAGGAGCCATGTGTCGCAATATTAAAACCTTGTTCAACTTTGACCCGCCGGCTACGGACGAAGAAATCCACGACGCGGCGTTGCAGTTTGTGCGGAAGCTGTCGGGCTTTACCAAACCGTCAGTTGCCAACCAGGCAGCATTTGATAATGGTGTTGCTGAAACTGCCGTCATTGCCAAACGGCTACTGGGCTCACTAGTCACTAATGCCGAACCACACAACCGTGAGGTCGAGGCTGCCAGGGCACGAGCGCGGGCGGCGGAAAGGTTCGGCGACGCTTAGGCTAGGCCTTGGCGGCTTCGTATGCCGCCTGAAGTTTAGGGCCATCCAATTTGACCATAGGCATCATAGCCTGGGCCAAAGCTTTCTTTTGCTGTGGCGTGGCGTTAGGATCACTCATAAGTTTGTCCATAATGGCTGGAACGATCTGCCAGGTTGTCCCAAACTTGTCAACGATCCAGCCACACTGCTGGGGCTTGCCGCCATCCATTAGCTTATCCCAAACTGCGTCCAGCTCGTCCTGACTATCGAATTTAACCATCAGCGAAATGTTACCGCCGGGCTTGAACATACTACCGCCGTCCAGACACATCAGCTCGAGCCCCATGACTTCAAACACTCCTGTCAGCACTTTACCCTTCAGTTTGTCCTCACCCGGAATACCCTGGTCGCCGGTGTAACGCTCGATGTGAGTGATTTTGGAGTTGGGAAAAACCGAGACGTAGAAGTTCATGGCTGCCTCGGCATTGTCTTCGAACCAAAAGAATGGAATGACTGCTTGCATGCTAATCCTCCTTGACTGCGTTAATATTGACCATCCAGCTCATGCCGTACTTGTCGCGCAAGTCGCCGAATGTATCGCCCCAGAATTGTTTTTCTAACGGGTGTACGACCTTGCCGCCTGCGCTCAAGGCGTCAAAGATCTTGCGGAGTTCAGCTTCATCGTCGCCCATCAGTGACAGACTAACGCGAGCGCTTTCTTTGGGAATGTCACCCATGTCATCACTTCCCATTAAAACTACGTCGCCCTCAAGTCGGGCATGCATGATCTTGTCTTTCATATTCGGATCGGCATGTTCGCCCATGGCTTCGCCGTGAGTCTGGATGGTAAGCTCGCCACCAAAGACAGTTTTGTAAAATTCCATGGCCTCGCGACAACTGCCGTTAAAAAATAGATACGCCTCTAAAGTGACACTGGCCATTGCTGCTCCTAAAATTAGATTTAATTATGTCAGCTGACAAAAAACCTTACCAGCTTAAGCGCTTACGTAAGGTAAAATAGCTACATGGCCCAGCAATTTCCGGAATTAAAACCCAAGGTTGTCTTAGGCGTCGCAGCTCATCCTGACGATCTCGATTTTGGCATGTCGGGTAGTGCGGCCAAGTGGGTGGCTGAAGGAGCCGATGTTTACTACCTACTTTTAACCGACGGCAGCAAAGGTTCGGATGACCGCAAGCTTACTTCGAGTGATCTAATCAAAATACGTCGCCAAGAGCAACGTGAAGCCGCCAAAATTCTGGGACTCAAAGACGTCTTCTTTTTGGATTACGAAGACGGCTTGCTGGTTAATAATGCTGATGTTAAGCGTGATATAGCTCGCGTTGTTCGACAGAGCAAGCCAGAGGTAGTCGTTACTATGGATCCTACCATCGTTTACTGGGTCGAGATGGGCTACATTAACCACCCCGATCACCGAGCAGCCGGCCAGGCCACGCTCGATGCTATTTTCCCGCTGGCTCGCGACCACTTGAGCTTTCCCGAGCTACTGGCCGAAGGGCTGGAGCCCCACAAGGTTAAGACCGTGCTACTGATGCGATTCCAGCCAGACAACTTTTTTGTCGACATTACTAGCGTCATCGAGCAAAAGCTAAGAGCTCTATCGGCTCACGCCAGCCAAATGTCTAACATCGAAGAGACTCATGTTTTGGTCAAGGACTGGGCCAAACGCGCCGGTGAATCTGTTGGCTACGATTACGCCGAAAGCTTTTTGCGCATCGACATTTTGGACTAATATCGCTTGTGCTAGTCTTTTGGTATGAAACACCGCAAAAGAATTAAAACTTTTACCGACCGCTACCCATTACTGGGACCAATTATCTGGATGTTAAGCATCCAGTACTACCTAGTACAGGTTGAAACCGCTCTGGCATGGTCGAAGCCATACAGTTGGCTTCACAACACCATCAGTGATTTGGGCAATACGGGCTGCGGCAACTACAGCGGTCGCTTTGTCTGCTCACCGCTTCATAGCCTGATGAACTCTTCTTTTATAACTCTTGGCGTTACTATGGCGCTGGGGTCGCTGCTAATTTATCAAGAGTTCAAAAAGAGTAGCGCCAGCTTGGTTGGCTTTAGCTTTATGACACTTGCCGGTTTTGGTACCGTGCTTGTTGGGCTGTTTCCCGAAAACAGCTTGAGCGTTTTTCACACACTTGGCGCTGCCATGCCTTTTCTGATTGGCAATATAGGCATCATGATACTGGGGCTGAGTTTGGATATCCCTAGACGTTTGCGCTTCTATACTTTGCTGTCCGGCGTCATTGCGCTAACGGCATTACTATTTTTTAGCAACCACAACTACCTTGGTCTCGGCGTCGGCGGCATGGAGCGCCTTGTCGCCTATCCGCAAACCATCTGGTTGATCAGCTTCGGAGCATATATTTCCCGAAATCACATCCGGTCAGCACGGCTTAAGGCTTAGCTAAGGTCCTTTTTGATTTGCTCGTACTGAGCTTTATCGATTTCGCCCTTAGCATAGCGAGCTTTGGCGATATCGATTGGATCGGCGTGATCATGATT
Organism: Candidatus Nanoarchaeia archaeon; assembly: GCA_035481015.1. Lineage (GTDB taxonomy): Bacteria > Patescibacteriota > Saccharimonadia > UBA4664 > DATIHE01 > DATIHE01. Next base: position 4,142 of record DATIHE010000003.1, read on the forward strand.
GTGATGATGCAGGCCGAAGTAATGATGTCCATGGCGGACAAATGAAACAATTAGCCAGATTGCTAAGACCCAGAACAGGATGGCAAAA
>DATIHE010000004.1:0-13851 GCA_035481015.1 Candidatus Nanoarchaeia archaeon
CCAAGTTTGGCCAGGGCATTGTGGTGCGAGTGGACGGCGATGAGCTGGTGGCGGCCTTTGCCGGCATCGGTCAAAAAACCCTTAGCCTAAGCTTTGCGCCGATCGAAAAGCTTTGACAGGTAAAAACTACAACGTTGTAAAAACTACAGGCGAAGCTAACCTGTGGATAAGATTTGACAGGCTATATCTGTTGGCATAGAATGAGAACGTACTTAAAGCATAAGTACTTTACTTCAAAAACAAAGACTTAGATAAAAGCCCCCATCCTAACGATTGAGGCTTATATTTTAGGCAACATCCAGCGGCTACTTGCTAACATCGGCCGCTTCCTACGTGACCGCAGCATCTGGTTAATACCAGCCGGCTTGGCTTTGGCCTTTACCAGTGGCAGTTTAGTGACAGACATCCCACCCGCCAAAAGTGTCTTGGCTGATTCGGCCAAGGTAGTGAATTTGTATTATGACGGCCAAAAGAAAACCTTGGCCACCGATGCCACAACTCCGCGCGAGGTATTAAAGCGAGCCGGCATTAATTTTGGTGACAACGACCTAACTGATCCGCCGGCCGATTCAACATTGCCAGCTGGCCTTAGCAACATTAATGTTTTCCGCGCCCAGCCAGTAATTATTTATGACGGTGCTAACGCTATTCGAACGTATAGTGCCTACAAAGCTCCCCGGCTGATCGTCGAGAACGCCGGAGTTAAGCTGTACCCCGAGGACGTTGTCAGCTCGCAGGTGGTAACTGACTTTGTAACCGATCAGCTAATTGGACTACGCCTAGACGTTAAACGGGCCTTGCCAGTCACGCTAATCGCTGATGGCCATACTCTGAGCTTGCGCAGTCAGGCCAAGACAGTTAACGATCTGCTGGTCGAGCACCATATTGCTTTAGGTGAAAAAGACACAGTTACACCGGCGCTGGACAGTCAAATTAAGAGCGGCGAACAGGTAGCCATTGTGCGGGTTGCCGAAGCCGTCATAACTAAAGAAGAAGTCTTGCAGCGTCCAACTAAAACGGAGAACGATCCAACCCAAGCCAAGGGTGTTACCAAAGTTAAAAGCGAGGGCAGCGACGGCCATCGCACCGTGACTTACCGTATACATTACCGTAATGGTATTGAGACGGGTCGGGAAACGCTGGATGTTCAGGGTCAAGTTGATCCTAAGCCCAAAGTAGTTTTAGTCGGCACCAAGGTTTTCTTCCCCGGCAATATTGAATACTGGCGTCCGCTAGTGCAGGAGGCCGCCGATGCTAATGGTGTCGACCCGAATTTGATGTTGGCCATCATGCGTTGTGAATCGAACGGTAACGCAACAGCCACCAACGGCATTGCCTTCGGCCTTTACCAATATCTGCCTTCAACTTGGGCAAATTCTGGCGGTACTCGTGACAACATTTATGACGGCGCTTTGCAGATAAATGTTACGGCTAAGAAAATCGCTAGCTATGGCACTAGCGCTTGGAATGCATCGAAATATTGCTGGGGTGGTAGCTACTAGCGCCGCCCGAAGGCCATATAGTAGACAAATAGGTAGACAAGGGCGGCTAGGGCTAAATAAATCACTATCCACTGCCAGGCCGCCTTGCTTCGGTAGCCACCTTTGCGGTTAGGTGTAGCCATAATTTACCCTCATTATTACCCAGATTGTAACATTGCTCGCTAACATAGGGTAAGCTACAAATATGGATTTAACTCAACCAGATGACTTGCGGCTAGCCTTGCGTTTGGCTGGCATTGCTCCCAAGAAAGGCTTGGGCCAGCATTTCTTGATTGATCGACCGGCGCTGGAGCTAATCGTTGCAGCGGCTGGTTTGACTCATGCTGATACCGTACTGGAGGTTGGCCCGGGGTTAGGGGTGATGACCGGGCTACTAGTGCAAACTGCAGGCAAGGTCGTGGCGGTTGAGGCTGACAAGGTGTTAGCGGAATTGTTACAAAGAGAAGCGCCCGGCAATCTAGAGGTGGTCAACGATGACATTATCCTATACGACCTAACCCTGTTGCCGAGGGGCTATAAAGTAGTAGCTAATATTCCCTACTACCTCACCTCTAAGTTGTTGCGGCAGTTGTTAGAAAGTCCAAACCCGCCAAGTACTATGGTGCTGTTAATCCAACGCGAGGTGGCTGAGCGGGTAACGGCCAAACCTGGCAAAATGTCGATCTTGGCCTTGAGCGTGCAATATTATGCTGAACCTGAAATTATCGGCCAGGTAGAGCGACACAAGTTTTGGCCACAACCAGACGTTGATTCAGCAATTCTTTTAATAAAGCGTCGGCCACAGCCGGCCTTCGAGGCTGACGCCAAGCAATTATTTAGATTAATCAAAGCTGGTTTTGGCGAACGCCGCAAACAGCTCAAGAATTCGCTGGCCGGCGGTTTGAATACTAGCGACGAGCTATCAGTTCGATTATTAAAACAAGCTAATATCCCAGTCGCAGCCCGGGCTCAAGAGCTAACCCTGAAGCAATGGGAAGCCCTGTACCAACAAGCTGCAAAAGCCAACCTTTTTAACTAGCACAAGCTTTATGGCTTGAATAAGCCGTAATTCTTTGTTATCATGGCCGATTCTATGAGTTGGTTTAGAGCTTTATCAATCAAACGCCCTAATTTCGTGGCTTGGTCGCTGCACCTGGCCCTGGTAGCAACTATTTTTGGCGGCTTTGTTTCGATGGCGACACAGGCCAAGTCTAGCCCTAAGCCAGACAAGTCATTTATGGCTTCATACGTAACGCCTGTCACCACTGCTCAGTCCACAACCCCAGTGACATCAATCTCACCCCAGTCTCTGCCGTTAGCCGGCACTAGCTTGTCAGGCTCAACAGATGATCCGTTTGCCTTGGCGCGCAGCATGAATGCTAGGCGCTTTGGCGACCAGTATTGGCCCGATTTGTACAACTTGTGGGTCCGCGAGTCGGGCTGGAACCCCAGTTCACGCAACACTGCCAGTGGTGCGTGCGGTATTCCGCAGGCCCTGCCTTGTAGCAAGATCAACGACCACAGCACCATGGGGCAGATCAATTGGGGGCTGGATTATATCGGCGGTCGCTACGGCAACCCTCATAGGGCTTGGCAACACTGGCTAGCCTATCATTGGTACTAAGTCGTCCGGGCGGCTAGCGAGCAACAAACTCAAGCGGTATGATAGGAGGGTGCAGCGCAAACTACGCTTAATTATTGTTGGCTCGTGGTCGCTAGCGATTATCGTATCGGTCTGGCCACATTCGGCCCACGCCGCCAATTTTAACTACGATACCCAGGTGACTTACCGGGCTGATGGTAGTGACCGTCTGAACGTTAACGAAAAATACACGGTTACCAATCATACGCCGCGCTATTATTTGACCGAACTAACACTGACGACACCGACCAGTGATATCAATAACTTAAGCGTCCGTTACGACGACGGTGGGGTCATTCCGGTTACTACCACCACCAAGTCGCTCAGTAAAGGTGACATAAAGTACGACTATCAAGAGATTCATCTGACCTTTCCGCGGACTATTTATGGCCAAAATAGAACCTGGTCGTTTAGCATAAGTTACTCAGCCGGCGGTCTAGTCGAAAGCAAGGGGAGCGCTCACACTGTCTATGTGCCATCGATCGAACCACGCGATGACGGCGATGATTACAAAGTAACTGTTGATGTGCCGGATAGCTATGGCACACCGCATTTTAGCGGCGCCAAGTCCAGCGCCAGTAATTCTGGTGCCGGACGTCAATTATATAACTTTGAAAAAACCGAATTAACGCAAAATGCTTTGGCCCTGGCCTTTGGCGATAGTACAGTCTACCAGCTAAACTTTAATTTTCCGTTGAAAAACGACAGTCCCCTGCCGCGTACTTTAACCGTTACCTTGCCGCCCGATCTTGGCAGTCAAAAGTCCTACGTCAACAAGCTTGACCCAGCGCCAGCCAATCTTCATCTAGACGATGATGGCAATGTTTTGGCCGATTACCATCTAGCGCCACACGCTCAAGTAACCGTTAAAACCGACATCTCTGGCGAGGCTAAATATTTGGAGTACGACCTGAGTCAATCAGGTAAAAAAGCCGATATTCCAGCTGATTTGGTAGCGCGTTACACCAAGGGAAGTCGCTACTGGCAAACGGACGGGGCTGTCAAAGAAGCCGCCAGCAAGCTAAATGATGATAATGCACCAACCATCAACAACGTTAAGGCCATGTACCAGTACGTCATCGATCATCTCAGTTACAACAAAGACAAAATTAAATTTAACATCCGACAAGGCTCGACCAAGGCCTTATCTAACCCTGACAACGCCGTTTGTTTGGAGTACGCTGATTTGTTAATCGCCATGCTGCGCAGTCAGGGCATCCCAGCGCGTATGCCGGTTGGCTACGGCTACTCGGGCAGTCTAAAAAACTCCAGCGGCGTGGCTGATAGTTTACATGCTTGGGTCGAGGCATATGTGCCGGGTATTGGCTGGATGGAGCTTGACCCAACTTGGGGCGAAAAATTCGACGAGTTTGGCAAGGCCGATCTAGACCACTTCGCTTTTGCCGTTTGGGGTGAGGCTGACCAAACGCCTGACGCTGTTATGGCCGGCGCCTCCGATCTGGGGTATCAGTACGAGAATACTACCCTTACCTACATTAGCAAGGTTACTCCTGTTCAAGGACCAGCCAGTGTCAACGTTAAACGCTGGGCAGTGCTGCCGTTTATAAGTCTTGATCAGATTACCGTGATGGCTCAACCCGGTGTAGCGACCGATGGCAATTACGCCGTAGTCGGTGGTAAGCATATTGATCTAGGCTCACTAGCACCGGCGCAGACCACTACGGTTAACCAGTTTGTGATTGGCAAAGACTGGCTATCGAGTAGTGACGTACAGTTTGGCCGTCGCAGTGACCAACAAACCCTGGTACTGGCAACCGCTAAAATCAAGCCCAGCGCACTGCCTGTTGTGGCCATTGGCCTGCTGTTGTTTGGCGGCAGTTTATGGCTCGTGGTACGATTACGCTCTAGCCAATCTGAAGAAAAAGCTCAGGAACCACCTATCCCAAGAAAAAAAATATGAAGCAAACCAAGACTTTTTACGTATCAACCGCCATACCCTACGTTAACGCCAAGGCGCACCTCGGCCATGCCCTGGAGTTTATTCAGGCCGACGTTTTGGCGCGTTATCACCGCCAACATGGTGATGAGGTTAAGTATGTCAGTGGTGTTGATGAGCACGGTACCAAAATTTATCGGGCTGCTACCGAGGCTGGAAAGAAGCCAGAGGACTTTGTAAAAGAGATCAGCGATAGTTTTCAGGATGTACTAAAGAAGGTTGGTGCCACTAATGACGTATTTGTACGTACCACCGATCCAGCGCACATCAAGGCCTGTCAACAGCTGTGGAAGGCCTGCGAAAAGGATATCTACAAGTCAAAATATAGCGGCTTGTATTGCCCAGAGTGCGAGGCGTATTACACCGATAAAGAAGCCGTTAGCGGAAAATGCCCTATCCATTTAAAGAAGCTAGAAAAGCTCGAGGAAGAGAATTACTTCTTTAAGCTAAGTGCCTATACCGACAAGATAAAAGAACTTATAAAAAATGGCGGCTACAAAGTCGTACCAGAGACGCGCCGTAACGAGATATTGTCGGTGCTGGAGAGTGGGCTGCAAGACATTAGTATCTCGCGCAACAAAGACAAGCTCCCCTGGGGCGTGCCGGTGCCCGGTGACGCTGAGCAGGTGATGTGGGTGTGGTTCGATGCACTGCCCAACTACATCTCTGCCCTGGGCTATCCTGATGGCAAGGACTTTGCCAAGTTTTGGCCGGCCAATGTCCACATTATCGGCAAAGATATTTTGCGCTTCCATGCTGCCATCTGGCCCGCCATGTTGCTATCAGCCGGCCTGCAGGCGCCCAAGACGCTTTATGTCCACGGCTTTATTTCGTCTGACGGTCGCAAGATGAGCAAGTCGCTGGGTAACGTGGTTGATCCGTTAGACGCTATTAATCGCTTTGGCCTGGACGGTTTCCGCTACTACCTGCTTAGCCAAATCCCTAGCTATGGTGACGGTGACTTTAGCTGGGAGCGCTTCGATAGTGTCTATAATAGTGACTTGGCAAACGACCTTGGTAATTTAGTACAGCGGACGGCGGTGATGGTGACAAAATACCTGGGCGGGCATTTCGAAAATGTACCTAAACACGCGCATGATACCAGTAAATATAGTAATGCGCTGGCCGAGTTTCGCTTCGACGAGGCTCTGTCTGAAATTTGGGTAACGGTCAAAGAACTTAACCAATTGATTGATGAAGAAAAGCCCTGGGAGTTGGCCAAGAGTGATCAAGAACATCTGAAAGAAGTACTAGGACATGTGCTGGCCGATCTAAACTTGGTAGCTACTTTGTTGCTGCCATTCCTACCCGAGACCGCCGGTAAGATTGAAAAGACTTTTGCCGATGGAAAAGTTGATACTTCGGTTGGCATCCTGTTTCCTAAGCTCGATCAGCAACCGTTAGAACACAAGCAACTCGATTTGCCTGAATAATGCTGGTCGACACTCACGCCCATATCCACTTTGATGACTTCAGCGATGATGTGCTGTCGGCAGCGAAAGCTGCTGGCGTCGAAAAAATCGTTACTATTGGCGTTGACGCGGCCGATAGCGCTAAAGCTGTCGAGTTTGCTCAGGCACACGACAATGTTTATGCCACGGTTGGCCTGCACCCACATGATGCCAAGCATGGCAATGAGGCTGCACAAGCTCAGTTAAGTAAACTGGCCGGTGAGTCAAAGGTCGTAGCAATCGGGGAGTGCGGCTTGGATTTTTACCGCAACTTGTCAGACAAGCATAGTCAAGAAAAAACATTCCGCTACCAAATAGAACTGGCCCAAAAAAATAACCTACCGATGGTGTGGCATGTCCGCGACGCGTTTGATGAATTTTTTAAAATTGTTGATGAGTATTCTGGCCTTCGCGGTATCGTGCATTGCTTTACGTCGAATCGCGCCAATATGGAGAAGGCAATAGAACGGGGGTTCATGGTGGCTCTTAACGGCATCATGACATTTACGCGTGACGAATCTCAGCTTAATGCCGCTAAGAATCTACCTCTTTCTAACTTGGTACTAGAAACCGATTGTCCGTTTTTAACTCCTGTACCCTTGAGAGGCAAACCCAACCAACCAGCCTATATAAAGTTCACTGCAGAATTCTTGGCCAAGCTACGCGCTGAAAGCTTTGAGGAGCTAGCCGAAGCCAGCTCCTCAAACGCGGTCCGTTTATTACGGCTTACTTGACCTGTTGCAGCCAGCGCAGCAGTATCAGCGCGATACGGCCCTCGGACATCCTGCCCGTCATGATTAGATCGCACGCCTCTTGGTAGGTAAACCAATGGGCGTCGATGTTTTCGCCGTCTTCGAGTTGCTGGCCATCGGGTGCGAAGTGCCAGTCGGTGACTTCGAAGACGTACAGATCCCATTCGACCGTCGCGCCTAGCGTCGACTTGTCGAATAGCTTCAAGTCGTCGATGATGACACCGGCTTCTTCGCGTCCCTCGGCCTTGCCCTTACTGGCAGCGGCCTCAGTAATTTCCTCGCCGTTGGTTCGGAAATCTTCGTACTCCGGCAAAGTGTCGAAGACTTTGCCACCAGGCAAACGATAATCCCAGCCAGCCAGCTCGTAACGATGTTCGCGGGTCAGCAAGATCTGGCCCTTCACACGGTCGACGATAATAAGCCGCACTCCAGGTGCACGACGGGCGACCTCGAAAACCTTGTCGCCGACCTGGCGATGCACCAGCTCAAACAACTTGCCGCTGGCAAATATTTCTTCGCCATCCATGGCGCTAATTATGGCTGCACTAAGCTTGGTTGTCTACTTGGTTACGGTAATCTTGAGAGTCTTAAGCGCGTCCAGGAATTTTTGGTAGAAGTCTTGCGTGTCTTGATTGAGGTTTCCAGCTTGGAAAGTTTTGACCTGGCTTGAAGAATCTTCTCCGGCGGCTGGGACTTCCTTGTCCTTTATTTCCACGAAGCCAACTGCAATAAGGCTGGCTACGTCGGACTTCTTTACTGCATAAAAGACACTTACCGGGTCATAAACTGTGTCCTGCCCAATGTCGGTTGTGATAAAAGTTAGGCCTTTAAAGCCATCGGTGGTTTCAAAGTAGGCAACTTTTTGAGCTGGAAGAAAACTGTTACCGTCACTTGGCCCAAAGCCCTTGGCGATATCTGCATTCGATAGCTTGGAATCCTTATTCAGGCTTAGAAGGAAGTTCAGTTTATCTTGTTTGTTCTTTTTAGTCGTGGCACCGCCGAGGCCGGTTGGGTTACATTCTGTCACCTTGCTAGCGCATTTCAAATCAACCTTTAGCCAGTCCGTGGCGTCATAAAGGTAAATCTGGTGATAGAATTGGGCCGGCTTACCACTGAGGGCATTGCCGAAGGTGATTTTCGCACAACTGATCCCTTGTGTGTCGTTATATTTAACATTGCAGGTAGCTTCGGCGCCGCCCTTCCACTCGGCCGGAGTTGTAATGGCAAGCTCACCTTTCTGGCCGCCAGTGATAGCGGGGAGTTGAACCTTTAGATCGTCAAACTTTGGCGCTTCGACGACTGGCGCGGCTGGTGTAGGCGTCTTTTTGGTTTTGGACAGGGTTTTCCAGCCTAAGAATATACCCGATACGGCAAGTATTAGAATTAGGACTACTACTATCAATTTGCCGCTGCCGGGGTGACTAACCGGGCTGGGAGTGGGACTTGGTACGGCCGACGGTTGATCAGTAGGTACTTCCGAGGAGACCATAACTGGCTCTTCTTTGGCTGTTTCAGGTACTACCGAGGTAGCGGGCTTCGCTATCTCAGCCGGTGATGTTGCGTCCGGCTTGTCCCCTAGCTCCGCAGCTAATTTTTGAACCTCGGCTTTGACAGAGGCTGAAGGCTCCGGTGTAGAGTTGACTTGAATCGGGTCAGCTTTGGCTGGTTCGGGAATTGGCGGCGTTATGGCAGGAGAATCAGATTCGGTCGGCGCGTCTTTAGCTTCAACGCCGATCTTAACTGGCTCGGCTTGCGGCTGTGGCTTGATGTCGACGCTTGCCGGCTCGGGCGTAACTGGTGTCGGCGAGTTGGAATCATTCCCAATTACCGGCTCGGCCGGTTTATCATCGACGGGCTGGCTAACATTAATTTTGACCGGCTCGGGGTCTGGCTGGTTGGCCGGGGTTTGATCGGATTGGTCGCTCACAGTCCATCCTTTAAAAAGTTATGCTTATTGTACCTGGGCTTTATTGTAAGCGCTAGCATTTACATCTAAAGAGTAAGATGATATAGTAGGCAATCTTAACTAAGTCCAAACTACTAAGCAAGCTATGTCAAAAGCCAAAATCTACCTAGATTATGCTGCCGCAACACCTATGGATCCATCCGTAAAAAAATCGATGGAGCCCTACCTCTCGGATCATTTTTATAATCCGTCGAGTTTATACGCTGCAGCCAGGTTTAGCAAAGCCGAGCTAGAAGCCACGCGTGGGCGCCTGTCGCAGATACTTGGTTCAAAACCATCGGAGGTTGTTTTTACGGCTGGCGGTACTGAAAGTGTTAACCTGGCCATACTTGGGGTGGCTAGAAAATTTGCCGGGTCTAGAGTTATTGCCAGTGCCATCGAGCACGAAGCTGTCTTGGAAAGTCTAAAATTACTACAGAATGAAGGTCATGCGACGCAGCTAGTCCCAGTCAAGCGCAACGGAATTATTGACACCCAAACTATGGCAAGCGCTATTGATGACCAGACGGTGCTGGTAAGCGTAATGTATGCCAACAATGAAATTGGCACTATCCAGCCCATCAGCAAAATTGCTGACCTAGTTGAAGCCATAAAAAAAGACCGACTTAAGCGGGGGATTGAGCTGCCGCTCTACTTGCACACTGATGCCGCTCAAGCAGCGGGCTACCTGGATTTGCATGTCAGTCGGCTGAGGGTCGACCTACTCAGTCTAAACGGCTCAAAAATTTATGGCCCGAAACAAACTGGATTATTGTATGTGCGAACAGGCGTGCAGTTGCAGGCCCAAGTGGTAGGCGGCGGACAAGAGCGCGGACGGCGCAGTGGTACCGAGAATTTGGCGGGAGCCGTTGGTTTGGCGACGGCGCTTGAGCTAGTCCAGTCAAAGCGCCAATCAGAATCAAAGCGCTTAGTCGGGCTGCGGCAAGAACTAATAAAGGCTGCCAAGAAATTGGGCGGCGTACTAAATGGTGATGCTACTAAACGTTTAGCCGGTAACGTTAATTTAACTTTTGACGGTATCGATGGCGAACAAGCCGTGTTTTATTTTGATGAGGCTGGTTTTGAAATTTCTACTGGTTCAGCCTGCGCCGCGGCATCAGAAGAACCGTCACATGTACTATTGGCCATCGGACTGAGCGCGCAGCAGGCAAGCTCCAGCCTGCGCTTTACTATGGGTAGCGGGACATCGCCCCAAGACATCGAGCTTTTGACCAAGGCGTTGCCCGGCCTCGTAAAGCGACTCCGTCAGTTAGCCAAAACTAGCCAAGGCCATTAAAATAGCTTGGTGAAACGCTTTCTTTTAGTGCTCGTATTTATCATTGTTTTTATTATCGGCGCAGGTCTGGCTGTTTTATTTGGCATAGGCTATATCTTGTCGCCACAAAATAGCCTCCAAAAAAGTGATGCCATTGTGGCCATTAGTGGTGGTGAGACCACTTCTCGGGCTCTGGAAGCAATCAAACTATATAAGCAGGGGTGGGCGCCTAAACTTATCTTCTCGGGAGCCGCCAGCGACCCAAACGGGCCATCGAATGCCCTGGTTATGAAGCGGTTAGCTATACAGCAGGGTGTCCAGAGCGGCGATGTGCTGATCGATGAAGCCTCTACTAATACCTTAGAAAACGCCGCTGACGTAGCCTATATTGTTAAAACCCACGGCTACAAAAAAATCATTTTGGTCACCTCGCCATACCACCAACGCCGGGCCAGCACTGCTTTCCATGTAGCTCTGGGGAATGACGTTACCATTCTTAACCATTCAACTATCGACCAGACATGGCGACGCAATCATTGGTGGGCAACGGAATATAGCCGAGCGTTGACCTGGAGCGAGCTCAAGAAAACATTATTCGTATTGTTTGGTGGCCGTGATACCCTGCCATAGCCGGCTCGCTTAACTTATAATTGGTTTATGTTTTTCGTCGATGTAGTCATTGTTGCACTCATTGGTTGGGCGGCTTATAACGGCTTCTATAGGGGTTTAATTTTGGTAGCGGCTGATCTAACGGGCTTTCTGTTGGCTTCTGTTGCAGCAGCCGCCTTCTATAAACCGTTGTCGTCATTTTTATCTGATCACTTTCGCGTACTACCGAGCTTTGCCGGGGTCGTTGCCTTCGGCATTATATTGCTGATAGTAGAGACGGCTTACTTATTTGGGATGCGTTTTGTCCTGCATAGGCTGCATCCCAAGTACAGTTTAACTTTCTGGAACCAATGGGGAGGCAGTGTGCTTAATGGCTTGAAAGCTATGGTATTGACGGCGCTGGCTCTGATTATTTTTACCGGGTTACCAGTAGCGGCGTCGACCAAGGATGCCGTCGAGAAGGCTTATATTCCACGCACTTTGCTAAAATACACCGGCGGTTTGCAGCGAGTGGTTAGTGGGGCGGTCGGCGACAGCATTAACCAGACGCTGAACTTTTTGACTATCAAGCCAGAAAGCGAAGAAAGTGTCAACCTAGGCTTTAAGACAACTAGGGTCAGGGTTGATGAAGCCGCCGAAGTACGGATGTTACAACTAGTTAACAATGAACGCACATCGCGCGGGCTAAAACCACTTACTCTAAACGAAAAAGCCCGCACTGTGGCCAGGGCCCATTCTATTGATATGTTTGCTAGGGGTTATTTTAGTCATGTTGATCCTGACGGGCATGACCCTTTTCAGCGGATGGAGGCTGGAGGAATAACTTTTCAGGCGGCTGGCGAAAACCTGGCTTTGGCGCCAACGCTCGATATGGCACACACTGGCCTTATGAATTCGCCTGGGCACCGCGCCAACATCTTGAGCAAAGATTTTGGTACGGTCGGCATAGGCGTAATCGACGGTGGCCCGTATGGGCTAATGATTACCCAGGACTTTACCGACTAACTACAGGCCGTGGGTGATGATGGTGGCGACACCGACAATTGCCAAAGCTGCCATAACTATCATGACTGATAGGTGTAGCGGTGACATTGTCAGCACCGGATTGTTGAACTTCCGTTTTGCCATTAGTGTAACTCCGTTTGCGTTTGATCATAGACTGCTGGTTTGGCGGCGGCATGAATGGCCTTTAAGACCACGAAGGCCAGTGCGGCCGTGAACAAGACCGTCAAAAGCACTACCATCAGGCGTGGTTCAGCCTGCTGGTACAGGGGAACGGGAGGAGTGCTTTTAGCTGGTTTTTTTACAGGTTTAGGCATTGTATATAAAGCTTATGCTTACTGTAACAGCTTTTTGGGCGCTATGCAAACCATATGACAGGTCCGACCTCGACTTTTAGGCTTAAGAATAATACAATTGAACTATGCCCAGTCCAAATATTGTAAAGAGCTTTAAAGAAGACGGTATTTATCACATTTGCCATCGGGGCATTGATAACCGCGCTATTATGGCCGACGAAGAAGACTTCGAGGTCTTCCTAGATATACTTAAATCTTACTGCGGATCAGAAGCGGCTACCAAACAGCGGCGTAAGCAGCTTGCATCAGTTGAGTTGTTGGCGTACTGCCTTTTACCCGATCATTTTCATATCTTAATTCGACAAACTAGCCTGACTGGCATGACCGAATTAATGCGGGCTTTGGGCAATGCATATATTCGTTACTACAACCGCAAATACGATCGAAGCGGGCCATTGTTTGCCGGTAAATACCGAGCTGCTTTAGTTGAACAAGATGAGCAGTTAATACATCTCACTCGCTTCATCCATCGACATCCTAGGGTAAAGCCGCCCTTTGAGCAAGCTGACTACCCTTATTCTAGCTACGCTTACTATCTGCGCTCGGTTGTGCCACTATGGATTAATCCAGCCCCAGCCTGGGAGCGGTTTTATGACGTTGCCGATTATCGAGACTTCGTAGAAGGTGCCGATGTCGACTCAGAGCAGATACTTGGACCACTTGTTTTAGATCGAAAGCCAACCGGAGTCGTCTAGATGAAGACCGTTTATGTCGGCATGTCCGGCGGAGTTGATAGTTCGGTAACGGCCGCCCTACTGAAGCAGCGGGGCTATCGTGTGGTTGGCGTCTACATGAAGAATTGGACGACTGATATCGGTGGCGTGGAGTGCCCATGGAAAAACGATTTAAATGACGCTCGCGCGGTGGCCGCCAAGCTAGACATTCCGTTTAAAGTCTTTGATTTTCAGAAAGAGTATCGGCAAAAAGTGGTCGAGGTCATGGTCGAAGAATACCGGGCTGGCCGAACTCCCAACCCTGATGTTTTGTGCAACCAAGAAATTAAGTTCAAATTATTCCTGCAGGCTGCGATGGCAGACGGCGCTGACTTAATTGCTACCGGACATTATGCGCGGGTTATCAACGGCCAGCTGTACGCTGGCGTTGATTTGAACAAAGACCAGAGCTACTTTCTATACCGCGTTAATTCTGAAGCCTTGCAGCAAACGTTAATGCCAATTGGCGAACTGACGAAGCCAGAAGTTAGGAAACTGGCGAGCAACCTGGGGCTACCAACTGCTAGTAAACCTGATTCGCAGGGCATTTGCTTTGTTGGCGAGGTTGGCATCCGGCCCTTTTTACAGCAGTACATTTCGCCCAGTGTCGGTTCGATTATTCGTTCTTCGGACGGCACCAAAGTAGGCGAGCACGATGGCGCGGCTT
>DATIHE010000005.1:0-10234 GCA_035481015.1 Candidatus Nanoarchaeia archaeon
AAATCAATTGCGCGGCGGTATCCAGATGGACATGGAAAACAACGTCAAAATGAGCGACCAGTATGGCAGTGAGTTATTGCTGTTAAATAAGATATTGCCGACCGAAGAGTGGCTGGCTATGATAGACGCTGTTACGCCCGAAGATGTGCAGCGGGTGGCCGGCGAATTACTTGATCCCAAACGTCTGCGATTGGCTATCATCGGGCCGGATCCAACTGCCGCTGAAAATAGATTTAAGGAGCTACTAAGTTAATGGAACGAACACTAATCATCTTCAAACCCGACGCCGTTCAACGCGGCTTGGTAGGTGAAATTCTAACTAGGTTTGAAAAAGCCGGACTAAAGATCGTAGGCATGAAGATGGTGAGACCTTCGACTGATGAATTCTTTCACCATTACGAGACAATCGGCAAAATGGTTTCGCGTCGTGGACAGGAGATATTTGATATGACACTTGATTACGTTGGTGGTGGCCCTGTCATCATGGGCGTCCTGGAGGGGGTTGATGCTGTCGCCATCGTAAGGAAGCTGCGTGGCGACACTGAGCCCAAGAGCGCCTTACCCGGCACCATCAGTGGGGACTATGCCCATGTTAATTATGCCCACGCCGACTCAAATGAAGCCGCGATTGCCAATCTGCTTCATGCGTCAGGAGATTCCGCGGAGGCCAAGGAAGAGGTTGCTCATTGGTTTAACGAATCTGAGCTTCACGATTACAAGACAGTTCACGAGTACTTTACACAGCCCAAGAAACGCTAGTTACGGCTCCACTCCCGTTTTTCGCCACGGCGGTGCTGCTCGGCCATGACTAACTCGTCATAAATGCCGTCAATTAAATCGTAATCCTTGGCTTCATCCAGGCTAACCCAGGCCAGCTGGTCGGCCTCTTCTTTTTGTAAGGTCACTTCACCCGATTCGTAATCGGCGATGCACGAAATAACCAGCGACGGAGCACCGTCGGCGTGTACGGCGGCCAGGCTGGTGACGTACTCGATGTTTTTAATCTCGATGCCGACTTCTTCTTTGACCTCGCGACGCAGAGTGCGCTCTAACACGTTGTACCAATAATCGGTGGTGTCTTTGGGCAGGGTAGTGTAGTCGTCAGTTTCCAGCTTGCCGCCAGGTACGGTCCACATACTAGGAAAGCGTTTTTTAGTAGCTGAACGGCGGATAATTAAATATTTTTCGTTCTTGACGATCATGGCAGTGATTGCCACTTCGTGTAGATATTGATTTGCCATATGCCCTCATAATTACTGGTGCCCCAGGAGGGAATCGAACCCCCGACGCCCTCCTTAGGACGGAGGCGCTCTGTCCACTGAGCTACTGAGGCGTAGATGTGATTATATCAATTGTTCACCACATGAGCACTTGCTTGGTTGAGTACTAAGCTTGTTCGCTTGAGAGTTAGCATAAGCCTGCTATAGTTAAGCGTAAGAGTTATGGCAACAGCAAAAACCACCAAGACGATGTACAAGTGTCCGCAATGCGCTGAGCCGTTGATGCAGTCCAAAGATAAACTGGTTTGCATTAATGACGGTTGGTCAACAACGGTTGAGCAGTTTGTACCAGTTGGGCCACCACCAGATCCGGTACAGACACAAAAGACCACGGCTGCAGCACAAGCCAAGCCGTTTATTCCAATTCCAGCCTTAAAGAAAGAATCGCCACCTATGGTTGAGCCTCAAATCGATCAAGGCTTAGTGGTTAAGCGTAAGCTTGCAAAGGCAGTCGGCAATAAGAAGATCGAGCAAGCGGAGGCACAGATTCAAGCCGCCAAGCAGGTATCAAGTAGCGCCATCCAGACCTACAAACAAGACTTGAAGGAGCTACTGCCAGGCGAAACTGGCCGCTATTTAAAAGTTATTGGCCTGACTTTGTTCGGACTCTTTATCTTAATACTGATCTTTACGCTGCATCTGGTCCCAGGACTTTAGCTCGGGTGTAGTGACTTAGTCCTTATGCTAAAATGCGGCTATGACAGCTAAACCAACCGCATCAAAATCTTTTCCTGGTCAGCATGAAGGCGAGGAAGTCGAGCTAGTTTTTCACCAGCACCCGCTAGTTATGCGTAAGCAATTAATTATTGGCATGTTGGCCATTTTGATCGGGCTTCTACCCATACTGCAGTGGCCATTAAGCGATTTTTTTACCCGTCTTGGTTTTATTTACATCCCGCTGGCTGTGGCTGTTTACTGGTTTTATAGGTGGATAGGCTGGTATTACAGCGTTTATATAGTTACCAACGAACGCCTTGTCGAGATTAAGCAAAAGGGCTTCTTTAACCGTCGGGTGACTGAGTTTGGGCTCGATAAAATCCAAAACATTAACTACCACATCAATGGTTTTCAGGCCGTTTTGTTCCAGTTTGGCGACATCGCAGTCCAGACCTATGTCGGCGACCTGGTAATGAAAACTATTCACAAGCCTGTGGCCATACAGGAGCAGTTAGTCGAGATCGTACGCCGGGTCAATGGCCCAAATGTGCCACCGCCGCCACGCCAGGAGTAACAGTGCCAGCTTATTTACCCTGCAAGCGCTTTAGTGTAGCATAGCCTAAGTACAAGGAGTTTTAGTTTTGGCAAAAGACAATTCGCCGGCTGACAAAGAAGCGGGCACAGAAGAGAAAAAAGCCGGCCGCAAGCTACCTTCGGTAAAGATGCCGAAACTAGCCGTGCCTAAATTAAATCTAAAAGAAACGTTTGGTAATGGTGACACCAAGAAAGCCGTGATTGGTATTGGCGGCAGCATTTTGGCTGGCCTGCTGGCCTTCGTCATTATTTTCGGTGTACTGATTTACAAGTACAAAAGCGATAGCAACCTGACTTACAGCGTTGCTAGAGTAGTGCCTTATCCAGTTGAACGCGTTAACGGTAGCTTTATTAGCTACGGTAACTACTTGTTCGAACTAAATTCGGTCAAGCATTATTACCAGAACCAGGTCGGCGCCGACGGCAAGCCAGCCATCGATTTCAAGACAGCCGACGGCAAAGCCAAGCTAAATGATCTGCGCAAGCAAATTTTGGAACAGTTAAAGGCCGATTCTGTTACCAAGCAGTTGCTGGCGAAGTACAAGATCAAGGTGTCTGACAAGGAAGTTAACGACCAGGTAGACCAGATTACTAAAACCTCTGGCGGCGCAGACAAGGTCAAAGAGGTGCTAACAAAGTACTACGGCTGGACTCTGGATGATCTTAGATCCAAGGTTCGCTTCCAACTGGCCAAACAGAAGTTACAAGAGAAGATCGCCGCTGATGATGGTATCAACGCTCAGGCTAAGGCCAAAGCTCAGGAAGTCCTGGACAAGGTTAAAGCTGGCGGTGACTTTGCCGAACTAGCTAAACAGTATTCAGAAGACCCAGGTAGTGCTTCGAATGGTGGCGACTTGGGTAGTTTCGGTAAGGGTCAGATGGTACCCGAGTTTGAGGCCGCTGCCTTTGCTTTACAGCCTGGTCAGGTTTCAGACATTGTTAAAACTAAGTTTGGTTACCACATTATCAAGGTCATCGACAAGGCTGACGACAAGGTCCATGCTGCTCACATTTTGATCAAGTCCGTCGATTTCGACCAGTATCTGAAGGACCAGGTTACCAAAGCCAAGATCTCGGTTTACTTTAAGCCGTAATAATTTCGCAGGTACGTTCAACGCCCCACAATGTGGGGCGTTGTTTGTCAGATCGAGTTTCGATCCAACATTAGCTGCTGGTATGGTCTCGCCAAACGTCGGCGGTGTCGATCCCGTAGGGATCGGCGGACGAGTCTGACCATGGGCTGCGGCTGTAGAGGATTTCCAGCGGCACTGGGCGCTGGTAGGCGTCGGTTATCTGGCTGCAGTGCATGGGCGGGTCGTTGTCGCGCCACAGCTCGGCGGTTTGGTTATCCGCCAGCTGCCTTAGATCTTCCCGTTCCTGCGCTCTGGCCTGTTCTTCGCGGCGTTCATGGGCGATGTCGGGCTTGATGCCGAGCCTGTAATAAACAGGCGAGATAACCAGCACCAAGGCGCCAAACATGGCGCCTAGTGCCCAATACCTGCTGCCGGTGGTTGCTTGGACCGTCAGAGGGATCACCAAGGCGCCGATCAGAGCCGCCGTACCCATCGTTAGCCAAAACTTCCTGGGCATCCGATGCACCTTTCTCTAGATGAACCGATATACTTTAACAGTTTCTGCTTGATTCGTCAAGACTGGAGCAAGCGGACTCCGGTCCCGAAATATGTCACAAGTCGGCCGACCACCTCTGGTTGTTGGCGGGCCTCTAGCCTGGCAGCTGCCAGATTGCGCCTCACAGTCGGGTCACGCGCCAGGCGCACAACATCCTCTAGCAGCCGGGCGCCCGAGATGGGCTGCTCGAAAGGGAACAAAGAACTCACATAGCCTCCATGGCTCGAAGTGCAGAAAGCCATTATGTCAAAACTGTCACCCAGTTCAACTTCATAATTACAAAATTCAGACGCTATAAAGGGCTTAGCTTAAGCACATAATGCTTGCTAATCGGCCCCTTTACGGGTATGATGGCGCTACTATAGGATCTGGCTCGTTAGGTTCGTCCGTATGGCCGACCGCCGCAGACAGAGATAGGTCGTGCTATAGGTAGAATTAAACGAGAATCTCTAATGTCAAAGAAACTATTTGTTGGCGGCTTGGCCTGGGCCACAACTGATGACGGCTTACGCAAGGCTTTTGAAGTCTACGGCGAAGTCGAAGAGGCTGCCGTTGTTACTGACAAGTTCAGTGGCCGCAGCAAAGGCTTTGGTTTTGTTACCATGGTCGACGACGCCGGTGCCGACAAGGCTATCGCCGAGCAGAATGGCAAAGAGCTAGAAGGTCGCAGTGTTACTGTTGCCGAAGCTCAGCCAATGAAGCCCCGCGACAACGCTTAATAAGCAATATCGTTACAAAGACCGCCTTCGGGCGGTTTTTGTTTTTGCCGTAAATTATTGTTATGCTACGAGTATGTTAATGAACCACCGACACACAACCTGGTCAGGTTTCGTTACCGGCTTCCGTAACTGAACGGGAAGCCAGCTTAGGTTCTAGAATGTCAGCTGCCTTCTCGGGCAGTTTTTGTTATGTCCGGGAGTTCGTTGACATCATAAGGAGGCAGTAAAACCAACCAGCTACCCGATTACCTAAAAGACCGTATCCATCACCTAAAGCCAGCTGATTACTGGCGTGACACAATTCAACTTTTAATCGAAAAGACGCCGCCAGGTTGTGTGTCGGTGTTGCCCTGTAGCTGTAGCATCGTCGATCCATTTCGGCCAGAGTCTTGGAGTATGACTCCAAATTTTCTGAGCTGTGGTCATTGTGGCCGATCGGCCATCCCGGTGTATCCAAGAGGGGAGGCAAGATGAGCGACATGGCTTGGGTTCACTTTATGGCAGTCAGTGCCAGCCTTAAAAGTGTCCAGGAATCCCAGCAGTGGTTTGCCGACTGGCCTGATACCTTCGAAGGCTACATGGAAAAGTATGATGGCGAAGCTTATTTAGCCAACGCCAGATCTTTGGCCTTAGCACGGGATGAAATCTACGATGAGTCTTACGAAGAGGCTCAGCTGTATGACGCCTGGAAAAATGGACTTTGGAAGCAGGCAGTTATTCATGCTGAGCTCAAGGGCCGATTAGGCGTCGAATCCCACAGGCTGAACTACTGGCTTAATACGCTTAGCAGCTGGGATTTGCGTGAGTCGAGCTACGAGGGCTTCGTGCCGCTTATCCGGACCTGTGACTGCTGTTATCGTCACTGTCCGCAGCCGTACGACCATCGCGAACTAGCGCCCAAAATGTACCTGCCTTACCTTTGCTCCGGATGCAAGGGTCACGATCCTGACGATCGGGAGGCATCGTGGCAGCAGCATTCCAGCTACGGCGAAGCGGCACTGGCCAATCCCGAGCCACCTTGGAAAATCGTTTGCGCGGCTTGCGGAGAAGCGGTCGATAGCTTGGTGCTGCACATTGCCGAGAAGCATCGGGAACAAAAATAGCCCTGGGGCCGAGGAGAAATCCTCGGCCCCGATACTTTTCAACAGATTGACGAGCATAAGCATTATCGGTAAGATACTTAGGTGTTTGTGAGGGGGACAATTGGGCGGACCCTGCTTTTAAGCAACGGTCTGCCTTTCTTATGTCCGGAAACGAACGCGAATAGTAATTAAAGAGGGGAATTACATGCGTAAATCCATTCTGCGTTATGGCGCAATCGCCATGGCAACAGTCGGCCTAGGCGTCGGCGTCGCGGCGGCTTCGACCGTTACGATCACCGGTACGGGCACCAGCTCGAATAACCAGGCATCGGTCAACAATAACGCCTCGGTTACCACGCCGACTAACAACTCGGTTAGCTCGACCAACAGTAATAGCCAAGGTGCGACAAGTGGTGCAACCAACGTCAGCGGCAACACCACTGGCGGCTCGGCTGGCTCGGGTACTGCCACCAATGGCAACACCAACCAGGCTAACGTGACCGTTAACAACAGCAGTACAACCGTGACGCCGTTGGCGCCGCCAACCGATAGTATTACTGTTTCAACGACTGGTCCGAGCTCGAACAACCAGGCCAGTGTTAACAACAACCTGACGCTAAACGCTGTTGTTACCAACAATATCGCAACTGCTAATACCAACAGCCAAAGCTCAACCAGCGGTACTGCCAATGTCAGCGGTAACACCACTGGCGGTTCGGCTACGTCGGGCGGTGCCTCGAACACTAGCTCGAACACCTCGACCGTCACCGTCACGAACTAGTTTCAAACTAGTTCAAAAAAGCGCCCAGCCAGGGCGTTTTTTGTTGGTTAAAAACGAAAAGAGCCCTCGGACTCTAATCGTCCGAAAGACTCCTGGGTTGTTCCCGTCAGTTTGCGGGGATGCATATACAGCACTGATGGGTGAGAGTTGCTTAGTGCATCAGCGCACTCGTGTTGTTTTAGCGTCCCTTCAAGAAGTTTAACGTCACTTCCCTGCGGCCGACAGCGAAGCTGCCGATCTCGGCGCCGATGGCGTCCAGCGCTTCTTCGAGTGTGGCTTCGGCCTTGGCACGTGTAGTGGCGCGGTCGTCACCGTCTTCGGAGTAGTGCAGTAC
This sequence comes from Candidatus Nanoarchaeia archaeon, assembly GCA_035481015.1. Classification (GTDB taxonomy): domain Bacteria; phylum Patescibacteriota; class Saccharimonadia; order UBA4664; family DATIHE01; genus DATIHE01. The sequence continues at coordinate 7,077 of DATIHE010000005.1, forward strand.
TTGAATGACGTAGGTCTCTTCGACGGGCTCACTGCCCGCGGTTCTTGCCATTTTGTCCTCCAGGACTCTAGCCGCCTAGTGAGGCTATTTTGCCGATCTTAATCTGATCAGGCAAGCATAAGAAAAAAGTCAGTAAGAAAAATGCGTATAAAAAATAAGCATAACTATTTTGTTCAAAGTCGAATTAAATGGCTTGATAAAGCTTGAAACCGAGCCAAATTCCCAATATTCCACCAACTGCGCTAGTTAAAATAGACCATGGTGATAGCCAGCCAGCACCGAAGACCGTCGGCAATATGCTACCTACTGTCGAGCCCAGAGTCATGCCGCCCCAAATCATTGTTTTCTGTGACATATAGGCATTATAAACAAAAAGTGCACGACGTGGTCATGCACTTTTTTGGCGGGCCCGACCGGATTCGAACCGGCGATCTCCTCCGTGACAGGGAGGCGTGATAGGCCAACTTCACTACGAGCCCTCGCTACAGCCTACAGAACTGATTAATACTAGCAAAAAAGCTTTGCCGCTTCAATAAGTCCCTATGAGGCTCACCTTTATGCGTGCCTAATTAACGATGCGCAGTACGGCTTTATTAATCCGACAGCCCTTATCAGCCACCTCGCCATTAATCTGCAAACAATCTTCAAGCTTAATCGTACCAACGGTGCCGGCATCGACTGGTTTGGGGGACAGTATACTAATAGTTAACAGGGTACCGAAAACAACCACTACTACGGCGCTTCCAATGAATATAAAATTTTTTAGCCGATTCTGCTCATCCACTACTTGATGGTTTTTATAACATCAAAGATTACACCACTTTTGGTACATTGGTTGGTAACCGTACTTAACTGGCCACCGATCTGGTTACAGCCCTCAGTTGTAATGGTATTGCCGCTGCCGGCAAAAGTTCCTAAATAAATCACTACACCAATAACCGCCATCACTAAAATTAAGATTACGGCTTGCTTGCGGTTAACCATTGGGGCGTTAGAAATACTGCTCATGCTGATAGCATAAGCCAAGCCGATTAATTCGCCAAGTCACACTTACTAAAAAACCGGACGGGACCGGCTTAGAAGAGCTGGTTACATACCAGGCATAGGCAGCAGCTCAAATACCTCAACGCTGAACTTACCGGTCTTGTCGCTCAAAAATGGGTGACCGTCGACCAGGGCCACGGCCCCGTCCATGTCTTCGGCCTGAATAATTGTATAGCCCTGTAGATCGGTAACAGTGCCTTCGGAACCATCATCAACTACAGCCCGGCCTTTACTGTTCATTGGTAAACCTATATCAACTATGCCATTACCAACTTTCTCCATCCAGCTTCCCCAGCCGGCCATCACTTTATCGATCTGCTCTTTGGTCATTTCCTCTGCCGGAGTGGCTGGACCGTTGTACAGTAGTATAAATTTTGTCATGATTTTTACCTTGTTTAAGCGGATTTTATTGTCTCACTTATCAACATTCGGCGACAGCATAACCTGTGTTATAGTTGTTTCAATTCAATTGGGGACGAGGTGCCGCAGCTACTGGTAATAGATGACGACCCAGCGATTCGTGATGCGTATCAAATAGCTTTCGAAGCCAACGGCTACACAGTAGAAGTAGCAACAGATGGTAAGGCAGGGTTAGAAGCAGCTAAGAAAAATAATCCCGACGTAATTTGTGTCGACATGATTATGCCTTTCATGGGTGGTTTGGAATTTCTGAAAGCCTATGAGCCGCTAAAACACCCGCACACCAAGGTAATTGTCTCGACCAATAGCCAGGTGCCAGCTGATACGGAATCGGATGTACTCGAGCTGGGTGCACTCAAATACATCCGCAAGTCGGCCTATACACCCCAGCAGCTGGTTGATCTGGTTAAGCAATTAGTCTCTACGAGCTAGCCAGTGGACGCCTACACTGTCGACCAGCTAGAAGCCAAGCGCGAACTAGTTAGACGAGTTAGGTTCTACATTAAGATCCGCTGGTTCTTTTTGATTACCTTGGCGACAGTTGGCCTAACGACAAATTTTGTCGTTGCCGGCAATAACCCAACCTTTGTTCATGGGATATGGTTGACCGCTGTGGCCCTAGGTATCAATGGCGTCTTTTGGGCATTTAGTCATCGGGATGGTAGCTTAAACTACTTTCGCGGGCTGGCCGGTATCCAGCTACTGCTCGATATCGCCTTGTTTAGCATGGCTATTTATGTTGATGGCGGAATCGGTAGCCGGGCTATCTCGCTGTATGGCATTGTACTAATAATTACTGCCGCGTTGTTTGAGGGCTGGCCGGTTTTTGTTATGGCTGGGCTTTGTACGGTCGGCCTGGTTGTCGCCGGGCTAATAAGCTCTGGCCAACTGGTGCAACAAGATATCAGCCAAATCTTCTTTCAAGCAGCAGTTTTGTTCGTTGAAGCTTATTTGATTGATACCTTCTTTGGGTTCAGCCGGCGCCGGGAAGCTGAACGGGCGCATATGAGCGTTATTTCGCTAGCTTCCCATCAACTGCGCACGCCGGCCACTGCAGTTAAAGGCCTGTTGTCGATGCTGCTAGATGACGAGAGTCGGTTGAACGTTGAAGATCGCGAGATATTCATGCGGGCCTACAACGAAAACGAACGACAACTGCTGCTGATCGGCAACCTGCTCGAGGTGGCCAGGCTAGATATGGACCAACTGGCTGCCAATCCTCAGCTGGTAGATTTGACGCTTATGATAGAGGAGAGCGTGACTAACATGCAGCCAATGGCTGTCAAAAACAGCCAAAAACTAACCTTCACCAAACCTACGCAGCCAGCCAAGGTAGTGGCCGATCCGGAGCAAATCCACATGGTGCTGGATAACCTAGTTACCAATGCCCTGAATTATAGCGGCCGGGGGAGTCATGTCGTGGTACGATTGGCCACCGAGCCGGGACGGGTACTATTATCAGTTGAAGATAATGGCCCGGGTATCGCGCGGGCTGATCAGGCAAGACTGTTTGAACGGTTCACTAAACTGCGCTATAGCCACCCCCAGACAACCGAAGGAGCCGGGCTGGGGCTCTACATTGTCAAAAAATTAATCGAGTTAAACCACGGCCGAATCGACCTGGTTTCTTACCCGAACGAGGGTACGATCTTTACAGTTAGTTTGCCAACCGAAACTTATTCGGCTTGAGTCTC
>DATIHE010000006.1:0-12579 GCA_035481015.1 Candidatus Nanoarchaeia archaeon
CTTCGACGGTTTCAATAATTATCTCGCGAGGCAGACCTTTTTCGTCGGCCATTTGGTTGATAGCGGCTAGAAACGCTGAATTCATGTAGTTTGTCCTAATTAAGCATAAAAGCCGGCGCAAACCGACTTTAACAGATGAAAATATCTTACTTTATTAGCCTAAAATAGTCAATTTAGTCTTGACATTTTATACTACTTATGCTATTATTATGCTTATCACTTGGGTGGAGACTTGAGTGAGTACAAGGAGCACAATTGAGTAAGGTAAGACGTTTGATCTACCGCGCGATTCCGCAAGGTGGTCTGACGTATATCGCCGCAGTTTGGCTACACAACAACGCCGACAACGCGTACAAAACAGCCAACCATCCCACTTCGGCCTTCACGGCCCTCAACATCACCGAGAGCCTGTTCGCAGTTGGGATTGGTCTGGTCGGCGGAGCCATTGTTCTCGCCGCCCTCAGCCGCCTCCTCGACCATGCTCTCGGCCGCCTCAAGCAGCGCCTGCTGCGTCCGTCCTGACGGCTCAGCCGTCTAACGGTTCCCGACCGTGCCAGCCGTCCTACCGCCCCCCGGAGACGTGCTGGCCGGTCGGGCCTTTTCTTTTTATAGCCCTTATGCTCGCCCGCCGAGCCACTGACTTTTATAATGCAATGATATGAAAGCTGCCCAGCGACTAGTCGAACAAATTATTCCCAACAGGTACAAGCTACAGCTCACTCCCGACTTACAAAGCTTTACGTTTGAAGTGGTTGAGCTAGTAGACATCAACCTGGCAAATGCAGCGAGAGAACTGAAATTCCACGCCGATGGTTTAAATATCAGCTCAGCTGAAGTGGATGGCCAACCAGCCAGTATTAATTATCAAGTAGCCGAGCAAACTGTAGCCTTTGGCGCCTCGCAACTGCTGACTGCAGGCCGGCATGAACTGCTGGTTAAATTTAGCGGTAAACTGCGTGACGATTTGCGAGGTTTTTACCGCTCAAGCTACGAAACTGATTCCCAGGAAAGATGGCTGGCGACTACTCAGTTTGAAGCCACCGATGCCAGGGCCTGTTTTGTCTGCATCGACGAACCAGCTGCCAAGGCGATTTTTGAAACAGTTTTGGTAATTCCAAAGAATTTAACCGCAATCTCGAATACCAACATAGTTGCCGAACGACCAGCCGGTGACGAGCTTAAAAGTGTTCACTTTGCGCCGACGCCAAAAATGTCGACCTACCTCGTAGCGTTTTTAGTTGGTGAGTTCGAACGTAAGTCAGCAAAAACTAAAAACGGCGTGGAGGTGGGAGTGGTAACCACGCCAGGCAAGCTGCAGCTCACCGATTTTGCCCTCGAAACTGCGGTGCGGACGCTTGATTATTACACTGATTATTTCGGTCTGCCCTACCCACTGCCTAAGCTCGACATGATCGCCGTACCCGATTTTGCCTTTGGTGCAATGGAAAACTGGGGTGCAGTAATTTACCGCGAGACAGCTATTTTGGTCGACCCTAAGCAAACGGCACTGGCCAACAGGCAAACTGTGGCTACAGTGGTTGCCCACGAACTGGCTCACCAATGGTTTGGCAACTTGGTGACAATGGCCTGGTGGACAGACTTATGGCTCAACGAAGGCTTCGCCAGCTGGGTAGAATTTTTAGCGGTTGATCACTTGTTCCCGGAGTGGCAAATGTGGATACAGTTTGTCACTGACGAATATGCCCACGCGCGAGACTTGGACAGCTTGGCCAACACCCATCCCATTGAGGTAGAAGTGCAGCATCCGGGCGAAATCAGTGAAATTTTCGACGCCATCAGCTACCAAAAGGGCGCTTCAATTATTCGACAACTTCACGCCTATATTGGTGACGAGTCATTTAAGACTGGCCTACATGATTACCTGAAACAAAACAGTTTTAAAAACGCCACGACTGAAGGCCTGTGGCAAGCGCTGGAAAACGCCAGCGGACTGCCAGTCCGCCACGTCATGAGTGCCTGGACCAGGCAGCCTGGTTTCCCACTTGTCATAGTCGAGGCTGGCCAGCTACACCAGCAGCGCTTTTACCTAAGCCCGATCGAAGCAACCAATGCACCAACTGGGCAGCTATGGCCAATACCCCTCCAAGCCGCCGGCAGTAGTCAAACTATGCTAATGGAGCTAGCCCAACAGCAGTTGCCGGCTACGCTTAGTAGCGGTAAACTCAACTCCGATCAAACAGCTTTTTATGTCACCAAGTATCCGGCCGGGCGATTAGCCCACATACTGGATAAATTTAGCGAACTAGGCGCGCTAGACCGATTTGGCCTGGTCAGTGATAGCGCCATTCTAACCGCTGCCGGCCATCTGAGCTCGACCCGGCTACTCGAGCTAGTCCAGGAGGCGGCCAAAAACGAAACCGAGTATGCCGTCTGGATGGGTCTATTAAACGCCCTCAGCGACATCAGGCTTGTGTGCTCAGATAACGATAAGCTGGTGGACAAGCTTGACGACTTTGGGCTAAAGCTTATTAAGCCGACCTTGCAGAGACTAGGCTATGAGCCGAAAAATGGCGATCCCCACTTCGATTCACTTCTCCGGCCCCAGATAATGCTAGCTGCAGCCCGCTTTGGCGACGAGCAGGTCATTAAGCTTGGCATTGACCGGTTTAATAAGCTGGTTAAATCGAGCCAGATGATCCACCCCGACCTGAGACTGGCTAGCTATATGGCAGCCGCCCGGTCGGGCAATCTGGAGACCTACGACGACATGCTGGAATTGTTCAGAAAAACAGACCTACAAGAAGAGAAACGGCGTTTTATGAACGGTTTGGCGTCATTTAAAGATGCCAGCTTAATCGAACGAACACTGAATTTGAGCATGTCGAGCGAAGTGCGCTCGCAGGACAGTATCTTTACCATCCTGCGCGTATTGGGTAATCGCCATGGCCGCAAGGCCGCCTGGCGCTTTGTGCAAAAGCAGTGGCCCGAGCTAGTAAAACGCTACGGCAGCGGCCAAATGTTGCATTACTTGCCACTTGGCTTGGGTAGTTTTGCTGATAATGCCGTGGCAGATGAAGTGGAAAAATTCTTTAAGAAAAACATGGTGCCTGGCATTGAACGCTCAGTCCAGCAAGGGCTAGAAAAAATTCGTCTGCAAGCTGCCTGGCGTGACAGAGACGAAGATGAGCTGGTGAAGTTTTTGGTCTAGACCTCGTTTACAGCGTTTGGCAAGAATTGCAACTCGGGCCCGTCTTTACCTTCATGGACGGCTATAACATCAATACGATAGTCGCCTTCTTGTCGGTTGACGCTCATCCAAATTAAAGCGGCCCGGCGCAACCGACGCACTTTATCGGGGGTTATGTAGTCAAAACCAGAGCCATAGCTATTTGAGCGACGATATTTGACCTCAACGAAACGAATAATGCCGGCACCATCACGAACCACTAGATCGATTTCACATATTTTGGTTCGCCAGTTTCGTTCTAGAACCTGACAGCCGCGCTCTATCAAATATTCGGCAGCTAACGTCTCGGCTCGTTGACCGATCTCAGTCGACATCGAATAGCCTTTCAAAGAATGCGTCTTGGCGGCTCGGGCTTACCAGTGCTAACTCCATGCTAGCCACTGGCATAAAACGGCGGCGATGTAGCGGCGATAAGCCTTGCTGCATGGCTTTAATATGTGCCCTGGTGCCATAACCGACATTAGAGTCCCAGCCGTATTGTGGGTGGAGTTTATGTTGCAAGTTCATATAGCGATCACGAGCTACCTTGGCCACTATGGAGGCACAGGCGACGCTTAAACAGCGATCGTCGGCTTTAATTTCGACACGAGAGTGGCAATGATCTTTTAGGTAATTGTGCTTGCCATCTAGCAACACGGCGTGGAATCGCTCCAGCTGGCTCAAAGCTCGCTTGGCACTAGTCGCAACAGCCCAAGTGAGGCCATATCGGTCGACTTCAGCTGAGGTAGCCCAACCCACACCAACGCCCAATGCTCGGCGTTTGATCTGGCCAGCCAGCTCTTGGCGGTTTTTGACAGGCACAAGCTTGGAATCACGGGCGCCGGCAATGCGAATGCCGCGCGGCAAGATAACTGCCGCCGCTGTCACCGGTCCGGCCAGGCAACCACGACCAACTTCGTCAACACCGGCCACCAAATCGTAGCCATCGGCACGAATGGCTTCTATTAACTTGTCATTTAGGTAACGGCTAGTCATAGCTACATTCTATAACGAAAAGGACCCTTGCGGGTCCAGTCTGTTTTCTCTATTCTACCGGGTGCTGAGCTCGGCTATCTTCGTCTTCAGCGCGAGTTTCGCCGGCCTCGGCCTCTTCGGCCGGCAGGGCGGTTTCGTCGAGATTCTCACCAGCCGGGTCAACCTCGGCACTAGCGTCATCGGCAGCTGCTTCTTTATTCTCTTCTTTGGCTACCTCGTCAGTACTAACGTCTTCGACTATGCTTTCCGGTGCTATTTCGGTGACATCAGCATCTCCAGCATCATCAGCGGCCTGGGCTTCAGCTAGCTGTTCAATTTCATCGGCCGCGCCGGGAGTCGGTGCCACTTCTTCTTTAACGTTGGCAGAAACACGATCGAAATCGACTTCTTGCAAACGGGCGCTCTTGCCACGGCGGCCGCGTAAGTAGCTCAAGAAGTTACGGCGGACCTTGGAGCGGCGCACAACCTCTACCTTGGTTACGTTGGGCGAGTGTAGTAAGAAAGTCTTTTCAACGCCAACGCCAGAAGCAATTCGACGCACAGTAATGACAGCGCTTAGCTCGCCCAAGCGATGGGTACGAATGATTACGCCTTCAAAAATCTGAATACGCTGCTTACCACCTTCCCGAATGCGTTGGTGCACGCGAACAGTGTCACCCGACTGTACTTGAGGCAGCTGAGACTTACGATACGACTTTTCTAACTCTTGGATAGCTTGCATAACTGGACCATGCTAACATTTTTTGCTATCTGGAGCAATAGTTTAGACCTCGGTGGCGACGGCGTCAGCACCAAGCGTTTCTTCTAGAGAGTTCAGCAACTTATCGGTTACATCAACTTTAAATGGCAGCTTAATAGTCTGACCGCTAACTAGTTGCACAAAAGCGTCGGTCACACCTGGGGAGCGGCTTAATAAATCCTTAATTCTAAGCATCGTGCCAGCATCGGAAGCATCCGGAAGGCTTATGGTCAACTTACTTTTAGGAACACTTGCCGTTGGACCATCTGCTGTAAGCTCGACCGGGCTTTCGGGCTCTGGGGTAGTCTTAGCGACGTAACCTTTAACTTTGTCATACTCAAGCGGCTTGGCTTTATCGACCATTATTTTAATCTCTTCAGTTAAGCGACCGTCTCGATCTTTGGTATTTACCTTGCCTTGAACCAAGATAACTTGATCGGGCTGCCACAATTCAGGATTTAGCTGATAGGCTTTTGGGAAGACGATTAGCTCGGTGTCGCCCGATTTGTCCTCAAGGCCGACGAAGGCCATGGAGTCGTTATTTTTGGTGAGGATTTTGCGAACAGTTGTAATAATCCCGCCAACTCGGACCGTCTGACCCTCCATGTCTGACCTGATAGAGCCAATACGCTTGCCATGGTCTTGCAGGTAGCTGTCGTACTCATCAAGGGGGTGGCTTGATAAATACAGACCTAGCAGCTCGCGTTCCCAGGCCAGCTTGTCACGATTCGACACTGGCTCGGCCAAGTGATCAAGCCGCAGGGCTGGTAGATTTTCTTCAACACCGAGCGAGCCAAAGATATCTATCTGGCCACTCAAGGCATTCTTTTGAGCCTTGGAGGCATAGCCGACTATGATGTCGATACTCGACAATAGCTGGCCACGATCAGCAAAGCAGTCCATAGCACCAGCCTTGATCAAACTTTCCCAAACCTTCTTGTTAACCTCTGAGGCGTTAACTCGGACGGCAAAATCTTCGACGCTTACGAACTCACCACCTTCTTCGCGGGCTGCCAAAATTGCCTCGATCGCACCGACACCAACGTTTTTAACAGCCGACAGGCCAAAGCGAATGTCGCCGGTCTCGGGAACGACGCCGAACTCCAAATAGCTTTCGTTAACATCCGGCGGCAGAACCTTGATGCCCATGCGCTGACATTCACTGACCTCGATGGCAATGCGGTCAATATTGTCGTGATCACTGGTCATAAGCGCCGCCATAAAAGCCGATGGGTAGTGGGCTTTTAAGTACGCCGTGTGGCAGCTGGTCATGGCATAGCAAGCAGCATGACTTTTGTTAAAACAGTAGGCGGCGAAATCTTCCAGATTAACCCAAAAGTCCTCGACCATTTTACGGTCGGCACCAGAGGTTTGAATGGCACCCTCGATAAAATCCTTCTTCATCTTGGCCATGGTAGCGGCTTGCTTTTTACCAATGGCTTTGCGCAAAGTGTCGGCCTGACCGCCCGTGAAGCCGCACATTTCTTTGGCAATCTGCATGACCTGCTCCTGATAAACCAAGATGCCGTAAGTGCTCTTCAGGGCATCTTCCATCGCCGGGTGGAGGTATTCGATCTTGCGACGACCATGTTTACGCTCAATGAAGTCTTCGATCCATTGCATTGGGCCGGGACGGTACAGCGCGCCCATGGCAACGATGTCCTCAAAAGCTGTTGGCTTTAGATCCTTAAGATAGCGTTTCATGCCGGCTGATTCTAGCTGAAAGACGCCAGTTGTCTCGCCCTTGGCCATCAATTCAAAAGTTTTGGCATCATCGAGCGGAATGTCAGCGATATCAATCTTGGTGTTATAGACCTTGGCGATAATACGCAAGGCATTCTTAATTATTGTCAGGTTAGATAGGCCCAAGAAATCCATCTTAAGTAGGCCGAGATCCTCGACCGGGCCCATTGAGTACTGGGTTGAAATGCCACCCTTTTGAGCGCGCTGCAGCGGTGTGTAATTAACAATTTCGTCCGGTGCAATAACCACACCAGCGGCATGCACGCCGTTGCTACGAATCGTGCCTTCAAGCCGGGTTGACAGATCGATCAACCGCTTGGCGCGCGAGTTGGTGTTGTACTCGTTAACCAGGTCCGGGTCGGGTCGCTGCTCGCCGCCGGCGCCCTCCCTGATGCCAGCCGAGATAGCCAGCGGTATATGCCGACCCTGCACCGGCTGCGGCACCATCTTGGCAATGGCGTCGACTTCACCGTAGGGCATGCCTAGCGCCCGGCCGACGTCGCGGATAGCGGCCCTGGCAGCCATGGTGCCAAAGGTAATGATCTGGGCCACCCGTTCTTGTCCGTATTTTTCGGTTACATAAGCAATAACTTCGTCGCGGCGGGTATCCTGAATATCAATATCGATATCAGGCATCGAGATACGATCGGGATTTAGGAAACGTTCAAACAGCAGTTCGTGAGCTAAAGGATCCAAGTCTGTCACATTTAAAGCGTAGGAAACAATCGAGCCAGCGGCTGACCCTCGACCAGGGCCAAATATTATGCCTTGGTTCTTGCCCCAGTTAATAAAGTCGGCCACGATCAAGAAATAGCCATCAAAGCCCATCTTATTAATGGTCTCGAGCTCAAAATCAGCTCGCTCGATAATATCTTTCTTCAGGGCTTTGCGAGCTTTTTCTTCGGTTTGAAGGGCCATGTCTTCCTTGGCAATGTTCCCATAGCGCCACATTAGACCCTGCCAGGTCAGCTTATGCAAATAATCTTTTTCTGTCTCGCCGGTTGGCACTTCGAAACGCGGAATCAAAATCTTACCCAGTTCTAGCTCCCACTGGCAGCGCTCGGCGATTTTTACAGTATTGGCCAGTAGCTCAGGCTCGTTTGACCAGCGGCTGGTGATTTCGGCTGGGTCAGTCAAAAACAGTGGCATTTCCATGCTCATACGGTCGCTATCCCCCAGCGTTTTGCCAGTTTGGACACACAACAAAATCTCGTGAGCTTCTTTGTCTTCAGGTTGGCAATAATGACTATCAGACGTCACAACCATTGGTGCGCCAGTTTTTTTGGACAGTTCTCGCAGCCCGTCGTTGATTTTTTTCTGTTCTGCCCACAAATGCTCATGATCTTGGAGCTCCAAGAAATAATTGTCGGCGCCAAAGGTTGTTTGATACCAGCGGACCACTTCTTCGGCTTGCTCCACAGCCCCATTCTGCAAATGGCTAGCTACCTCGCCGCCAGCGCAGGCCGACAAGACAATTAGTCCTTCTTTGTACTTTTCTAAAAGTTCACGGTCAACGCGTGGTTTATAGTAGAAGCCGTCCAAATGAGCAATTGAGACCAGCCGCATTAGATTTTGATAGCCTTGGTTGCTCTCGGCCAATAGTATTAAATGGTAAGGGTTAGCGTCTTGCTTGCCGGCCTTGTCCGTGTGCGTACGTGGCGCCACGTAGGCCTCCAGGCCAATAATTGGCTTAATGCCGCGCTTCTTGGCCTCGTTGTATAGCTCAATCGCCCCCGATAAGGTGCCATGATCAGTAATAGCAACCGTATCCATACCGAGTTCCTGCACACGGTCGAGCATTTCAGGCAGTTTTTGCAGACCGTCTAGTAGCGAGTAGTGACTGTGGTTATGCAGGTGGACAAAGCCAGCCTTATTGGTTACCTCGTCAACCGTTGGTGCATTATCTTTTTTTACAGACGGACTCAAATCTGCCCCCAATCTCGCTTCTTATCCACCATCTGATCCGAACTTACTCAGGGCAAACTCCTACCTGGTGCTTCCCGGGCGGAGCTTGCCTCGAGTAACATCGAAACCTCAGACGATGTATCTATTTTAGCATTAGCGTTTTAAAGAAAAAGTCTTGAAATGACAAACCGGTTATGGTTCTAAAGGTCTGAGACTGGGATCGGCTTCTGTTCATGCCACAGTTTGTTCATTATTTTTGCTGAATGGTTTGCTGAACGCCATTCAAGTAGCGACCAATAACTGGTAGGCCGCCTAAAGCGTGTAAGGACCAGGCCAAAACGCCAACCATTAGAGTGGCACCTACCACGCCGCCCAGCCCGGCAAAAACACCACGAATAAAGGCTCGCCATAGCAGGGTTCTATGGGGCAGCATATCAAGAGTATCTTGAATATGATCGTCAATTAACAGGTTAAGATCCTTGATTTCTTGAGGTAAAAGTTTCTTTCTAGCCATACATAACCACTATAGCATGGCAAATACGGCTATTCTTCTTCTTGCGACAGATCGTTTTGCTTGTCCGGCTTCTTGCCGTTAGAAACCTTGCCCTTAGCACTAGAAGCTAGCTTGCGTGTTACCCGCTCCAGCTCGCTCATGACCGCCTGGCCTTCACTTAGTAGCCGTTTGGCGTCATCAACTGCCGTATCTTTGACTTTAGCGCCGCCTGAAGCCAGGCTTGAAGCCGAAATGCGCAAGTCTTGCTTTAAAACCTCAGCGCGCTTAACCAAGTCGCGGCTTTCCTCTTTGGCCTCGCCTTTTAAGTCTTTAGCAGCGTTTTTTAAATCGTCAACTCGGCCGCTTAGATCGCTACTTAGGTCCTCTAGCATCTTGTCTAGGTCTTGTTTGGCAACCTTAACCCGGCGCTTAATCTCGTCTTGGGTTTCTTTACCACTTTTCGGCGCCAGCAATACGCCGGCTATAGCTCCGACGGCAGCTCCAAAAACAGCACCTTTCAAAAATCCTCGTTCTTTGGCCATGTCTCCTCCTTTAGTCTTCTTCGGCTACTTTGCGATTGCGGCGTTTGCTTAGTTTACGGATAACGGCACCCACCAGGGTCGGCAAGGCGATTGGCGCAGCCTTTTTGGCCAGCTCTCTCAGCGCGCTGCTTAGGCTTTCGCTGGCTTCTTCGGCTCGTTGGGTGATGCGCATTACGCGTCGCAGAATAATGATAAGTATAAAGATGACGACAATGCTTAGAATCAAGAGAACCATAAAGCCGGCCGCCAGCATGATTACCAGGAATGTCTGTAAGTGGGCATCCATCTATTCGATTCTAGACAGGCTCGCTCGTATTAACAAGCGTAGGCTTTATGAGCTTAATCTAGATCCTTTTTCTTGGCTATTAACACCCATTCCTTGCGCTCAATGACCGAATTGGGGATAACGTGCAATTGGTCGTCTTTGCCTCGGATGCGAGTGCGACGCATGTCCATGGCCTCAACGATGCCCTCGGTCTTGTTTTCACCAGCCACTACCTTGTCGCCCAATGAAAAGTCACGATCACGAGCCAAAAAGACACCGGCTAGGATATCGGCGGCTAGGGTAGAGGCGCCAGCGCCAAGCGCTAAGCCAAGTGCGGCGACCGAACCGGAGAAGACAAGGGCTACATTATTAAGACCCAACGCCTGCAGAACGCTGATTGTCAAAAACACCCACAATAGACCATCAATTAGTGAGACCAAGATGCCCTTTAAACCGCGTGGTAGGCGGATAAGGCCAATTAAGCCCTGGGCGATCCAGGACAATACGCGGATTATGACAATGCCGACCAGCAGCGCGATTAAAGCTCCAGGCAATTTGGGAACTATGTGATTGAAACCATCAATCAGCGGATCAGTTAGGCTGTTGGCACCAAGATTTACCATGTTTGTAGCTTACTCGCTTAGTTTCTTTAATAATAACTCATTCGCCAGCTGTGGGTTAGCCTGACCATTACTGGCTTTCATGATTTGGCCCACTAGCGCCCCTAACGCTTGCTGCTTGCCGGCTTTGTAATCTTCGACTGCTTTGGGGTTGTCGGCGATAACTTCCTCGACGATCTTTTCGATCGCGCCAGTGTCTGAGACCTGGATTAGGTTTAGGCGCTCAGCTACTTGGGCCGGATCTTGATCTTTGCTAATGAGCTCACCAAGTACTTGCTTGGCAGCGGTCGCAGATAGTTTGCCATCGGCAACAAGTCTAGATAGGCCAATCAAACTTTCGATTTTGAGAACTAGGGTTGCTTGGTCAAAATCAGCATCCGAGATAGTTCGCTGCACCTCACCGACCAACCAATTGGCGATGCGCTTGGCGTGATCTTTGCCGCCCGCCGCCATGGATTCCTGAAACAGCTGCGAGAGCGTTAGATTTTGCACTAACACCTCAATTTCCTGAGCGGCCAAGCCGACTGTCGTCATTTCGGCGCGTAATTGATTCGGTAGCGGTGACATCGATTCGGCCGCTTCCTCTTTCATGGCCGCGGTAATTACCACCGGCGGCAGGTCAGGCTCGGGGAAATACCGATAATCGTGAGCTTCTTCTTTGCTACGCTGGCTATAAGTTTGGCCCTTGGCGTCGTTCCAGCCGCGCGTTTCTTGCACGATCTTATCGCCACGGTCCAAAACTTCGGTCTGACGCATAATCTCGTATTCGACCGCTTTCTCGACAGCACGGAAGCTGTTGAGGTTCTTGGTTTCAGTCCGAGTTCCAAATTCTTTCTGCCCAACCGGTCGCAAACTGACGTTAACGTCGAAACGCATGTTGCCGTAATACAGGTTCGCATGGCCAACGTCGGCATAGCGCACTAGGTTATAAAGCTCTTGAGCGTAGGCCTTGGCTTGAGCCGCCGTGCGCATATCGGGTTCTGAAACTATCTCGATCAAAGGGGTGCCTGAGCGGTTTAGGTCCACCAACGAGTAATCAGCACTGTCTGGGTGCACGAGCTTGCCAGCATCAGCTTCCATATGTGCCCGGGTAATGCCGATTCGAACAGTCTCACCGTCGAGTGGGAACTCTACGCAACCTTCGCCGATGATCGGCTGGTCGAACTGGGTTATCTGGTAGCCGCTGGGCAGGTCAGGGTAAAAGTAGTTTTTGCGGTCGAATTTAGTTTGGTGCGGCACTTTGCCATTTAGGGCAATTGCTAGCTTGAGGGCCAGTTTGACGGCTTGTTCGTTTAATACAGGCAGACTACCCGGCATGCCCATGCAAACCGGGCAAATCTTGGTATTCGGTTCAGCCTCACGAGCATCATTGTCGCAAGCACAAAACAGCTTGGTCTTGGTCTTGAGCTGGACATGACACTCGATGCCAATGATTGTTTCGTATGTCATAGCACCCCCAGATCACGTAGGGCGCGTTCAAAATCACGCAAGGCTTCGTGGGCTTGGCTGGCGACTAGGTCAGCGCCGACTTCGTGAGCAAAGTGATTGCGCAGTTTGTGGGCTCGCCAGATAGCATTTAAATCGCTAAAGCGACTACTGGCTGGCGACTTGAGCCGCTCCCCCATTGTTTCGCCCCTAAAACCACTGCCCTTCATGGCGTAATCGAGCAGCTTATCAGCTTCCATAATGGCGTTTTTAAGCCCGGCGCCACCGCTGCCAGCGCCCAGTTGAATCGCCTGCCAGCGTTCGGCCACCATTGCGCGGTCAACAGAACCGCGCGCACTCGTTCCACGCCTTTTTTTGCTACCCGAAGCCATCATGGCCGACAACATAAAGACTCCAACGACAGCTATCACAAGCAAAGCGAGGTAAGTCCCGGTCATACCGGTAACTCCAGTTTGCCCAGCTGGGCCTCAAGCGCCGCTGCTGCCGACAATAGCGCATTCTCGCCCTTTTGCGGACCAATCAGCTGAAAACCGATTGGCAAGCCGGCTGAATCTTTGCCTGAAGGAATGCTAATCGCACAATTCCCAACCAGGTTAGTCGCAACAGTCATAACGTCAGTCAGATACATGCTGATCGGATCATG
>DATIHE010000007.1:0-4558 GCA_035481015.1 Candidatus Nanoarchaeia archaeon
GAGCCAGAAGAAGACGAACAGGCCAAGCCGCGAGTAGCAACTACCGCCGCTGCCAAGAAGTAGGGGAGAGAAATGGCGATTAGTATTGAAGACATCAAGAAATTACGCGACATGACCGGCGCCGGCATGATGAAGGCCAAAGAGGCTTTGGAAGAGGCTAAGGGCGACATTGATAAGGCGGTCGAGGTTTTGCGCTTATCGGGCGCGGCCAGTGCTGCCAAAAAGAGTGATCGCGAAGCCAAGAGCGGCCTAATCGAAAGCTACCTGCATGGTGGAAAGATCGGCGTGTTGGTCGAGATTAACTGCGAAACCGATTTTGTGGCCCGCACTGCCGACTTTAAAGAGTTTGCTCACGAGATTGCCATGCAAGTCGCTGCCGCCAACCCAGAATACGTCAGTCCAAGTGACGTCCCCGAAGCTGTAATTGAGAAAGAAAAGAGCCTGTTTAAGGCCGAAATGGAAGGCCAGAACAAGCCAGCCGAGGTCATCGACAAGATTGTCGAGGGCAAGATGGACAAGTTTTATGGCACAGTTTGTTTAACCAAGCAGCCGCATATTAAAGACGGCGACAAGACCATTGAGCAGTTAACTGCGGAACTGGTCGGCAAGCTGGGTGAAAATATTGTTATCCGTCGTTTTAGCCGCCTGGAGCTAGGCGTTAACGATGGTTAGAGAAACAATTGCCACAGCTGACCCTAAGATGGACAAAGCCATTGAGCACCTGCGCGACGAGCTGCGTAGCATCCGTACTGGTCGGGCGACTACTAGCCTAGTGGATAGCTTGACCGTCGACGTTTACGGCCAGCCCATGCAGCTAAAGCAGATCGCCAGCGTTTCGACGCCCGACGCTCGTACCATCGCCATTAGTCCCTGGGACCGCGGCAACCTGCCCCTAATCGAAAAGGCTATCCGCGAAGCCCAGTCGCTTGGTTTAACGCCTAACAACGACGGGGTGACCATCCGGCTTAACATCCCGCAGCTGACCGAAGAACGCCGTCGCGAGATCGTAAAAACCGTCGGTGAGAAGGTCGAGGGCTGCCACATCGCCCTGCGCAACGCCCGCCATGAGACGCTCGATGCCGTCAAAAGATTAGAAAAAGACAAGCAGGCGACACAAGACGATGTGAAGTTTGCCGAGACCGAGCTGAATAAGAAGATCGACAAGTACCGCGAGATAATCAGCGAAATTGAGAAGGCCAAAGAAAAAGAACTGCTGGAAGTCTAAGCTCTGACCGCCTGTATTTAACTTAAGCTTTGGAATATAATTAGCCCAATGTCCACTCAAAAAGCCCAACAGAGTGAATCTGATACTAGCCAAGGATTGAACGTACCAACCCATCTGGGCTTGATCCTAGATGGCAACCGCCGCTGGGCCAAAGATCGGGGAATGCCCGCCTTTGAAGGTCATCGCCAAGGCTATTTAAACCTGAAAACTATTGCACAAGCCGCCCGCGAGCGAGGCGTTAAGTACCTGAGCGCCTTTGTATTCTCGACGGAGAACTGGCAGCGCAGCAAAGAAGAAGTTAACTACCTAATGAATTTGTTTTATTGGGTGGCGACTCACGAAGTCGACGAGCTACACAAAAACAACGTCCGGCTGCGCTTTATCGGGTCTGAGGAGCATTTGACGCCAAAGCTGCTGAAGGCCATGCGTGAAGTCGAAGAAAAGACTAAAAGTAACTCGGGCGGAACGCTGGCCTTGTGCCTAAACTACGGCGGCAAGCAAGAGATTGCCGACGCTGCGGCGGCCATGATTCGCGATGGCGTAAAAGCTGAAGACGTTACCCCTGAAAAGATCTCTAGTTACTTGTATGCCCCAGATATACCGCCAGTCGATCTGGTTATTAGGACCTCTGGTGAGCAGCGCATTTCAGGCTTTATGCTCTGGCGGGCAGAATACTCAGAGATGTTGTTTGTTAAAAAGCATTGGCCTGATTTCACGGTTGAAGATCTAGACTCCGCGCTTTCAACATTTGCCAACAGGGATCGGCGTTTCGGTAAATGATTGTAACGATTTTGCTGGTGGTGGCAATGTTATCGGTCCTAGTCTTCGTGCACGAGCTAGGGCATTTTTTAGAAGCCAGACGTGCCGGCATTGACGTTGAAGAGTTTGGTTTTGGCTTTCCACCACGCGTTTTTGGCAGACAAGTTGGTCGAACACTGTACTCAATCAATCTATTCCCGCTTGGCGGTTTCGTTCGGCTAAAGGGGGAGAGCGGCGACGAGGCTGGGCCTGGTAGTTTCACCTCAGCCAGATTTAAGGACAAAACCAAGGTATTGTTAGCCGGCGTTGGTATGAATCTGGCGTTGGCTTACCTGGTCTTAGTAGGACTCTGCCTAACTGGCTTGCCGCCAGTGCTCGATAACCAGTTCAACTTTGGCAACCCAACCTACTCACAGCCTAGACAGCTAATTGCCGCCGAAGTCGTGAAGGGCTCGCCTGCCGAAACAGCTGGCCTTAAAGAAGGCGACTATGTTTTAAGCGGCAACGGGGTAGTTTTCGAGCAGCCGCAGCAGCTAGCTGATTTTACCAAGGCTCACGCCGGGCAAACAGTGAATTTAACTATTCGGCACGGCAGCGAAGAACGGCAGGTGACCGCCAAGCTGCATGACGCCGCTAACAAGGACGGCTACCTGGGAGTGCTTCCAGTCCAGTTCTATAAACTGCATTATGATCTGCTGCACGCGCCGGTGGTTGCTGCCGGGATTTTAGTTCAGATTTTTTGGGCAACGTTATCTGGTTTGGGACATTTTTTGCTAAGCATCCCAGCACTGTTTGGCGGCTTGTTTGCACGCAAGGTTGTGGCTACGGAGGCGACTGGCCCAATTGGCATTATTTATTTCTTGGGCCATTTGCGCAGCTTTGGTCTGAGCCCGCTACTATTAATATTCATGAACATCTCAGTCGCCCTGGCAGTGTTCAATGTTTTACCACTGCCTGCCTTGGATGGCGGCCGTTGGGCCCTTCTTGCCTGGCAAAAACTGACCGGTCGCAAGCTCGATCCTAGCCTTGAAAACCGCATCCATACTTACGGCTTCTTGGCCTTGATCCTAATCGCATTGCTAGTGACGGCTAATGACATTAAGAGGTTTTAATGTCTGATAAAGCACCGTGGAGCATCCGTGACTGCTTTATGTTGTTTTTGATCCCCTGGGTGGTGCTACCGCTAATTTTGGGCATCGAAATCTCGGTACTGGGCCAGGCCATACCGTTTCTAAGGCCAATTTCCGAAGCCTTCCGAAAGGATAATCTAGCGGCCGGGTTTGTTTTTTCAATCATCCAAGTGCTGGCCGCGCTAGCTATGCTGCGTTACTACTTGCGCCGCTACAGGGTCAGATGGCGCGACTTAGGATTAAAGAGCTTTAACTTCGTCAAAGCAGCAGCCTACATAGGCGCAACGTTTATTGCTTTAGGCTTTCTAGTGGCAGCTGCTTTTGCTCTGGTGAAAGTACTATTACCAAACTTTAACCCCAACCAAGCCCAAGTAAATGAGTTTACTACAGCCGTGACGCCACTGGCCCGCAAAATCAGCTTCCTGGCATTAGTAATCCTGCCGCCGCTCATCGAAGAAATGGTATTTCGCGGCTTTGCCTTTCCGGCTTTTTCGAATCGGCTCGGGGTGGTTGGTGGTGCCTTAATCTCCAGCCTGCTATTCGGCGCCGCCCACTTGATAGGTTCGGGGCTTAATGGCGCGGTTTATACGATGATACTGGGCCGGCTATTATGTTTGTTGTACCGCAAGCTCGGCAGCATCTGGCCAGGCATCGCGCTGCATATGCTAAATAACTACCTAGCCTATCTGGTAATAGTTGGAAAATGAGATTATCTGAAAATTTTACCAAGACTCTAAAAAGCGCTGCTCCAGCCGATGCTGACAGCTTAAATCATCGCTTATTGGTGCAGGCTGGTTTTGTGCGCCAAGAGGCTGCTGGCATCTACTCTTACTTGCCGCTGGGGCTAAAAGTTTTGCGCAAGATTGAAGCCATTGTGCGCCAGGGCATGAATGAGGTGGGAGGACAGGAGATTTTGATGCCGATACTACACCCGGCCGCACCCTGGAAGCAGACAGGCGCTTGGGATAGCGTCGACGTGCTGTACAAGCTAAAAAGCCGCACTGGCAGCGAATATGCATTGGGCCAAAGCGAAGAAGAGATTGTTTACCCGCTAGTGATGGCCAACGTGAAGAGTTACAAAGATCTGCCAGTTAAGGCCTACCAGATTCACTGGAAATACCGTGACGAGCTGCGGGCTAAGAGCGGCATTTTGCGCGGACGGGAGTTCTTTATGAAGGACCTTTACAGTTTCCATACCACTCAAGAAGACTTCGATAAGTATTACGAAGTAGTGAAGAAGAAATACATCAAACTGTACGCCCAGATGGGCCTGACTGCCAAGGTAACCGAGGCTAGTGGCGGCAATTTCAGTGACAAGATTAGCTATGAGTTCGAGGTCCTAACTGAGGCTGGTGAAGATACGATTTATTACTGCGAGTCCTGTGATTTCTGCGTCAACGCCGAGATCGCTAAGGAGAAAAAGGGCGATAAGTGTCCTAAATGT
>DATIHE010000008.1:0-5202 GCA_035481015.1 Candidatus Nanoarchaeia archaeon
AACGCTAATGCTAATCTATTCATAGTACTTAAGCTTAAAAAACCCGAGCTTAGGTAAAACTCAAAAAGCCAAAACCTAAAAAGCGAAAAACTAAAGTTTCGTCTTTTTAACTCGTGTGGAGTTTGTGGCAAGGAACAACGTCCTAAGGCTCAAATATTGGCTGGTAAAAGCTCTAGTAGGGGCGATAGTCTTATCGTCTCTGTTTAATCTATTGCTACCTGCTAGCGCTCAAGGTGCTCAGATAAATGATCGCAAGCTGACCTTGAGTACCTCAAAGCAAAATGCTACCGGTGTTACTTATACCTTTGTATTTACGATTCCGTCGACTAACGTACTGAAGTCATTCAAGGCGGATATTTGCGACGCCCCAACTGGGGCCTGCACAGCTCCCACGGGCTTCACTGGTGCCTCGGCTACCAACGTTCAACCGGTTGGGCTCGGTGACGCCTCGGGTTGGACTACAACTGACTCGACAGCCGGTGCCTTACGACTTAACAAAACCACCAACGCTGCGGCACCCGCCAACACAACCCAAGGGGTGACAGTCACCTTTAGCAGTGTGCATAACCCCAATACAACGAACACTACCTTCTATGCCAGGCTAGCTACATTTACGGCGGCAGACTACGCAACGGGACCGGTGGACAGCGGTGTAATCGCTGTTTCTACAGCCAACCAAATCACAATTAACGCCTACGTCCCAGAAACACTGACCCTATGTGTTTACCAGGCGGCTTCCGGTTCGCCGGCTTGCCCAAGCAATGTAACAAGCACAACTGTCGATTTGGGAACGCTTTCGATCAGTTCCGCAAAAACTGGCACCAGTATTGTAGAGTGCTCCTCAAACGCCAATGGAGGCTACGCGATTACCTATAGTGGTGACACGCTCAAGCAAGGCGCTAGGAGCATTGCGGCTATCGGCGGCACCGCTACTACCTCAAGCCCCGGCACTGAGCAGTTCGGCTTCAACGCCGTGGCCAACACGAGTCCGAGCGTAGGCGCTGACCCCACTGGCACGGCGCCAATCGGCCGAGCCATAGCTCCTCACGCTACAGCCAACAACTTTGCTTTCGACACAGCTAGTTTAACTACGCCAATCGCCTTTGCCGACAGTGGCTCGACGCCAGGCCCAACCAACAAAACAACCTGGACCTTATCATGGCTAGCCAACATCCAAGGCGTCACGGCAGCCGGCAACTATACGACCACTGTTACCTTCGTGGCGACAGCTACTTTCTAGACAATATTTTAAAAAATGTTAAAAAAGTGTTGACATGCCTAAAACGCTTATGCTAATCTATGGGCAACTGATAGCTAAACTAAAAAGCGAACAGCCAAACCAATATGAAAAAAATGCAAAAAACCAAAAGACTAGTTTCGAAGCTGCTTGTTTTAGTGCTGTCCTTCTGGACGATCATCAGCTTGTTGCCAGCCAGCGCTAGCGCTGTCGGTGTCATTACTCAAAGAAGCGTGACCCTTAGCAACTCAGCCGTCGGTAGTGTTACGGCTGGTCAAGGCGTTACTTATACAGCAGTCTTCAACTTAGCTTCTATGAGTACCCCGGTTAAGTCGGTGAAGATCGAAGTTTGTGATGTAGCTGACCCATCACAATCCTGTGTCAATCCAACTGGTTTTGCTATTACCTCAGCATCAAACCTAGCGTCACAGCCGACAGGTTTAGGTTCGGCCACTGGTTGGACGGGCGCCTCAACTACCTCGAACCCCTACGCCTTTAAAGCAACCCACGCCACTAACGCTACCAACCCGACTAACCCTGTAACGATTGTCTTTAACTCGGTTACCAACCCAACGACAACAAACCAAGCTTTCTACCTACGGATTCATACCTTTAGTGACTCGGCCTACACAACAGAGATAGACAAAGGTGTGGTTGCGGTCAGCACGGCCAACCAGCTAACCTTACACGCCTACGTCCCAGAAACTTTAACCTTCTGTATCTACCAAGCTGCTTCGGCCTCGCCGGCCTGCCCATCTAACATCACTAGCAATACCGTCGACTTTGGTACCCTGTCAGTTAACACGGTCAAAACCGGTAACAGTTTCGTAGAATGTTCTTCAAACGCTACCAACGGCTACCAAATTACCTATAGCGGTGCCACCCTGACCCAGGGTATCAGAACCATTGCCGCCGCTGGCTCGACAGCAGTTGCTTCCTCGCCAGGCTCTGAGCAATTCGGCTTCAACGCTGTGGCTAACACCACCCCAGCCATCGGCGCTAACCCGACCGGTACAGCTCCAATTGGTCGCGCCATTAGCGCCGCCGACGGTGGCCAGTACGCTACTCCTGATTCCTTTGCCTTCGACACTGCTAGCGTAACGACGCCTGTAGCCTTTGCTGACAGTGGCAACCCGGCCACACCTACCAACAAGACGATTTGGACCCTGTCCTGGATTGCCAACATCGCTGGTATCACCGCTGCTGGTGACTACACCACTACCATCACCTTCGTAGCGACCGCAAACTTCTAAAATCATCATCCCACTGCGGCCTTCGGGCCGCTTTTTTTATGGACTCGTTATAACGCTAGTGCTAGAATGAGCCTAATGCAAAGAGCGTGGAGGGTATTAAGTATTGGCATGATCGCCATTTTGGCGGTCAGCTTTTTGCCGTCTCCGGTTAAAGCTGCGGAAGGTCTGGAGATCTCGCCGCCGCTAGTTGAACTGCAGGGCGATCCTGGGCAGGTAATAAACAGTAGTATCAAGGTGCGAAATATTACTGGGCAAGTGCAATCTATCTACAGCCAAATCGACGACTTCGAGGCTCAAGGCGAGGATGGCAAACCAGCGCTTATTTTAAAGAGCCTGCCAGACACACCTTTTAGCATGAAAACGTGGATTAAGCCGATTGCGACCTTTAGTCTAAAGCCACAAGAGGTTAGGGAGGTGCCTTTCTCGATCACGATTCCACTTAACGGCACGCCAGGCGGTCACTACGGCGTCGTTAGATTCTCAAATAAGCCACCCGAGCCCGAAGGGACGGGTGTGGGCTTGGGTGCTAGCGTTGGTACGTTAGTGCTGCTCAGAGTCTCCGGTACCGTAGTAGATAAATTGATGCTCGAATCCTTTACTACCGCACAGGGCGGCGATAATAAGACTTTCTTTCAGCGTGGCCCAATCGATTTAACAGAGCGTTTCAAAAACGACGGTAACGACCACGTCAGGCCACAAGGTAGTGTGACAATTAAAGATTGGCTTGGTAAAACCGTTACGACTTTGCAGGTTAATGACTCCAAGGGCGCTATTTTGCCGGGTTCCGTGCGTAAGTTTGAGCAAAAACTTGATAAGCCCATGTTTGGGCGGTACAGCGCAAAATTATTGGTAGCATACGGCGCCGACAACCAACAACTGGAATCAACCGTTACTTTTTGGGTTCTGCCTATCAAGACACTTGGCCTAGGACTGCTGTTATTGATCGCCCTGTTCCTGCTACTGCGCTTCTACAACCGTATGATTATTAAGCGAGCAGCTAAGCGACGTAGGTAGCTCATAGATCCTTCGACTACGCTCAGGACGTTCGCCAGAAGGCGAACGGATAAGCATAAGTGGTATAATATGGGTGATGATCGCTAAACCGCGCATCGCCCCGCATGAGCACACCGGCAAAGTGCTGCCTAGACAGCACACGTCCTTCGCTGGTCTACTCTTTTTGTTGCTTTTAACTGGCGTAGTGTTGCTTGGAACAACCAGTCGAACCTTGGCACTTGGCGAGGCGGTCAACCCCCAGGGACAATCAATCGCCGTAAAAGCAAAGGTGGCAGGCCCACCACCGACCAAAGCAGCCATCATAGTAAGTCCAGTTAACGGGCAAAGATTTAATCTGATCCCGGTGGCTGTCAGTGGGCTTTGCGAAAAAGGCTTAATCGTAGCCATTTATAAAAACGATGTTTTCGGGGCCAGTACAATTTGCGATGACAACGGTAAATTCGAAGTGTTAACTGATTTATTCCCAGGCCAGAACCGCTTAATTGCTAGAGTCTTTGATGCCCTGAATCAAGAAGGTCCAGTCTCGGAGCCGGTAACGGTTTTTTACGATCAACCTGGTGTCATCTCGAGCTCAATTCCACCCACCGATCAACAGATCTTGATTAAGGCCGATAGCATTTGGCTGGGCGTACAACCCGGAGGCACTCTAGAGTGGCCGGTGGAGATTATCGGTGGGCGCTCGCCTTATGCGGTGAGCTGGGATTGGGGCGATGGAAAAGTTGAGCCTATCGTGCGATCGAGAGAGGGCAAATTTAGCGCCTCCCACATCTACGACAAACCGGGTAACTACATTGTGCGTATCCGCGTCTCGGATTCTGTCAGTCATAGCGCTTTTTTGCAGCTAGTTACTATCGTCAATGGTGCTGTCGGCAAAGGCAACTCAATACCGGCTACTATTTTGCGTAATTTGCGTAACGGCAATCTAGCGCTTGCCTGGCCGCTTTATGCGCTGGCGGCTGCCATGATAGCGACATTTTGGTTCGGTGAGAAATATGAAGTCTTTAGACTGAAGAATAAAGGCGTCGTTCTACCGCGCAAAGTTTAGTAGTTTTGGGGTTGCTTGGTAATAAGCAATCAAGGTACGAATTTTCCACAAGCTAAAGCAAAAAACAGTAGCATAAGCGGCTTGATTTTAGCATAAGCATCTTGCTATAATTACTCCTGTAAACGTGTGTGTGGATGCGAGCTAAACGAACAGTCTGGCGACGATCTTTGATTGCGCAGCTGTTCTCGGCTCCAAACAACCAGACCACTGTTTTGCGTAGCAAAAATTCGCAACTTGCCAAGCTGGTACGAGCTGCCTTGGTCGTTTTTATCCTGGCCTTCGATCTTGGCTTGCCGGCCGAGTTGTTTAATGTTCAAACCGTCAATCTAGGTCCGTTGCACTTTAAGTTAGATGGCGAAGCTAGAGCCACCGCTGGCATCAATCAGCAAGTTAACTTCCAAGCACGCTTGTTAAATAGCGCCGGCGCAGTCGTTCCTGACGGCAACTACAATATGCAGTTCAAAATCTACCAAGACGGCGACGGCGTGTTGGGCGGGGGAGACGAAACGCTTAAGTGGACCGAGTCGCGCCTAAACAACAATAGCCAAGGGGTAGTGGTTAAGAACGGTTATTTCTCGGTCAACCTGGGTTCGGTTACTGCCTTTGGCTCAAATGTCGACTGGAACCAAGACACCTTGTGGCTAAGCTTAAAC
>DATIHE010000009.1:0-9441 GCA_035481015.1 Candidatus Nanoarchaeia archaeon
CGTCGACAAGCTAAGTAGCGACCTCGGCCGACTTAAGCTGGCAGTGCTGACTGACTACCGCGGTTTAACCGTGGCCGAAATTAGCGAACTGCGTGACAAACTTCGCGAAGAGGGCATTAGCTACAAAGTTACCAAGAACACTCTGCTGCGCATCGCGCTCAAGGCCAACTCGGCATACGCCGATCTAGACCCGGCCGCCTTTACCGGCCCAATGGCTCTGGCGATGGGCTTTGACGACGAGGTCGCCCCGGCCCGCGTAATCTTCCAGTACGCCAAAGCTCATGAAGCCCTCGAGATTGTCGGTGCGCTGACCGGCGACGGCCAGTTGCTATCAGCCGCCCAGGTTAAAGCCTTAGCCAGCCTGCCAACCCGCGAGCAGCTACTGGGTCAAGTGGTCGGCACCATTGCCGCACCGCTTACCGGCTTTGTCGGCGTCATGGGTTCGCAGGTACGAAGTATTGTTAACGTATTAAACGCAATTAAAGATCAAGGAGACAAATAATGGCTGACGAAGATCAGACCACTCCCGAGGCTCCGGCCGAGGAAGTAAAAGAAGAGACTGTAACCGAAGCGCCAAAGCCTGAGGAAAAGAAAGAAGCTAAGGCTGAGAAGGCTGAAGCTAAAGAAGAAAAGACCGAAATCCCGGCTAAGTTCAAAGACTTAGTAAAGTCGATTGAGACTTTGTCGGTACTCGAGCTATCAGAGCTTGTTAAAGTGCTGGAAGGCCACTTTGGCGTCTCAGCAGCCGCGCCCATGGCCGTAGCGGCTGCCCCTGCCGCTGGTGGCGGTGATGGTGGCGACGCTGCCGAAGAGAAGAGCGCTTACACCGTTATGCTAAGTGCTGCCGGTGACCAAAAGATCAACGTCATTAAGGCCGTTCGCGAGATCACGGGTCTAGGCTTAGCCGAGAGCAAAGCTTTAGTCGACAGCGCACCCAAGGCCGTTAAAGAAAACGTCGCTAAGGCTGAGGCTGACGAAGCCAAGAAGGCCCTGGAAGACGCTGGCGCAACCGTCGAACTTCAATAAGACTACAGACTAAAATCGAGCCCGACCGGGCTCTTTTTTAGTTCAACGAAGGATTAGCTTTGACTAAAGGCTTTTAAAAGTGTTAGTTTAAATAAGAATTGTAATAAACCCAAACAAACGGGAAACAAGATGGCCGATATCGCCGATAAACAACTGAAAACCTTACGCAAACTGATAGAAACCGCTGAAACAAACTTGGCCGGAGCCAAGGAGCTTTTGGCTAGTTTAGTTGGCGAAGAGGATCAGCTAGCTCCCAAGTCGAGCTCGGCGACGGCTGCCGGTGGCAAGGTAATCGAAGGCGCCTTTGACGGCCAAAACATGGTTGGGCCAGATGACAAAACCTATCCCGTACCAGCCAACTACGCCAGCAAGAGCAAGCTGGTGCAGGGTGATATTTTAAAACTAACGATTGGCGATGACGGTTCGTTTATTTACAAGCAAATTGGGCCCGTTGAACGCCGTAAATTGATCGGCACGCTAAGCCTTAAAGACGGCCAGTACTTCGTTGAAGCAGGCGGCACCGATTATCGTGTGCTGTTTGCCAGTGTGACTTACTTCAAAGCCAACCCAGGCGACCAAGTTACCATTGTCGTACCGGAAGAAATCGAGTCCGAGTGGGCAGCCGTCGAAGCCGTTATTGGCTAGCTCTTTTTTTATCAGTTGTGTTCGGTTTTTATTCGGTGTATAATTTTCTCAGGTATTCCACAGCTGTGCATATCTTTAAGGGTGTAATTACTGTCAGTGGGCAGTAAACTAAGTATAAGCATTTTGGTGGAGAACAGATTGTCGGATTTAGCACTATATAGAAAGTATCGCTCACATGACTTTGATGCCGTTATTGGCCAACCTCACGTTGTCGATACGCTGCAATCAGCCATCAAGAGTGGACGCATCAGCCACGCCTATCTATTTACTGGGCCTAGGGGAGTCGGCAAAACTACGGTAGCCAGACTGCTGGCGCGCAGCCTAAACTGTACTGGTGAAACCAAGCCATGTGGTAAATGCAATAATTGCAAAGTCGAGATCTCGGGCCACCTCGATCTAATTGAGATCGACGCCGCCAGCAACCGACGCATTGACGAAATCCGTGACCTACGCGACAAGATTGGCCTAGCCCCCGCCATGGGTCGCTACAAGGTCTATATCATCGACGAGGTTCACATGTTAACCAACGAAGCCTTTAACGCTCTGCTTAAAACCCTAGAGGAGCCACCGGCTCACGCCGTTTTTATCCTGGTCACTACCGAAGCTCATAAACTGCCAGAAACCATTATATCTAGAACCCAACGCTTTAACTTTAAACCACTAGGCGAGGCCCAGCTAAAGCAGGGGCTTCAACACGTCGCCACCGAAGAGAAGATTCAGCTTGAGCCGGCGGCCCTAGACTTACTAGCCGTAGCAGCCAGAGGCAGTCTACGTGACGGCATTAGCATGCTTGATCAAGTGTCCGCAGCCGGTAAGGTGGATACTGCCACCGTCAGGCGCATTTTGGGCTGGGCGGATAACGAGATTATTGACGCCTTGAGTTTAGCTATCGCCAAGCAACAAACCGCTGAAGCGCTTAGTCAGCTTGATCAAGCGGTGGCTGGTGGCTCCGATATCGCTCAAGTCGTTCAACAATTAACTGAACACTGGCGGCAACTGCTGTTAGCTAAGGTTGGGGTAGCCGCGCTAAGTGACGTCTCTGATATCGCCGATTTAGTTGAGGCTTCGTTTATTTCAAACGTCATCGACCGATTAATTTTAACTGCTCAATCGCCGGCGCCTCGGTTGAGTCTAGAGACCACCTTAGTGAGTCTGACCCACACTCCACAGCAAACTGTACGCCCTGTCCAATCCGTCAAACCGGCAACTGAGGAGCCCACCCCGCAGCCAAAGCCACAACCAACCGTAGTAGCAATTGAGACACCGACCAGTACGTCAGACAACGTCAAGGCCGGCCCGGGCCAGGAATCGGAGCGCTGGCTGAAGGCTTTAAGCGACGTCAAAGCACGCAACAACTCACTCTACGCCTTGCTGCGTTCCTGCAAGACCGACTTCTCGGACGACGAGCTAGTGTTGTCGTGCCGTTTTGGCTTTCACCGCGATCGTATCCAGGAGCCAAAAAATCGTCAGATTATCGAAGATGCCTTAGAGCGCGCCTTTGGCAAGAGCTACAAAGTATTGTGCCAAATAGAGCCGCCTGTGGCCCAGGCCGAGATAAATCCGGCTTCAGAGTTAGTTAGCTCGGCTTTGAAAATATTAGGGGGGGAGATAGTCGATGGATAAGCTAGGTAAAACAATTAAAGCTGAGAATTCCAGCCGAGTGCCGCCGCAGAACGCCGAGGCCGAGGCCGGCCTGCTAGGGTCGCTACTAGTAGACCAAGACGCCATTATCAAGGTAGCCGACCAGGTTTCGCCCGACGATTTTTATGTTCACGCCAACGGCATTATCTACTCTGCTATTTTGGACCTTTACGAAGCTCGTCAGCCGATCGATCTGCTGACGCTATCGAACAAACTAGAGGGCGTTGGCGAGCTGGAGAAGATCGGTGGTTCGGCCTATTTGACCGACTTAATCGATTCAGTGCCGTCAGCCGCCCACGTTGAACACTACGGAGGCATTGTTACCCACAAAGCTACCCTACGCCGCCTAATTAAGGCCGCCGGCAGCATAACTGAGCTTGGTTTTAATGAAAACAGTCAACTTGATGACCTACTAGACAAGGCCGAGCAGACGCTATTCGAAGTTTCACAGCAGAATTTAAAGCAAAACTTTGTTTCGCTCTCGTCAGTCCTAGCCGAAAGCTTTGACCGGCTGGACGGCCTGCACCGCGACAAAAATACTTTGCGTGGTGTTCCAACCGGCTTCCGTGAGTTGGATGGCTTACTAGCCGGTATGCAAAAATCCGACCTGATCATCCTGGCCGCCCGCCCCAGTATGGGTAAGACTTCTTTGGCATTAAATATTGCTCAGCATGTGGCCGTCAAAGAAGGCATTCCAGTCGGCGTCTTCTCGCTGGAAATGAGCAAAGAACAGCTAATCGACCGCTTGTTGGCATCAGAATCAGGCATTGATTCTTGGAAACTGCGAACTGGCAATTTAGAGGATAGTGATTTCCCGAAGATCAATAACGCCATGGCCGTTTTGTCCGAGGCACCGTTCTTTATAGATGACTCGGCCATGACCAACGTCATGGAGATCCGCACTAAAGCCCGCCGTCTGCAGGCTGAGCACGATCTAGGCCTGATCGTCATCGACTACTTGCAGCTAATGAGCGGCCGCAAAACCAGCATGGAAAACCGCGTTCAAGAAGTTAGCGAAATCTCGCGTGGGCTCAAAGGGCTAGCCCGTGAACTTAACGTACCCGTCTTGGCGTTGTCGCAGTTGTCACGCTCGGTCGAGAGTCGTTCGCCGCAAATCCCTCAACTAGCCGACTTGCGCGAGTCAGGCTCAATCGAGCAGGACGCCGACGTTGTCATGTTCATCTACCGCGAAGATTACTACCAACCGGAAAGTGAACGTCAGAACATCGCCGACATTCTAATCCAGAAGCACCGTAACGGGCCAACCGGCCGCCGCGAGCTGTATTGGCAGCCTGAACAACTACTGTTTAGAAACCTGGACCGAGCCACAGCCAGCTCACACATCGACAGCTAAACTTTACAAAGCAAGTTATTATGCTTATGCTTATGCTATAAATGAGTGATTATTGATGGCGAAGAATAGTCCGGCGGGCGAAGTAAAGCGAGTTGGCAAGTTCGGTATTGTAGGAGTAATTAACACCGTAATTGATCTCGGTCTTTACAATATTCTTTCCGGCACAAGCGTCGGCCTAAGCTTAATCGGTGCCAACATCATCTCGACGACAGTCGCTATGATCTTTAGCTTTTTTGCCAACCAGCGCTACGTTTTTGAAGCCGAAGGAAAAAGTATCTGGCGTCAAGCCATAGTATTCTTCCCGGTTACCGCGATCGGATTATACGTTATTCAAAATGGTGTCATCTACTTTCTGACCAAGTCATGGACCGGGCCACTCGATCTGGGGATTTCAATTGCGCATGCTATTGGCGTTAGTCATTTCTTGTCAGACGGTTTCTTGTTCAAGAATGGCGCCAAAGCTGCCGCCACCATCCTTAGCCTGTGTTGGAACTATATAATGTACAAGAAAGTGGTGTTTCGCCGATGAGTCGACTAACTAGCCCCGTCTTACGTTTCTTACGTCAGTACGGTTACCAAGCTCTATTTGTAGCAATCATCTTGATCGCTATATTTTTCCGCTTTTACAAACTTAACCACTTGCCACCAGGCTTACACCCCGACGAAGCCGCTAACGGCCTAGACATCTTCCGCATGATCGAGAACCACGACTTTAGGCCGCTATATGCCACTAATGGCCCACGCGAAGCCTTATTCTTCTACCTACAGGCCATTTTTGTGCTGATTATGGGCAATACTATTACCGCCTTGCGCGTCGCGCCAGCTATTATTGGCACACTTGGGGTCGTGGCAACTTTCTTGTGGGCCAGAAGTTGGTTTGGCCGCCGGGTAGCCATTTTGGCTGCCTTTATGATGGCGGTTAACCCCTGGGCGGTGACGCTGTCACGGGACGGCTTTAGGGCTAGCATGACACCACTATTCGTAGCGCTTTCGATGTGGCTATTTACCAAAGCCATCCAAAAGCGCAGCCAGAAATGGTGGTTGTTATCCGGTTTTTGGGTTGGACTAGGTATGTACACTTATTTGTCTTATCGTCTATTTCCAGCAGCTCTGTTGTTTATGCTCGGCTACCTGTTTGTCTTTAGGCGCGATTTTATCAAGCCTTATTACCGCTTAATTGGCGTTAGTTTGATTGGCTTTGTTATAGCTCTGTTACCGATGGGTATTTTTGCCATCCATCACGCTGGCGACGTTTTCGCTAGGGCAGCCGGGACTAGCTTCTTAAACAAAAACTTAAATGGTGGCCACCCGCTGCAGACTTTGGGTACTGATCTGGTAAAGACAGCCTTGATGTTTAATGTTCACGGTGACGAGAACTACCGTCACAACCTGGGCGGCCAACCAGAGCTAAACTTCTTTGTTGGTCTAATGTTCTTGATTGGTATAGTCATTGCGCTAAGCCATATTTGGCGGCCTAAATACCTGGCCCTACTGGCCGTCTTTGGCGTTATGATTATGGCTGAAGCCCTAACAGCCGAAGGTATCCCGCATGCTTTGAGGGCAATTGGCGTAATCCCAGCTGTTTTCATTCTGGCTGGAATCGGCGTATCTTACGTGCTTGATATCTGGTACCAAACCTTTCCGATTAACTCAGCGGCCCGGGCCAGTGGCATGGCCATGATGTTAATTCCACTAACCGCCACACTCTACCAGGGCTACAACCAGTACTTCGTGGCCTGGGCTAAGTCGCCCGAAACCTACCAAGCCTACAGCGAAGATGCCGTGGCAATCGCCAATTATTTGAACTCAACCGCAAGCGTTGGAGAGCGGCCAGTCATGATCGACGGTTACTCGGACAAGACTGTCTACTACATCACCCACAAACATTCTTCCTACCGAAGAATTGAGCCTAGCGATGTCGACAGCCTAAGCCCAGATGTTAAAGAAATCGTAATCGTTAATAACTACAAGGACGAGGCTTTAAAGAAGCTGAAGGTTAAATACCCCAAGGCCCGGCTTGTAGCCCACCGATCGGAGTTTAGCGGCGACGAGCTGTTTAGCGTCTATGAGCCCATTAAATGAGCGAGGCGTTCGACCTTAGCATTATCATCCCAGCCTACAAGGAAGGTCCCGAATTCGGACCGCGGTTAGTAAAGCTAGCTGGTTGGTTAAAAGAGCACGATTACGGCCAGATCGAAGTTGTGCTGATGATGCAAAGCGATGATGGCTCGGGTGATAGAGAGATTGCCGCCGAAGATGCTGCGCTATTCGACAACTTAAAGATTGTTAATCTGGGCCAGCGCGCTGGCAAGGGTGCCGCTGTTCGGGCCGGGATTTTCGAGGCCAGTGGTCGCTACCGATTGTTTATGGACGCCGATCTAGCCACTCCACTGGAGCACCTGGATGACGTTTATCGTTTAATGCAAAAAGACGCCAAGGTGATTATTGCTGTGCGCGACCTAGTGCGGATCCACAAGGGACTAATGCGCAAATTTATGTCCAAATTTGGCAACTTAGTAGCCCAGGTGGTGTTATTGCCCGGTATTAAAGACACCCAGTGCGGCTTTAAGGCCTTTGAAGCCGAGGCAGCGCGAGAAATATTTAGCCGCCAGACTATGCCAGGCTGGAGTTTTGACATGGAAGTATTAAAAATCGCCAGACTACAGGGCTACAAAATCGAGCAAGTCTTAGCCAACGACTGGCACGATCCAAAGGCCGACACTCAAGGCCTGGTTGGCGACAGTCCAATCAAAGCAGCCGTTCAAACATTTGCCGATATTTTTAAGATCCGACTTAACGTCTGGGCTGGTAAGTATAAAAGAAAGAGCTTCAACTATGAGTCTAGGACCCAAAACTAAGGATACACTTTCGCGTTTTTCGGATAACACTTGGCTGCTGGCAACTGTTGTCCTTGGTGCAGTAGTTCGTTTCTTCAACATCTCGAAATCAAGCATTTGGCATGATGAAGGCTACACTATGATGCTGGCGCCGCAATCGCCAGCCGAAATCTGGCATCGTACCGGCCTGGATGTGCACCCACCACTTTACTATTGGACGCTGCATTTCTGGATGTTGCTGTTCGGCACATCTGAAGCTGCCGTCCGGTCGCTTAGCCTGGTATTAATGCTGGGCGTCATCGTAATCATGTTTTTTCTTATCAGGCGCCTCTTTAGCGCCCGTGCTGCCCGCTTAACCGCCTTATTCCTGGCTCTCGGCCCGTTTGTGGTGCGCTATTCGCAAGAAGCCCGGATGTACGGCATGCTGGCCTTTGTGGCAGCCTTGGCGACCTACTTGCTAGTACGCGCCCTAGATGGCAACCGCTGGACTGATTGGCTACTGTACGGCATTAGCGTCGCTATGGGTCTATATACCTACTACTACGTTATATTTATGATTGTTTTCCACTGGGCATACATTGGTTTTCGCTGGATCTACCCGAAGCCTAGCTGGTCATCATTAAAATCGTCACTTCTGTCCCCAAAGTGGATCGTTGCTAATGCTTTGGCTATTTTAATCTGGCTGCCCTGGATGCCAACAGCCTATATCCAACTGACCAAAATCCAGTCGCCGCCCTGGATTCCCAAGGCCACTCTAAATACGCTGCCAGCGAGCTTTGGCCAATTTTTAACCTTTACGGATATCGGTGGTCATATTGGTAATCTACCGTTAACACCAATCCGCAACCTGCTGTTTGCACTATTTGGCGTCAGCCTGCTGGGCTTGCTAGTGCAGCGACGTAAGCAGGCTCGTCCGGTCGTACTGATGCTGCTGTATGCAGGCTTAACGCCGTTCCTAGTTTGGATGCTGTCGTTTGGTGCGCACCCAAAGTATGTTGACCGCTACTTTGTCTTTGCCGCCGTGGCTTTTTACGCCTTGCTGGCAATTCTATACACCGAAAGCTGGCCCTGGCGTAGTAAGCGTTGGTTGGCCAGCCTTAGCATTGTTGTGACCCTGGCGGTATTAATTGTTGGCATTGGCGATGTTTACCGGCAGGCTAACCACACCATGCGCCAACTAGCCGGTGGCGTGGAAGCTGGCTACCAACCGGGTGACGCTCTGGTTGCGGGCGACTTCTACACATTCTTTGACTTCCGCTACTACGCTACTGTTCAAGCCAAGTTGCCGAGCCCCGTCCAGGCCTACGTACCAAATGAATTCCCGGGCTGCTGCGAAGGCCGTAGTCTGTTATATGACCAGCCACAGCTGGTGTTAAAGAACTGGGGCGATGTTCAGACTACTACTAGCTATGTCTGGGTAATTGGACATGTCGGCGACAGCGTGGTGCGCAACGACCTGCCAGCCAACTGGCACCGAGCTGGCGATGAGGTGGTGCGTGGCGATTTGGCTGCCCAGCGCTACCAGGTCCAATAGCGACGACCGGCAGCTTAGGATACAATAGGGTAAAGGAGTAAGCCATGTTTGACCGTGCCAAGGCCATTTATGAGTTAAAAAAAATCCAAGGCCAGCTAGCCAAGGAAGTTATAGAAGTCGAAGCCGGCAACGGCGCCGTTAAAGTTAAAGTGAACGGCGAGATGAAGATTAAAGAGGTTAAATTAGACCCAGCCAAAGTTGACGCCAATGACCTGCCACAGCTTGAAAAATGGATCGAGTCTGCCGTTACCCAGGCAATCAACCAGTCACAACAAGTCGCCGCGGAACGCATGAAGTCAGTAGCCGGCGGACTGGGCTTGCCAGGACTGTAGGAGAGATTTTTTGCAGATAATCCCCGAATCAGTCGCTAAGCTGATCGAAGAATTTTCTAAGCTACCCGGAGT
>DATIHE010000010.1:0-13022 GCA_035481015.1 Candidatus Nanoarchaeia archaeon
AGCCGGTCGGCGGATGCTTGTAACTTTTTCTGGCGTCTGTCGTGTGCTTCCAGGGCCTGAAGGCTCTGGAAGAGGTTCTGATGCCTCATTCTAAGCCTCCTGACTCGGTATAGCCTGATTATAGCATTAGCATTATAAAAAAGGTGGAACCCCACTCTCGGTAAACCGCTTGGATACCGAGAGTGGGGTTTGGGCAGGGTGACGTCCTCACCGGAAGCGTCAATGCCTGCCTAGATTTGCAACGGCACTAAGTCGCTGTAGTCAACCGAGGGCGGCTCTTCGCGCCGTTCGCACTTGGGCAGATAGAGCCTGAAGAGCGGTACCAACCAACGGCGGCCGTCTTCTTCTTCGATCTCGATGGCGGCGTGCGGACTGAAGCGCGGCTGATCCTTGTCGTCCATCAGGTAGTCGTAGCAGAGCAAGACCCCTCGGACAAAGCCATCACGGATGTCGCTGCCGTGCGTAGCCACCCACTGCTGCCGTCGCCATTCCAGCCAACAGTCGGTGCTTTGGGCATGTAGCCGCAGACTCTCGCCCCACAGCTGAACACTGGCAACCATGAAAAGAAGTTCAAGCTCGGTCGGCTTGTGCTGCCAGCAGCGCGGATCGCGGCCGGTTTGCTCGTCCTCGGCCTCGATGGCCTCGCAGATCTTAAGCAACTCCTGCAGTTCTTGCACGGCGTCACCTCACGGTTTTGGTTTTGCAGCAGTATAGACCGCCTATGTTTAATAAGCGGCAGGCAATCATGCGAAAATTAACCCATTAAATCTATGCTTTTTGGCGTTGTGCCAGAACTAAAAAAGACCGGGGCTATCGGTCTTTTTTTAAGGTATTTATTCGGACTTTGGTTCTTTGTCAGTGTCACTTTCACCCTCTTGACCTTCAGTCGGCTCTTCAGCCACACCCTCTGGCAAAGTCTCTTCGACCTCGGCATCCAGCTCGGCTAGCTCTTCCTCACTTCGAGGTGGCTCGACACGAGCCACTAGGTCCTCGGCCTCGGCCAGCAGCTCAACATTAGCCGGAATTTTTAAATCAGACACATGAATCGATTTCTCGAAGTCATCTAGAATCGAAATATCAACTTCAATAGACTCCGGCAAATCTCCTGGCAAAGCTTCGACTTCTACTTCCTCGAGATTCTTAACCAAGGTGCCTTCTAGCTGATAAACAGCTGTTGATTCACCGATAAAGTGCAGTGGAATCTCGGTGCGGATCTTCTCGTCCATTTTTACCAGGTAGAGATCGGCATGCAAGATAGCGCCGGTGCGGCCGTCTTGCTGGATTTCGTGAATAAGTACGTTTTCGTCTTTGCCCTCATCGACCTTAAGGCCAATGATTTTATTACCGCCGGCCTTAGCAAATGTTTTGTCCATCAGGCGGGCGTCAACCTTGATTGAGCGTGGCTTTTCGCCGTGACCATAGACAATAGCCGGCACTTGTCCGGCCTCTCTCAAGGCCCGGTTCTTCTTGCCTGACTCTTCACGCTTGGTAGCTGTTAAGATGATTTTATCCATTAAAAATGGCCTCCATGGCCGTATTTGTTCGTTGCGAATATTAGCACAGATTTAAGCCTATTCCAAGCCTTATTTGGTCAAACTAGCCTTGTTCCATTCCCAGCTAGAAATAAAGCGGTGGAATTCGGCAATTTCGGGAGCCGTAACAGGTCCCTTGGTGTTGAATTTACGCTTCTCGGAAGGTGTTAGATCGCTGCGACTGCGTTTGGTCAACTCTTTGCCTTGAACTGAGACAGTCGCAAGCACCGGCATGGAACAGCCATGGCAACTGAGCTGGACAAAGCAATATTGGTCGATTTCACCTAAGAACTTAATATCGTCGAAGTGATAGGGCGCGTCACACGAGGGGCACTTGTAGAACTCCTGTAGGTTCTTGATAAGTTCCTGAAGGTATTTACGACTCATGGCGCGTCCCCTCTTATACCCCGTATTATAGCTGAACTAGCAAAAGTGTAAAACTAACTCGTCCGTCCTTTGCGACTTATGACCACCATTAAACTGGTGATAAGGGTTGCGGTAGTCAAAAGCAAAACAACTAGGATGATAAGTTTTGAAAAACTGCCAGTTATTAAAGCAGATAAACCAAAAACCAACGATAGCAGGTAAAGACCGACCACGGCCTGACGCTGACTCAGACCGGCCTCAAGTAGCAGGTGATGTAGATGGCCCTTGTCGGCCTTGAACGGTGAGGTTCGACGATAAAGCCGGCGCAAGACTGTCCAGGCACCATCAATAATAGTAAAGCCCAGCACCAGCCCAGCAGTGGCCAGCTTAGCACCGGAGTAAATCGCTAACAAAGACAGCGTCAGCCCGAGAAAATAAGAACCACTGTCGCCTAGAAAAATGCGCGCTGGGAAGAAATTGTAAGGCAAGAAGCCAAGGGTGGCACCGGCCAAGATGATGGCGATTAGAGCAACTTCGGGTTGATGTAGCTTGGGGCCAACTGCCAGCAAGAACATTACAAACGCTGCAATGCTCGAGACACCACAGGCTAAACCATCTAAGCCATCAAGAAAATTGATGACGTTAATAACACCTACCATCCAAACTATGCTAAGAGTATTGGCGATTGGCGAGACATTGAAATGTAGGAGCCCTAATTGTACTGGGATATTCCAGCTATTAAGGGTTATCGTGCCACCAAAGGGACTGGTGATGGCGGTGATACCAATACCGCCGGCTAGGGCTACGCAGGCGGCTAGGATTTGCCAGACCAACTTGGTCCAAGGCCCTAAGCCGCGGCTATCATCAACTATTCCGACCAGCAGCAGGATGGTAACGCCGCCGAGAAGGCCAAACAGAGGCCGGCTAGCGGGCAAGAGCAACAAGAGCGGTATCACGAAGGCTGCATAGATAGCCAGGCCGCCTAGGCGCGCTACAGGCCGACTATGAATACGCCTAGCTTCGCCTGGGATGTCCATTATCCCCTGTTTGACGGCTAGCCGGCGAACCCAAGGGGTAGCTATGAGGCCAATCACTAAAGCAAGTAGGAACCCTATCAAATACATTAGAGCTTAGTCACCTTCTCGGTTACTCGCCAGTCCAAATAACGACCAAACATTAGTCTGGTTTGGGCATCAATCGCCGCAAAGGCGCCAAACAATATAGCTACAACCGGCACCAAGGCCCACTGTAAAACCATAGTTATAAATCTGGCCCGATGGTATCGCGGTGGTTTGGGCGGCAACGACAGCAGGCTAATAAATATGGTGATAAGCAGACCCATCATAGTGATTGTTAGGATGCGGCTAACGATTATAGGCAGTTGGTGGGCAAGGATGTCTTCTGATGCAAAGTTGCGGTTAAGATACAACGGCAGCCAGGCCACAAAAGTTAGAATCAGTGGCGAAGTCGCCCAGCTAAAATGGCCTTCGAACAGTCGCCAGATTTGGGCTAGCTTGTCGAGGCGGCCAATCCGCTTATTGGTGATCGAGTTTTTTACGACAAAGGCAAACTCTGAAGCACCCCAAGCCCATCTTCTAAGCTGAACGTATTGGGCTCTAAAGGTTTTGAAGTAACCCTTAGCCAAAACGGCGTCTTGGTAGACGGGTGTAAACAACGGCACTACTTCGTGATCACCGTCATAAGTAAAATAGGTACGCCAAAACTGGTGGCCATCTTCAACAATCGATGTCACGCTCCAGTAATCGGTTTCAATCAGCGCTTTTAGGCTCTGGGCGTGAGCTGCAAAGTTGCGCAGTCTGTGTGGCCGCATAGCCTCCATGATCATCCAGAAAGAATTACCGGTAGCTACAATTCGCATCGGGGCCGGCACATCCCAGATATTATTCAAAAACATCGGGATTGGCTGGTAAGATTTACGGACCCGGTTAACATTAGTAGCGTAGGCGTAGCTAAGATACGAGAAATAATTTGGACTGGGGCGGTTATCTGAATCAAGCGTCGTGACGATTACATTTTCTGGGTCAATTTGTTGTTCAGTGATGTATTCAGTCAACCTCCGGCCGGCATAGCTCATGTTGGCGCCTTTGACCTTGGCTTCACCGGGCAAGCCGTCTGGATGTTTTATGGCAACTGCATAGGCGAACTGGGGACCATACTCTTCGATCAATTCAATCGACTCTTTGGCTTTTTTTTCGCCTCCCCTCTCTTCATACGCCAGGACTAGCATCAGTCTTTTAGGATCATAGTCACTATCCAACAAGGCTTTGATTGTCGGCTCTAAAATTTCTCTAGATTCGTTATATGTTGCAATAATTACAACGTTATATAATTCTCTGGGATCAATTACGGCTTGTTTTCGGTCAGTCAATTCGCTTAATTCTTTATATCGCGCAAGCCGCTTGAGATAGTCATTTCGGGCCGAGCCAAAATTTAAACGACTGGCTGCGTTGGGATGCTGCTCTAGTATGCCTTTTAAGCTGGCTTCGTATCGCCTAACGGCTCCTGGTAAATCTTGCAAATCGCGAAGCCGTTCAGCCCAGTCAACCTGTTGATTCTCATATAGTCGACTATAGCCGCGTAGCAAATTAGTACTCAACCGAAAAGATTTGATCAACCAAAACAGGTCAAAGGCAATAATAAAGTAAGCCACAACCAGCGGGTTAAAAACACTGAGTATGACGGGTGAAAGCAAAAACAACCAGGTAGCAACGCCTGGTACCATCTCTAGTAATCGGTAAAACCAATGACGGTCCACCAACCGCAGATTAAATTGTCTTATTGCTTCCATTAACTATGCTTGCTTCCTATTACACTATAGAGGCAAAAGCGATGCTTATCACCAACGAAAACAGCGCTACCACAAACGAACCAATCAAAAGAAAAAAGCTAGTTATGCGGGTTCGCGTAAAACTAGCGACGGCCAAGCTTGTGTTCACCAATGTCACACAGATAGCAAAGATGCCAAGGGTGTAAGTTTGGTACCAAGGCCCCAGGCTGTCAAACCCCACTAGGCTAGAGTAATGAACCGGCACTACAAAGTCGACTGGATGTAGTCTAACTAGCAGCAAGATCATGGTAATGGCGTTCAGCACGAGGGTCGGGACCAAAATAACCCAACTCAGCCGATCTTTAAAAAAGCGCTGCTGCCGCAGCGTATCAAAAGCCAGAGATAGACTTGGTTTAATATGGCTAAGCTTTAGCCTTTTCATGCAGCTATTATAACCTGCTTTAGTTGTTTACTGGAGCGGGTAGCGGGAATCGAACCCGCGACGCAACCTTGGGAAGGTCGTGTTTTGCCGCTAAACTATACCCGCCTGGAGCCGATGAGCGGGATCGAACCGCTGACCTCTGCTTTACGAAAGCATTGCTCTACCAGCTGAGCTACATCGGCGTAACTGGATTATTTAAGCAGAAAACAGCCCGTTTTACCAGGCTGTTTAAGCACGAAAGAGCCCCTTGCGGGGCTCTTGTTCAGCTTACTTTTTTAACGCCATTCTCTTTCGGACTACGCTGCTCGTACTGATCAACTAGGAACTCGTACTTACCTGCAATCGCGGCTTTGGCTTCTTCTAGGCTCATCCAGAAAATCTCGGTATCGCCTTTAGTTAAGCCTAATGACTTTACTTTACGACCCTTCTGTCCCACCTTGTTTGACCCTCTCTTTAATGACCCCAGTATGTGCCATGAGCGGTTTGGAGTCATTATGTTTAATCACAAACAAACTTATGTTAGTTATGTCACTTTTGTGTTATGCCGCTAACGCTTAGCGGAAGAATTTCAAATAGATATAATAGCCAGCCGCCAACGTGGCAGCCACTATTAATAGTGAAAACAATACAGTTAAGACTCTGCCCTTCCGGCGAGGCTTGGGCGTCGGCATATCCAGTAGATTTTCACTCGGAGGCAAGATTTCAGTAGCCGCTTGTTTAGTACGCTTTGGCTTGGGTACCGGAACGGGAGGGACAATGGGCTGCTCCGGAGCTGGAGTCACGGGGCGTTGCACCGGTTGTCCTATCGGCCGGGAAGAGCGGATATCATTCATACTGCGAGGTTTTTGGTCGTCCATACCCCAGAATTATACTGACTGAGCCAACAATAACAAGCGCTTGTGCTTGCATGTCGACCATAGCTTCTTTGATACTACTGACATGTCTAAGCTAGTGCCTAAGCAAACTGAGTGGAACTTGTCATCGCTTTTTAAAGCTGGCGATAACGATCCGGCGATGGCTAGTGAGCGCGAGATACTGACCAAGCAGGCAACAAAATTTATCGATAAATGGCAGCCACGTGACGATTATCTGACGGATCCCGAGGTACTGACCGAAGCCTTGGTCGAATACGAAAACTGGTCGGCCATGTACGGGGCCGAGGGCAACGAAGGCTTTTATTTTTGGCTACGTACTAGCCAAGACCAACTATCGTCGGAACTAAAGGCCAAGAATCAACTGATCACAAACTTTGGCCTAGATATCGGTAATCGTATCCAATTCTTTGAGCTAAAGATCGCCAAAATTGAACCCAAATTACACGCAAAGTTTCTAAGTCATCCAAAACTAGCCGCTTACAAGCACTACTTGGAACGGGCTTTTGAAGCTGCCCAGTATTTGTTAAGCGAGCCGGAAGAAAAGATTTTGAATCTTAAAAGTTCACCAGCTTACTATAATTGGGTCAAAATGACTTCCAGTTTTTTGTCAGGTGACTTGCGAGATAGCTTGACCGAAGATGGCCAGCGCCAGCCGATGAGTTACGAACAGCTGGTCAGCCTAGTCAGCAGTAATAACAAGGCTGTGCGCGACCAGGCAGCCGAGACCTTGAACGCCATACTTGCCGATCATGCTGATGTGGCCGAAAACGAAATAAACTCGATACTAGCTAATAAGAAAATTGATGACGAATTGCGCGGTTTTGAGCGACCAGACTCTAGCCGGCATCTGGGCGATGATGTTGAAACTGCTATGGTTGATGCTTTGATAAAAGCAGTTAGTGATCGCAATGACATCGCCCAACGATTTTATAAACTAAAAGCTAAACTGCTAGGCCTGCCTAAACTGGCCTATCACGAACGTAACATTGAGTATGGCGAGCTAGGCCGGGAATACAGCTACGAAGAAGCCCTGCGGCTTGTGCATGAAGTCTATAGCCGACTGGATCCCGACTTTGGCGCCATACTGGAAGACTATGTCAGTAATGGCAAAATCGATGTCTACCCACGAAAAGGCAAATCGGGCGGCGCCTTCTGCGTTGACATCTTAATCTCACAGCCAACCTTCGTGCTACTTAACTTCACCAATAAGACTAAAGATGTCACCACGCTCGCTCACGAAATGGGCCACGCACTGCATAGCGAATATCGCCGGCGGCATCAAACTGCCTTATCGTTCCAGATACCGATGGCTACGGCTGAAGTTGCTAGTCAGTACACCGAAGATTTCGTCATGGACGAACTGGTCGCCCAGGCCGATGACGAATTAAAGCTAGCTATCCAGATGAGTCGACTGAACGATGCCGTCTCGTCGATTTTCCGACAAATTGCCTGCTACAAGTTTGAGCTAGCCATCCACACTGAGTTCCGGGAAAAAGGCTACTTGTCTAAAGAAGCTATTGGGCAGCTATTCCAGAATGAGATGGTAGCCTATATGGGCGAAGCCGTCGAACAGTCACCGGGTAGTGAAAACTGGTGGGTTTACTGGAGCCACATTCGCAACTTCTTCTACGTTTACGCCTATGCTGGCGGCCTACTGATTGGTAAAGCC
Source organism: Candidatus Nanoarchaeia archaeon (assembly GCA_035481015.1). GTDB lineage: Bacteria > Patescibacteriota > Saccharimonadia > UBA4664 > DATIHE01 > DATIHE01. The sequence continues at coordinate 7,673 of DATIHE010000010.1, forward strand.
ATGCAAAACGCTACCCGTAAGGACGCTAAATTCGTCGAAAAAGTAAAGCAGTTCTTGGCAGCCGGCAGTTCGAAGTCCCCTGCCCAGATCTTTGCTGACATGGACATCGACATTACCGACGCCAAGTTCTGGAACCAAGGACTAGATGAGATCGAAGCTCTGCTAGTAGAGACTGAGGCGTTGGCCAAGAGATTGAACAAAATTTAAGCTCGGGGCTTGATCGCTTACAAATTACGGTTATAGAAATCGATTAGGCGCTGCAAGAAAAGCTGGTGGTCATGGCTAAACTGGTGGTCACCGCCTGGATATACCTGGTATTCAACGCTTTTGCCGGCTTTTTGGAGCGCTTCTACCAGATGGTCGCTAAATAGCTTTGGTACCGTAACATCGGCTGTGCCGTGGTTAACTTGGACAGCGCCAGTCACCGCCGAGACGTAGTTAACTGATGAGGCGCTCGCCCAAAAATCCGGATTACTTTTCGGATCACCCTGCTCGCTAAGCAGTCTCTCTAAATTTCCGCGCACGATAGTTGTGGGCTGGTCGTTAGGCGCTGGACTGTGCGGCCAATTATAGAACAGGTCATAAAACGAGCCGGTAACGCCGGCGGCCAACGAGGTTGCTTTAATATCTGGCGAGACAACTATGGTCCTCAGTGCTTCATGACCGCCTAGACTATGCCCTAGCAGACCGATGCGTTTGGAGTCGACCGGCGCAAAATTCTTAAGACTAGTTACTAGATTCAGGTTGTCATAAGCATATACTGGCGAATAATGACCGCCTTCAGGAACACCCTCGCTGTTACCATTGCCTCGATAATCTGGCTTAATGACGGCAAAACCAGCGCCGGTTAAGGCGTCGATCCACGAGGCATATTCCGGACCATCGGTTTGATACTGGGCTGGATTGATGTAGCCGTGATCGAGAATAATTACTGGATAACCGGCAGCTGGCTTGTCACTGGTTGGCAAGCTAAGTTGAGCGTAAATTTTAAGGCCGTCTGACTGATAACTAACGATGCTAACTACCCTACTGACTCGCTGGCCTAGCTGTTGTTCGGTAACTATATCGCTGCCTGGATATTGCCTGGCCCGAATGGCCTGGATGGTTAGCGGGTTAAGTAACTGTTGATCAAAACTCTGTTCCGTAGAGCTTGTTGTATTCCCAATTAGTGCAGCTTTAGGAACCTTCCAAACAGTTACCACCGAGGCAGCCACAACCAAAACGCCAAGAACAGGAGCCTTAAACCTATGCATATCTTTATTGTAGCCCAAACCGCAGGCGACTTTTGTTTACTAACCAAACCTGGGTTACATCTAGATTGGATGCTCAAGAAAGTGCTATATTAAAGCATAAGCATTATGAAGCGTACACTTCTTCTTATTACTGCAGTGGTGCTAGCTGGCTTGGGTCTGGCTAGTACTCATTGGCACTCTTCCGTAGCCGACGCGTCGTCGTGTAGTGGGATTACCGTAGATGTCGTTAGTCCACAGACAAACGCCCAGGTTGCTGGGACAACAACGCTAGCAGCATCTGTTACTAACTACCCAGGATTAAACAAAGTTGAATTTTGGGTCAATGGTTCGGTGCTAGGCCAGGGCCAGGCCTCTAGTACCAACTATTCGTACTGGCAGATGGGTTGGGATAGTCGAGCCTTGCCTAACGGGACTTATCCGCTTGTAGCCAGGGCGTATTATCACAATTCTACTAGCACCAGTACTGGCGACGTAACCTGTGATAGTTCGCCGGTCCCATTTTACGTAAATAACCAGACTGCCGTTTCATCAAACCTAGTTCTGGAGCTACACCCAACAACTTGGGAAGGGCCAACTAACGTATCGTCGGCGTTTAGCGTGAACTCATTTCTGATTTACTCTAACGGCACTAAAAACGATGTTACCGCCCAAACCGCCTTTACCTGGTCAACTTCACTTGGGACATTGAATCACAACGGCAACCAGGCAAGCTTTTTCTCGGGCCCTAATGCCGGCACGGGTGAAGTTAAAATACACGCTGACTATGGCGGTAAAGCTGTTGATCAAGCTATCAAGATTACCGTTAAGTCCCAGGTTAGTGGATCGAGCTATCCAACCACCCAGTCGAGCAATAGCCCAACAGCTGCCTCCTCGCCAGGTGATCCTCAACTAGAAGCCTGCCTAAAGCAAGCTGTTGGCGACAGTCGTTATCAGCAGATTACTAGCGGTGCCAGCCGACTTACCGAAACCGAATTCCAAAAAGCATCACACTGCTTCGCCCAACACCAGTTCGTGGTGCCTACCAATTTGGCGCCGGTTGCACCAGCCAAAGTTAAGGACTTGCCGAAGTCACCAGACCTCGAAGTTAGTGAGGTTAAAAACAGCCTTACCAAACAATCTGATGGGTCATCCAAAGCCGCGCTAACTCTGAGTGGTAAGGCGATCGCTGGCAAGACCGTTTTGATCTACGTTTTCTCTGAGCCTCTAGTACTAGCTGCCAACACCGACAAGGATGGCCGCTGGAGCTACACCTTAGAAAACCCGCTGAAGCCTGGCAAGCACGAAGTATATGTTGCAGCCGAAAAAGATCCCAATAGCTATGTAGGTTCAAACCCATTTTTCATCAGTGTCGCCCGAGCCGCCTCGACTGCCGAAAACCCTGAAGGCGATGGGCTGTCACTAGCCGCGCCCAATAGCTCTATAGTCACCTTTGGTCTATATGCAGCGATTGCGATTATTGCCGGGCTTGTCGCCCACTTGTTCTTAACTATGTGGCGCGGCAGGATCACTAAGCCTAATGCTAGACGTTAAAAAGAGCCTTTCCCGCGAGCGGCTGCAATTCTACTACTCAATCTTTATAGTCCTGCTAGTGCCAGCCCTGCTAGTTGTAAATACGCTCTGGCTGTCTAGCTCGGTCAAACGCGATTTTGACACCGAGCTACGACGCAAAGCTAACCTCGCCTCTAACATACTCGGGGTAGCTGCAGCTGATGACATTCACGACCAAGCCAAGCTACAACAACTAGTAAGTCGAGCGGCAGCTGCTTCAGCTGAGATTAACGAACTGACTGTGTTGGTGCCTGATGGACAGGATTTTAGAGCGCTGGCCAGTACTGATGGTGGGAAGCGGGGCCAAAAAACCGCTGACATTCAGGCGGCTTTAGCCTTTAGCCGCAACCAACCAATCGCTGCCCTGGTTTACGCAACCAACGATCAAAGTCACAGGAGCTGGCGAGTACTAACTCCGTTGAGCGACTCGAAAGGGCAGCTTGTTGGCGTTATAAATACTAGCGTTTCCCTATTTGAAGCCGATAAGTTGGTCAACGCCACGTTATCTCGCTCGTTTTGGGTGCTAATAGCAACAATAGTCATTATCCTGCTGCTGCTGTTAAACCACTTTCGCTTTGTCGAATATGCAGAACTATTCCGTAAGCTTAAAGAAGTCGACCAGTTAAAAGACGACTTTATACAGATTGCCACTCACGAGCTAAAGGCACCGATGAGTGTTATCAAAGGCTACGTGTCCCTGGTAATTGAGGGTGATAGTGGCAAAGTCGACGCCGAAGGACGCCAAACCCTACAAATGGTCATGGATCAAACTGATCGGTTGAATCACTTGGTAGTTGACCTATTGAACGTATCGCGACTTGAACAAGGTCGGACAGTTTTTGAGCTGCAAGCGGTCAGTCTGACGGATATGATTCGTGAATTAGTTCAACAATTCAATGTTAAGGCTAGCAGCAAGGGTTTAAAACTGGAGTACAAGCCGGCGGCCGACACCCCAAAGGTGCGCGCCGACATCGACCGTGCTAATGAAGTATTCACCAATCTAATCGATAATGCCATCAAGTACAGCCAGTCAGGCACTGTGACCATCACACATTCGATCGACGCCAAAATTGTCAAAACGGTGGTTAAGGATACTGGAATTGGCATGTCAGCCGCTGAGCGCGAAAAACTATTTAGCCGGTTCTACCGAATCCGTAATGATAAAACCAAAGATATCTCGGGCACCGGGCTCGGCCTATGGATCATCAAGCAATATGTCGAGAAAATGGGTGGTCGTATCTATGTCGAAAGTACAGAGGGCGTTGGTAGCCAGTTCACAGTCGAGTTACCAATAGCCAGCTCGGCCAAATCTAACTAGTCAGCCGTCTATATTCCTTGGCGGTTAAATAAACTACTAGGCCATCATAGAGTGTCAGCAGTAACAAACCGATCGAATGAGTGTAGGTAATGCGATAAATTTGGTACACCATGAACGCCACAACAAAGATGATCAACCCTTTGTAAGCCCACAGATGGTCACGCATTATTTCGGCAACCAAGATTACTTTGACCAAGCCGTGAGACAGTAAGTAAATAGCGCCGAATATCAGACTGGCACCAGTTAATTTTTGAGCAGTATGAAGTAAATGGTTGGCTATAAAGTCGCGAGGATCCTGAACAAGTTCACGCTGCGTTAGAGCTATTACAAAATGATTAATGCTTGCCGGCTTGACCAGTAGAAGTAACAGGCCGCCAATGGCTTCAAAAGCCCCATCCAAGGCTTTGAGCAGTATGCTGATCTCGAAAATGCGATCAACTTTTTTACTAGTTCTGGGTATAGGCACTGGTCTGCTGTCTTGCTTTGATTCGGGCTGTATAAGCTCGCCAACCAACAAACACAATGAACGCCAGGAGCGCCAAGATAGACAATGCCAAAAGTATCACGCCTCGTTCATCGCGGGTTTTCATAACGTTAACTTACGCCCGGCCGAAGTGGTTTGTAAAGTAATATCCCGCTTCTGGCGTTTATTACGGCTAGAAGCTATTATTGTGCAAAAGGAGTGCCCAATATGGCCAGGATATTAGTCGTCGAAGATTACCCTTCCCAACAATTTGTTTATGCGCAGACTTTGATAAAGGCCGGCCACCAAGTGGACACGGCCGAAGACGGTAACGAAGCCCTTAGAAAAACCCAGGAAGCTCAGTACGACTTGGTACTGTTAGATATGATGTTAAAAAATGTGACTGGGATGGATTTCCTGCGGCAGTTCAAAGCCAAGGAGCATCCAGAAACCAAGGTAGTTGTTTTTAGCCATATGATTAGCGCTGCTGTCGTACAAGAGGCTATCGAGCTCGGTGCCATCAGCTATTTTACGAAGTCTAACTACACTGCAGAAGAAGTTCTATCCAGTGTCGACGACGTACTAAAGGGTAATGTTGCCACGACCCCCGTCCAACAGCAGCCTGACGAGACTCAAGCCGAATAAGTTTCGGTTGGCAAACTAACTGTAAAGATCGTACCCTCGTTCGGGTAAGAAACCAGGTCGATTCGGCCGTGGTTTAACTCGATTAATTTTTTGACAATGTAGAGCCCCAGCCCGGCTCCTTCG
>DATIHE010000011.1:0-18338 GCA_035481015.1 Candidatus Nanoarchaeia archaeon
CGGCGGCCAATTGGTTCGTTCATATTCCTGGGCCCAACTGGCGTTGGTAAGACCGAATTGGCCAGGGTGCTAGCCCACGAGATGTTTAATAGCGATGAGGCCTTGGTAAAGATCGACATGTCGGAGTTCATGGAAAAGCATAACGTTGCACGTCTAGTTGGTGCTCCGGCTGGCTATGTTGGCTACGACGATGGTGGTCAGTTGACTGAAGTCATTCGTCGCAAGCCCTATAGCCTGATTTTGTTCGACGAAATCGAAAAGGCTCACCCCGATGTCTTCAACATGTTGCTACAGATCATGGAAGACGGCTACCTGGCTGATGCCAAGGGTCGCCGCGTCGACTTTAGAAACACCGTGATCATCATGACCAGTAACGTCGGCGCCAGTGACATGTATAAGGAAGCCGTCATGGGCTTTAATGTTAAAACAGCCAACGAGCAAAAAGAGTTAGAAGAGACTCACGAAGAGATCAAGGGCAAGGTAATGGGTGATCTTAAAAAGACTTTCCGCCCAGAGTTCTTGAACCGGGTTGACCAGGTTGTGGTATTTAAGTCGCTGAGTCGTCCAGATATCCAGCGCATCCTAAACTTACAGATAGCTGATTTGGCTAACCGACTCAAAGAGCAGCAGATTAGTCTAAAGGTGGCCAGTTCGGCCAAAAACTTCCTGATAGAGCGTGGCTACGACGTCGATAACGGCGCCAGACCAATGCGCCGCGCTATTCAAGACTACGTCGAAGATCCGCTAGCGCAGGCCATCCTAGCTGGCGAATTCAAAGCCGGCGACACCGTTAGTGTCCTACGCCGCGGCGACCAACTAGCTCTGTACCTGCTCGAAGAATCTACAGTTAAAGAATAAACACCAACCTAAAAAAGAGCCCGATCGGCTCTTTTTTAGTATTCTGAAATCGCTCCACGCCGAAAGGCCCGTTTTGGCGGGCGATCGGACGGTTCGAGCTAGTTTGTTTAGGTTTTAGCTAGTAACAGGTGTTGGGCCAGGGACTACAGCCGCGGCGAGCGTAGGTTTCGGCAGCTTTTTGGTCTTGGACGGCTGGTGGCGCATCGCTAGCATGTCGGTACCCACCGTAACCTCCCCAGGTCCCATCATTGTATTGATAGGCACCGTAGTAGCCATTACCGGTGTTGGCAGCATAGTTACCACCACTCTCGCGCAGGCGAATGCGCGCAAAGATATCGCCAGAGCCCAGGGCATAGTTGGCCACGCGGGCGTTCGGGCGAGGGTGTGCGAAAGACGTATTCTGAGAGCTAGCTACTGGCGCGACAGTCTGAGCCGGTAGTGGGCGGTCTTCGGTCGGACCGGTCGGAATAGTCAGCTGATCGTCCGGATGGATTATGTCAGGATCATTCAGCTGAGGGTTGGCGTTCCAAAGGGGACGCCAGGTATCAAGTTTATTGTCGTATGCAATTGACGAGAGGCTCTCCCCCTCGGTCACCTTGTGAATTTGAGCCTCTACTTTTGGTTGGTTGTTGTTGTTGGTTTGGGGTGTTTGATTTTGGTCGGCGTGAGCTGGGGCGGCTAGTAGCGCCAGTCCGACTAGGGCTGGGGCGCAGACCGCGAGCAGTTTACGCATAGACCTCCTCTTATTAATAGAGCTGCCATTTTGGCAGCACGGTTACAGAGGTTAACGTAACGTGACAACTTTGACAATTGGCAAAATGCCTAAGGAAGGCAGGCAACAAACTAGCTCGTTTTGTGGTAGTTAACAGTTTTGGCGCTAATTACGACCTGAAATTTTAAGATAGGGACTCCTTAAAGTCTCGGGTCGGGCGGGGAGAGCGAACTCTCCCCGCAGGTTGAATGGGGCTAGGCATCGTCGACGTCGAAAATCGGTGCCATGCCGCGGTGATCTTGCTGGCGCATGTGCCAGTAGTACTTACGGAAAGCCGGCGCCCCGAAACGGACTAGCAGGGCTGTGAACACGAGGTACCAGCCGATTTGCTCAACCGACCACGTCAGTCCGTTCACTGCACCACCGCTGGCTGCGCCGCTGAGGGTGGCGAAGGCCAAGCTGGTGAGCGTGGCTTTGATATAGCTTTCTGGGACGCGCCCAAAGTGCCACCGTTCCTGGCTGAACCACCACACTCGATTGCGCCGGAACTTGGCGACCCCGTAGTGAGGGTTGAGGGCGAACCAGCTGAAGTCCCACACAATCGTCCAAACGAAGTAGATAGCGGCAACCATCAAAACTCCGGCTAACGAAAAGTGGGACGTGTAGACCATCGGCAGCAGAAAGATCAGGAATGGCAACGGCGTGATGGCGGCGTGATAGCCCGTTAGCGCCGGCCGGCCGGTGGACTTGATGTAGAGCTGGGCAACCCGGCCTTCGGTGCGATACCAGGTGGGCAGATGTTGAGCCCAGCCGTGCTTGCCCTCGGTTTCGATCTCCATGATCGCCACGACAACTGCCATGGCGAACAAAAAGGTCGAAACTACAAAAACATGCAGAGTCGACAAGGCTCTCCTCCAAATGGGAACGAACAAGCGCGATCTGCGCGAGGAGCACATAATACCATATTTCTTGAGTTAGGTCAATGAGGATAAGTTATCGTGGCAGGCTTGTTGTTCGCTTTTTGTTCGGTTTATGGTAGACTGTGTTCATGCCAAAGTCTGCAGTTCAATTTGTCTGTCAAAGTTGCGGTGCTACCAGCTCTAAATGGTCTGGTCGTTGTGATGGCTGTGGTGCTTGGAATTCGTTCGTGGAGACTGCTGTAGCCGTGGCGAGGCGGGGCGGGGGGAGTACAGGAGTTAAGCTAGAGCCAACTAAGTTGGCGTCAGTCGATGTGTCTAAGACCCCGCGAATTAAAAGCGGCATTGATGAATTTGATCAAGTAATAGGCGGCGGCATCGTGCCTGGTTCGGTCATGCTGTTGTCTGGCGACCCAGGTATCGGCAAATCGACCTTAGTTCTGCAATTATCGGCGGCCATTGCTAAGAACAAGCAGGTATTGTATGTCAGTGGCGAGGAATCAGCCTCACAAATTAAATTGAGGGCTGAACGCCTCAAGCTAGCCGATTCCGGCGTTGATTTATTGACCGAGACTGACGCTGACTCAATCGTGGCAACCATAGAAGCTGGCCAGTATGAGCTGGTAATTATCGACTCCATTCAAACTCTCTCCACAAATAATCTCACCGGTGCTGCGGGTTCAGTCGGTCAAATCACCGCTTGTGCACAGACCCTGCAGCATGTCGCCAAACAACGCCACGTGGCCGTAATGATCATTGGGCATGTTACTAAAGAGGGTAGTATTGCCGGACCAAAGATTCTGGAGCACTTGGTCGACGTTGTTCTCTACCTGGAAGGCGAGCGCTATGGGGCATTTAAAGCCCTCAGAGCCGTCAAAAACCGCTTTGGCTCCACCAACGAGGCTGGCATCTTTGAGATGGCTGAGCAGGGCCTGGTGCCCGTGGATAATCCCTCGGCGGCGCTGTTGGCAGAACGCCAGCCAGGTGCCGGTTCGGTCGTTTTGCCAACCCTAGAAGGCAGTCGCCCGGTCCTTATCGAAGTCCAGGCGCTGGTTTCAAAAAGCGTCTTTGGCTATCCCAAACGAACAGCTGCTGGTTTTGATCTCAATAGGTTAAATGTGCTGGTTGCAGTGCTGACAAAACGGGCTGGGCTCAACTTGAGCGACCAGGACATCTATGTTAATATCGTCGGTGGACTCAAAATCACTGAGCCGGCTGCCGATTTAGCAATTATTCTCTCGATCGCATCAGCGTTCAAGAATTGTTCTATCAAGAATGACCTGGTAGCCTACGGCGAGGTTGGCCTAAATGGTGAGATTCGCTCGGTCGCTAGCACCGCTAAGCGACTGGCGGAAGCCAAAAAACTTGGTTTTAAGCGTGCCGTCGGTCCGCATCGTGACGCCGACAAAACCGCTGCCCTAGGAGTTAAGACTATCTCTCAAGCCATCGAAGCCGCGCTAGAGTCCAGATAAGGACTTAAATGATAAATAATTTTTTGGCCCTAAGTATCATTGCTATTGCTTTGGTGGCTGGCTATATTGCCCTAAAGCTGATGCGGCTATCGTTACATAGCCTGATGCTCGGTCTTGGTGGAGCCATAACCGGCTTGCTTTTGAGCGCCCTTTTAAGTGTGCCTCTCGGTAAATTACCAGAGCCATTTGGCGGCATTCTGCCAATCGTCACGACTGTGCTTTTAACAATCATTATGATAGCTGTCTTCACCCGCCAACAGGAGCACGCCACCGGCCTGGCCAGTTGGTTAAAGTCGTTGGGCGCTAGCAACAATCGTCCGCGGACTTCGACGGATGCCTCAGAGATCCTAGTTGATACTTCGGTAATTATTGATGGTCGCATCGCTGACATCGTTCAAACTGGTTTCGTTCCCGGCAAACTGCTAGTTCCGCGTTTCGTTTTGGCCGAGCTGCAAAACATCGCCGATTCAGACGACTCGATGCGTCGCAGTCGCGGCCGGCGTGGGCTGGAGATGCTCAAAACAATTCAGAGCACTCAAGGCATTGATATTGAGATCATTGATGATGATGTGCCTACCATTCGCGAAGTCGACGCCAAACTGGTGTCGCTAGCGCAAACCCGTGGTAGTCAGATTATGACAACTGATTACAACCTAAACAGAGTAGCCCAAATTGAAGGTATTAAGGTGTTAAATATTAACGAGTTGTCGAATGCTATCAGGCCTGTCGTATTGCCCGGTGAAGACATGCTAGTAAAGATTGTGCAGGCGGGCAAAGAACGCAATCAAGGTGTCGGTTACCTGCCCGATGGCACCATGATAGTGGTCGAGAACGGTGATAAGATGATCGGCCAAGAAGTGCCGACTGAAGTTACCAGGGTTTTCCAGACAGTTGCCGGTAAGATGATCTTTGCCACTCCGAAGAAGTCAACCGCCGGAGCATCCGCCAAGAATGGTCGCATGCGTAATGGTAACGGGCGTACACGCCAACCGCAGCCTCAGGCACAGCCTCAGAGCGACAAGTCACCTCAGTCCATTGAAGAACGTCTAGTACAAGACAACCAAGACTAGTCGCCTCGCCGAGCAAACATAAGCGTTTTAGGGTAAAATGTTAGCGTGCGTTATAACCATCGCTATCATCAAATCGTCCACGGCACGCCCAAGCATCGCAGACTGCACTTAACGTCTTTTTTTGTTCTGGCGGGTACCCTGGTCATTCTAATGGCGTTGTTCCGTGTGCCCCTCAATCAGCGCGCTCTGTTGTTGGGTTTTGCAGTCAGCCTGTTTCGCGTTAGCGTGGCCTACATTATTTCACTGGCTTTAGCGCTTCTATTTGGCATATTAGCCGTCAGCCACGAAAAAGTTGAAGCAATCCTGATACCCTTCTTGGATGTTGCCCAAAGTTTTCCTAGCTACGCCCTGCTGCCCTTGCTTGTGCTGTACTTTGGGCGCACCAGTGTGGCCGTCATAGTGATTTTGGTGGTCGCCATGATCTGGCCGATACTATTTAATGTGATTGCCGGCATAAAAGAACAGCGCCAAGACCAATCCGAGGCTGCAACCTTATTTGGCGCTACGGGCTGGCGTTACCTGATCTACTACCGTTGGCCTATGCTGAGACCGGCTATTATTACAGGCTCAATAATCTCCTGGGGGCAGGCCTGGGACACTATAGTCGGGGCCGAGATCATCGCTGCCGCCGGCGGCGCTGGTTACTACCTGGGGCAGCTCAGTGAAACCGGACATACCAGCTTGCTTGGTTTGGCCATCGTGTTCTACTTACTGCTGATCTTCTGCCTAAACCAGGTCATCTGGCTGCCATTATTGCATCACTACACTAAATACCAGGCCGAATCATGAGCCTAAAGCTGCACAACATTGGCAAGTATTTCGTCGAGGACGGCCATCACCATCAGGTATTGGATAGTATTAACCTCGAGGTGAAGAATGGTGAGTTTCTATGCCTCATGGGACCGAGCGGCTGTGGTAAATCAACTCTGCTGCGGCTGATTGCCGGGTTAATTGATGCCTCGGTGGGTGGGGTGACTGATCCGCCAGCCAGAGTCGGTTTTGTTTTTCAAAACTTTGCCCTAATGCCCTGGCTGAGCGTTTATGAAAACATTGCTTTCGGACTGCGTATGCGCAGCCTAGATGAAAATGAGATCCATCAAGCGGTCACCAAACAGATTCACGAGGTTGGGCTGGCCGGTCTGCAGCACCGCAGGCCCAAGGAGCTGTCTGGCGGCCAAAAACAACGTGTTGGGCTAGCCAGAGCGCTGGCAATTGATCCCGATGTTTTGCTATTGGATGAGCCGTTTTCGGCACTTGATACTTACACAGCAGCTGAATTGCGCGAAGATTTGCTCAGAATTTGGCAATCAACCGGCAAAACCATCATTATGGTAACCCACTTATCAACCGAAGCTGCCGAACTGGGTGACCGGATTGTCGTCCTGAGCACTCGGCCAGGCCAAGTTGTCAGTATAATCGAAAATAACTTGCCGAGGCCGCGACCGACTCGCGATGCCGGTTTCTTTGCGCTGGTTGACCGGCTAGATCAGTTGATCAGACCTACGGGCCGACACTAAACGTCTTAGTCGTGGTTTGCGGTCCACTCGAGCTCTGCACGTACCAACTGTATGTCCCCGCAAGCAAGATAGTTTTAGTTAGGCTAGTTGAACTAGTTGGCGCTTCTGGCGTAAAGCCACCGCTGCCAGAGCGTTTAATAAAGACAGTGTAGGTAGTGGCACCGGTGTAAGTTGTCCAAACAAAGGTAACGTTTGTGGGATGAGACGGGTAGAATTGCCCGTTCGTTGGCGTGGTGCCTTGGAAGCTGCCGCCACTACCAGCGTCGGTCACCGTGACGGTTTGGCTGTCTTCGGCTTGGTACAGACCGGCGTCGGTTACGGTAGCCTTAAAGTAGTGAGTGCCGTTGCTATCGACACTGGTATCAAAGTCATAAGTAGTGCTGCCGTTAATGGCTAAAGTACTGATTATCTGGTCGTCTAGTTTAAATTCCAGCTTATTGGCAGTAAAGGTGCCCGAGGTGACGACGGCACTCAGGTGGAAGTTGCCGCCACCTAGCGAGCTGGCGCTTAAATTAACTTGCGGGTGAACATCGTCGCAATGGTGCACATCGTCGCTTTCGGTTGGCAGAGCACCGCCTTGCTGGCCAAGGCTGGCGGCCAAAGCTTGGACGGGTGGCTCCCAACGGTAGTAGGCTGGGTCACTTGGCGGAATCTCAGCGTGAATTTCGCTAGAGGTCACAGTATCGGTGGCGCTGTCGGGCGTACAGGAGGTGGCAAGCTTGCCACTGACCTTATCAACCTTGGCAGTCTTACCGCCATCTGAGGCTGCCGGTGGCTTGTACCACGACGGGAACCAGTCGGTGCGTTTGTTCTTGGTTTGGTCAGTGGCCAGTTTGCCTGTGTTGGCGTCCAGCGTTACCTGCTTAAGGCCAGTTGGCTTAGCAAACGGCTCGTCGGCCGAGCCTGCTAAGGCTTTGATCATGAAGTCCTTCCAAATAGGTGCCGAAATGGCGGCGGCGGCTGAAGACATCGGTGCATTATCGTTGTTTCCAGCCCAAACGCCAGCTACTAGTGAGGGTGTATACCCTACCGTCCAAGCGTCATTGTAATGTTCGGTAGTGCCGGTTTTGACGGCTACTGTGTGACCCGGTATAGCTAACAAGTTGCCAAAGACACGCGCCCGGTTTGGGTTATCGGACAAAATATCAGATATCATCCAGGCGATTTGGGGGTCGAGTACCCGGTTTTGGGTCTTGGGCGTCTTGTATTCTTCCAGCACGCTGCCTTTGGCGTCCTGCACTTTTAACCAATAAACCTGCGAGTAATGTACGCCACCATTAGCAAATGACTGGTAGGCATTTACCATATCAACCAGCTTTACCTCGCCCGAGCCCAGCGTCAAACTAAGTCCGTAGTTGCCGGCCGGTTGCTGAAGCGTGGTGATACCCATCCGGTGTGCCTGATCGAGGGCTTTATCGATACCCGCCAAGTATAGGGTTTTAACTGCTGGGATATTCAGCGAGTTGCCTAACGCCTGCCGCATACTGAGCACACCAAACGATATACCACCGAAGTTCTGCGGTTTGTAGCCGCCACCAAAGTCGGTCGGCACGTCGTATAGGGTGGTACCGGGCCCAAAGTTTTGGGCGAACGCCGTCGCGTAAACTAGCGGCTTAAAGCTAGAACCGGGTTGCCGGTTGGCAATGGCGACGTTAAAGGCGCCGAACTTCTCGTCTTGGAATTTGTAGCTGCCGACCATACCGGTAACCTGACCGGTCTTGGGGTCGGCCGTCACCATGGCCACATTGCTGCCGCCGAGCGCCTTGACGTTTGGTATTCCCTTGGCAACCGAGTCCTCGATTTGTTTTTGGCGATTAAGATCTAGCGTCGTTGTAACGTCCAGTCCACCTTCAGTCACTGCTTTGGTACCATACTTGGCCTCCAGCTGTTCCTGTACGTATAGGACAAAGTGCGGTGCCGTGACATTGGCAAAGTATTGTGGTGTCTTAGGCATTTTAGCGACGGTGTCAATTTTCTTGGCTTCATCGGCCTGCTGCTTGGTGATGTAGTGCTGGTCAACCATTAGATCCAACACCAGCTGCTTGCGGCCTGTTAGTTCGTCGATGTGCTGGCCATAAGGTGAATAATAGGTGGGCGCTCGAGCCATGGCAGCTAAGGTAGCAGCTTCGTCCAAGGTTAGATTGGGGGCGCATAACTCCTCGTTGGTTTTGGCATGATAGCCAAAGTAGGTACGACAGGCCGCTTCAACGCCATAGGCCGTACCGCCATAGGGGATTTCATTTAAATAGAGCTTCAATATGTCGTTTTTGGAATAAAAAGCCTCGATCTCAGTCGATAAAATCAGCTCTTTGATCTTGCGAGTAAAGCTACGTTCTGGGCTTAACAAAGCGTTTTTAACGTACTGCTGAGTAATCGTTGAGCCGCCCTGGGCCCGACTGCCCAAGGTGACGTCGACAACCGCTGCGCGTAGGATGCCCAAGAAGCTAAAGGCGCCGTGCTTGTAAAAGTTGCGGTCTTCAACTGCAATCGTAGCCTCTTTAATATTGGTCGGCATTTGATCAAAGCTAATGATGCTACGGTTTTTGTCGCCCAATACTTCATATAGGATTTTGGTATGAGTGCGGTCCCATAGCTTGGTAGTCTGAGCATTAATCTTGGCATTGATCTTCGAAGGACTAGGCAGATCCTTGGCGAAGTACAGGAAAACTAGCAAGATCATTAAAACGCCAAAACCGACAATCTTGGCGATTCGTTTAGCACCTGCCTCACTTAGCCAGTATTCTTTAAAGTTCTCTGGCCTGAAACTATTAATAAACTTACGCAGCTTGGTAGCGGGCGCATTCGGAGTTGTGGAATATTTGACCTTGCGGGCTTTTCGTGTGGCCATTATTGCCTATAAATACGACTCTCATTATAGCAAAACAACTACGCAAACGCTTATGTTTTCGTCGCGTCTGGCCTCGCTAGCTATGCTATATTAAGGCGTATGGAAGACCTGCTAACTAGGGCCGTTGACGAAATTATTGGCGAGGCTGAGCTAAAAAAGGCTTTGGCGTCCAAGCAGCCATTACGGCTTAAGCTGGGCGTCGACCCGTCTAGCCCGGACATTCATTTGGGCCACACCGTGTTACTGCGCAAGCTGCGTAAGTTCCAAGATATGGGGCACACTGTCATCTTTTTAATTGGTGATGGCACGGCTCGTATTGGCGACCCCTCTGGTCGTAACAAGACGCGCCCCGTGCTATCTGAGGCTGATATTTTAGCCAATGCTCAAACCTATTTGGACCAAGTCGGCAAGGTGCTAGACGTCTCTAAGGCCGAAGTCCGTCGCAACAGTGAGTGGCTGGATAAATTGGACTTTAGCGCCTTGTTGAAGCTAGCTGGTCAATTTACCGTAGCCCAGATCATCGAGCGAGAAGACTTTAAAGCCCGGCTGCAGTCGGGCGCTGATTTGTCATTGCACGAGATCCTTTACCCAGTCATGCAAGCCTATGACTCGGTGATGCTAGAGGCAGACGTGGAGTTTGGCGGTACGGACCAACGTTTCAATATGTTGGCAGGACGATCTTTACAAAAGAAGATGGGTCAGCCATCACAGCAGGTATTCATGACCAAGCTGCTAGTGGGCACTGATGGGGTGAATAAGATGAGCAAGAGCTTGGGTAACTATATTGGTGTTAGTGACCCGCCAGCCGAGATGTTTGGCAAAGTTATGAGCATTCCAGATACACTCATCGCCGAATACTATGAACTTTGTACCGATGTCGAGGTAGATGTGATTCACGAACTGGTAAAGAGTTTGGCGGCCGGCGCTAACCCACGTGACTCCAAGGCCTCGCTGGGAAGGGAGATTGTTACCTTGTATTACGGCGAGCAAGAGGCCGAAGCTGCCGAAACGGCGTTTAATCGACAATTCCGGGATAAAGAGGTGCCGGCTGACATTGAAACTCTAAGTATCGACGTCAGCGACAAGATCAGCATAAGTGAACATCTGGTAGCGGCCGGGCTGGCCTCGAGCAAATCCGAAGCCCGTCGCTTGATTGAGCAAAAAGGCGTTAAACTAAACAGTCAGGTGATTGAGATTGATGATGTCTTGCCACTGAAGAGTGGTGATATTTTGCAGGTAGGTAAGCGCAGTTTTGTACGCATTAAGGTAGGGTAATGATCGAATTACAGCAGCCAGTTACGCGTCTGAAAGGCGTCGGCGTTAGCGTTGAACTGCGGCTAGCCCGCTTAGGCATTACAACTGTTGAGGATTTGATTGGCCATTATCCCAGGCGTTACGAAGACTTTTCGAAGATCACGCCGATTCGCTTAATGAAACCCGGCCCAGTTACGCTGCGCGGTCAGGTCCAACAGATCGCTAGCCGTCGAGCCCGGAGTCGACGTTTAAGTATTACTGAGGCAATCATCTCGGACGATACCGGCACCGTCAAAGCCGTTTGGTTTAACCAGCCGTATTTAGCCAAAAGCTTGGCAACAGGTACCGAGGTGTTCGTGTCGGGGCGGCTAGAGTTTCGCAACAACGATCTTGCCTTGCAAGCACCATCAATTGAGAGCGTTAACGCCGAAACTAAAAACACGGCCCGCATCGTACCGGTATACCCAGAAACCGAGGGGCTTAGTTCTAAGCAGTTACGGGGCTTAATCTTGCCCTTACTAGCCAACATTGAACAACTGCCCGAGACGCTGCCCGAAGAGATTATTGCAGGTTACAAACTTGTCTCACGAGCAGAGGCGATGTCTGAGATTCATTTTCCATCCAGTACGGTTAAACTAAGTCGCGCCAGACATAGGCTAGCCTTCGAGGAGCTGTTCTTTTTAATCCTAGCCTCCCAGGTCATTAAACAAGAGATTAAAACCGAAAAAGCGCCACGAATAAAGCTGGATGTAGCGGTCGTGAAACGCCTACTAGCCCAGCTCCAGTTTCAATTAACTGACGCTCAGCGCAAGGCTGCTTGGCAGATTCTGCAAGACTTGGAATCAGACCAGCCGATGAACCGTCTGCTCGAGGGTGATGTTGGTAGCGGTAAGACAGTTGTGGCCATGATTTCCGCCGCGGTAGCTAATGCTTCTGGGCACCAGGTGGCACTTATGGTGCCGACGGACATCCTAGCCAGGCAACATCACGACAAGATTGCCCCCATTATGGCCGAGCTTGGTTTTCGGACTGGCATATTGTTGGGATCGCAGCCGGTCGCCACCAAGCGGCCCGTCCTGCAAGATCTAGCAGAAGGCAACATTGATCTACTAATTGGTACTCATGCGCTTCTATCAGGGCCGGTCAAGTTCAACAAGCTGGGGCTAGTGATCATCGACGAGCAGCATCGCTTTGGTGTGCAGCAGCGGCAAGTATTAAAGCAAAAAGCCGGCCGTTTGCCCCACTTGCTTTCGATGACGGCGACGCCGATTCCGCGCAGCTTAGCGCTAACAGTTTATGGCGACTTGGATATCTCGATCATTGATAGCCTGCCGCCTGGTCGCCAAAAAATTACGACACGAGTCACTCGTGACAAAGAACGTGACGAAGTCTATAGCTTTATCGATCAGCAGATAGGTGAGGGTCAGCAAGTTTTTGTGGTTTGTCCGCTCATTAATGAGTCAGACAAAACTGGCTCCAAAAGCGTTCTAGCCGAGGCCGAGCGCCTGCAAAAAACGGTCTTTAAACATCGTCGCATCGGCTTACTACATGGCAAGTTGAAGTCTGATGAAAAAGAAGACGTGATGGTGCGTTTTGCGCGCCGTGACATTGATATTCTGGTCTCTACCAACGTGATCGAGGTCGGCATTGACATCCCAAATGCCACAATAATGATGATCGAAGGTGCCGATCACTTCGGCTTAGCTGCCCTGCATCAAATGCGTGGCCGGGTTGGGCGAGGCACACAGGCCTCGTACTGCTTTCTTTTGTATGATAATTTGTCGACGGGCGCCGCTGAGAGGCTGGCCGCCATGGAGAAAACGGCCGACGGTTTTCGTTTAGCCCAAATCGATCTAGAGATGCGCGGACCGGGGCAAATTTACGGCATTCGCCAGCACGGTGTACTTGAGCTAGAGTTAGCTGACATTGGCGACACTAAGCTAGTAGCGGCCGTGCGTGAGGCTGTCGCTAGCTTTGCGACGAAGCCTAGCGCCATGCTAAAATATCCACATATCAAAGAGCGAGTGAACGCCCTAAAGGCTGTGACCTCGCTTGATTAGTGAGGAAATGTGTATTCAGGTTTCGTAAGCCACAAACGGGTTTTAAAAAGTATTGGTATTCACCAACGCTTTGATATGTCGGCCTATCGGGCCATTAAACCATTCATCGAAGCTGGTGATTTTCCGCCAATGAGCCAAATCTTGGAGTTCGAGGGTTTGGGCGGACCTGATGGGCTAAAGGTTAAGTCACCGGGCGAGCACGAGCCCAGTCATTTGTATGACCCGGCTAGTGATACCGGTGAGGTACCAGTTCATATCGAGAATCACTATCGTCAAATGGTCGAAGCCCTGAGTCGGAAAGACATGATTAGGGCGGCTTTTGAAGCCGGCTGGTTGGCGCATTACATTACCGACGGCCTAACACCGGCCCATCACTTTCCACTCGAAGACAAGATGGCCGAGCTAGATTTGGACTTTGCCGATATCAATGCCAAAAGCGGCAAGCAGAGAATGGAGCGCGCCCGGACTTTGCCGATTAGTTCCTCCATACGCAAAAACTGGGTACTGTGGGGGCGTAAAGGTTTGCTATCAACGCACGTAAACTTTGAAATCGGTGTGGCAACAGCACTGCTGGTCTTTCCGATCCGTATACAGCTAGATGACAGGCAATTGGCCGATGCTAGGCGGCGCGGTGCGGTCGAATTCTTTAAAGAAGAAGCGCGCCAAATTGCCAAGCTCAAGATCTACGACAAGTTTTATGCTGATGGCTGGACGGCCGAGATTGCCAACATGATTCGCCGAGAGGTAGCCCCGCGAACTGCCAAGGTTGTGGCCTGCATCTGGCTGCTGGCCTATCTGGACGCTCAGCAGCTAAACTTAACTGGGCGCAAATTTAAACCTGATCGCTTCTTCGACAAGGCTTCGACCGGGCATAACTAATGCGCATTACGACTGGTCGTTTGCGGGGCAGGGTTATAACTGCTCCAAAATCAGCTAAGGTTAGGCCGATGACTGATAAGGTTCGAGGCGCCTTGTTTGACGTGATTGGCAACATTTCCGGCAATCTTGTGCTTGATGTCTATGCCGGGAGCGGTGCGGTTGGCATAGAAGCCCTAAGTCGCGGGGCCAGAATGGTAGAAGCTATTGAACACGATCGTCTTGCCGCTGGACGAATCGAAAAGACCATAAAAGAATTCGGGCTTGGTTTTGAGTACAGTTTAGTGGTTGCGGCAGTTGAAAGTTGGCTGGGTTGGCCAGCCAATACTACGACGATCAGTCGGTATGATTTAATTGTTGCCGACCCACCGTATACACAGCTGAAAGCTGAGATACTCGATCGACTCGGAGAATTTTTGTCGCCCGGGGGTGTCATGGTAGTATCTCACTCTAGCCGACTAACTCCACCTGAGTTAGAATCACTTAAGCTCGTCCGCACCAATCGTTACGGTGATAGTTCATTAAGTTTTTATATCCATTAGGCGGATGTGGTGGAATGGTAGACACGCTAGCCTTAGGAGCTAGTGGGGTAACACCCGTGGAGGTTCGAGTCCTCTCATCCGCACCAAGAAAGCCGACCGATAATTCGGGCGGTTTTCTTAGTTAAGCTAGTTCGTTGCTTTATAGGGCGAAAAATACTAACATTGGGAACTATGAAATCCGAAGTGACATCAAAAACTGACACTAAGGCCACTCTTAAGATCCGCTTTGATCAGCAAGGCCTAGCTCCGTTTGTAAAGAAAACCTACGACGAGCTGCGACCTCGTGTTAAAGCAGCTGGTTTCAGGCCAGGTAAGGCGCCCGACAATATTGTCGAACGCGAGCTGGGTGCCCAAGCGATTCAAGGTGAAGTTGTCGAACAAGCTGTTCGTCACAGCTACGCCCAGGCGGTTGCTGAGCATGAGCTGCCAGTAGTGGCTCCACCAGACGTCCAAGTGACTAAGTTTGTGCCGTATGACGAGCTAGAATTTACCGCTAGTGTTGAGGTCTTGCCCAAAATCGAAATAGCTGACTTTACTAAGTTTAAGCTAGCTAAATCTGAGGTTAAAGTTTCAGCGGATGAAATCGATCAGGTAGTTGAAGACTTGCGCAAGCGAATGGCCAGCCGCAATAAAGTTGAGCGGGTAGCGGCCATAGGCGACGAGCTCAATATCGATTTCGAGGGTTCAAAAGACGGACAACCCGTCGAAGGCGCAACTTCCAAGGGCTATGACTTGGTGCTTGGCTCGAACTCTTTTATTCCTGGATTCGAAGAGCAGCTAGTCGGGGTTAAGGCCGCCGAGGTTAAAGATTTTGATATTACCTTTCCAAAGGATTACCAAGCTTCCGAACTAGCTGACCAGAAAGTACATTTCAAGGTCACTGTTAACACTATTAGCGAGGTAGAGCTGCCTGAGGTTAACGCCGAATTTGTGGCTACAGTTAGCCCCCATAAATCGATTGACGAATTGAAAGCAGACATTAGAGGCCGAATCGCAGCTGAAAAAACCGATCAAGCCGCTCGTGAGTACGAGCAGGCAGTTCTGGAAGAGCTACTAAAAAAGAGCAAGTATCAAATACCCTCACAATTACTCGAGCAGCAGTTGGAAAGAATGCGGGCCGAGCTTGGCGAGCGGCTAGCGTCCAGCGGACTAGATAGCGAGAAATACTTAAAGATGACTGGTAAAACCGTAGCTGATTTAGAGAAAGAAATGCGCCCTGAAGCCGAACGCCGGGTGGCCTTGGCCCTAATACTGACTGAAGTCGCCAAACAACAAAAGCTTGCCGTCAGCGAGACTGAAGTTGATGCTGAGCTAGCTAGGTTGCGGCAGACCTACAATGACAAAGAGATGCAAAAAGAGCTGGAGCGGCCAGAGGTGCGCGAAGATGTTTATAATCACTTGCTGGCATCAGTGACGATCCAGCATATAACAGCCGCCATTGCTAAGTAAATTTGGCACTCGCAAAGCCAGAGTGCTAAAATAGACCAAGAAGGGGAGCAAATATGAATCCAAAGAACCAAATTTTGATTCCAACTGTTATTGAAAAAACCAGTATGGGCGAGCGAGCCTATGACATTTACTCCAGGCTGCTTAAGGACCGTATTATTTTTCTAGGTACGCCAATCGACGAGCATGTCGCCAACCTGGTAATTGCTCAGCTCTTATTTCTGGAGAGTGAAGACCCAAAGAAAGATATTTACCTGTACATCAATTCGCCTGGTGGCATGGTCTATGCGGGCATGGCAATGTATGACACCATGAACCTTATTAAGCCCGACGTATCGACTATTTGTGTCGGTATGGCGATGAGCATGGGTGCCGTTCTGCTGGCGGCTGGTGCGAAGGGCAAACGTTTCGCACTCCCAAATTCAAAAATCATGATTCACCAAGGGTCAGCCGGATTCGAAGGCACGCCAGCTGATATCGAGATCCATGCCCGCGAAGTATTAAACGTTCGACGCAAGCTAGACGAAGTGCTGGCCAAGCACACCGGCAAGCCGATCGAGCAAGTTACCAAAGACACCGACCGTGATTACTTCATGACGGCCGATGAGGCCAAGGCTTACGGCTTGGTCGACGGCATCACCACTTCGCGCTCGGCATAGTTTGGAAGAGGCGCCTGGGCTGCGGTATAGTTAGATCTGATGGAAACTCTGCAGGTTATTCGTAGCCGCCAGTTCAGTAAGCTCTGGATCGCTCAAGTTTTGTCGCTAATTGCCCAAAACTTTTTAAACTTTGCCTTAATTATTCGAGTTTTTGATCTGGCACAGGGAACGCACTTTGCCAATGTGTCAGTTAGTTTGGTGGTGCTAGCTTTTGGCATCCCTTCGGTCTTCTTTGCAGCAGTTGCTGGCGTGTATGTTGATCACTGGGACCGTCGGCTGGTGATGGTCGGTGCCAACATTACTAGGGCTCTGCTGGTATTAGCCTATCCGCTGATTGAAAAACAATTTATTTTAGTTCTAGTACTAACCTTCC
Organism: Candidatus Nanoarchaeia archaeon; assembly: GCA_035481015.1. GTDB lineage: Bacteria > Patescibacteriota > Saccharimonadia > UBA4664 > DATIHE01 > DATIHE01. The sequence goes on from DATIHE010000011.1 coordinate 16,605, forward strand.
TGGTGTCAACCGCCACCCAGTTCTTTACGCCCGCCGAAGCTGCCACCATCCCCCTAGTAGTGAAACGCAAGCTGCTGATTGCCGCCAATTCACTCTTTGTGTTGACCTTTTATGTTTCGTTTGTGGTTGGCTACTCGCTAGCGGCGCCGGTCATCAAATTTGCCGGCTCTACCAGCACCTACTACATAACGGCATTACTGTTCGCCACTGCCACCCTGTTTTCCTATAGACTACCAAAGCACAAGGTGGCTGATGCCAAAAAGCTACCAGTTCGCGATGTCTTCCGGGTAACCAAGCATGAGCTAGACGAAAACCGGCGAACAATTTTACGCAACCGCAACCTATACTTTCCCATACTCCAGCTTTCACTAATCCAGGCCTTAATTGGCATCGTTCTGGCGCTGGCGCCGGCGCTAAGTTTAGCAGTCCTAAAATTACCACTCGAGGATGCCAGTCATTTCTTGATAATTCCGACTGGTATTGGCCTGGTGATCGGGGTTGCCCTGGTCGCGCAGCTAGCTAAAAGAGCCAGCAAGCAGACTATAATAAGCGCTGGTTTTGTGGTTCTAGGGGCAGCTCTAACGGCGCTTGGCTTGACCGGCCAGTTGTTTCGCCGCCACAATGGGCATCTGATCGTGCCCTACCAAGAAATCACCCTGATAGTTGGTGGTTTAATGCTGATTTTAGGCTTAATGAACGCCATAGTTAGCGTCTCAGCGCAAACAATTTTACAAGAAAGCAGCCCTGACGCTGAACGTGGGAGAATCTTCGGCGCACTAAATATGATGATCAACTTGGCTGCTACCGTGCCGATTCTATTCGCCGGAGTCCTAACTGACCTTTTGCACAGCGTCACTCGCGTTATCACTGCTGTTGGCGTGTTGTTATTGATCTTCGCCATAGCGCAAATGGTTTACCTACACCGGCATACGCATGTCGAAGCAAGGCCACAGCCGTAACGGTTATGCTAGGATAAGTCTATGAAAAGAATTTATCTTTATCTGCTAGTCGCCATTACTATTGCGTCGCTGTTCGTGGCGGTGACAGGGCCTCACTGTAGTGGAAATGGAACCAACTCACTGCTTATAGCCCAGGCTGGACGCTACATCTCGGCAGCTTCTTTTGCCGCCCTCATGGCTGCCCATCCCAAGGCCTCGGATCGGCAGGTAGCGATTTTTTTAATAGCCTTTATCGGCTTGGCCATTTTGATTAGTGGCTTGGCCAATGTTGTTGCCATCATGACGGTTCCGTCGTGTCAGCCGACATTATTTTTCTAAAACCCGTCGAAACAAAAGCGGTTTGACCATCTAGCTCGCTTTTGTCAAACAAGTCTAAACGGTATTGACACAAAGCTAGAGATCGGTAAAATAAGGTTAAAGAGGAAGCTTAAACGCCAGGGGATTCAGTTCCCCCGGTTTTATGTGTTTAGATAAGCCTCTGAGTCTACATCTTAATAATTGGTAGGATCTTTTGGCTTGAGAAAGGCTTCCCCTCGAACCAACCTGTCCTACCGCCTACCAGAAGGAGTCTTGCTTTGGCCAAAAATGGTGCCTCTGCCCGCCGTTATCTAAACACGACCGAAGAAGTGCTTGCACTTCCAAACCTGATCGAAATTCAAACCCAATCGTTCAACTGGTTTCTGAAAGAAGGCTTACAAGAACTTTTCGCTGAAATAAGTCCCATCGATGACTTTACTGGCGACAAGTTAAGTTTGTATTTCAAAGACTTTCACTT
>DATIHE010000012.1:0-18058 GCA_035481015.1 Candidatus Nanoarchaeia archaeon
GTAATAAAGGGATACGGCAATAATAGTCAGCACAACGGCGAGGGGGCGGTTTACAAACATTGCTTTGGCACTTATCTGCATGGACCGGTCCTACCTAAAAACCCCAAATTTGCCGACCATTTGCTGTTAGCCGCCATGAAACGCAAGTACGACATTGAAAAGATCGATGAACTGGACGACACATTGGAGGATGCAGCTGCCATGGTAGCTGCCGAACGTCCGCAGTGAAAATTGAGAAGCCGCGGATGGGAGAGCTGGTGGCTAGGGCGCCGGTGTTGGTTAAAGAGGCCAAGCTCCGGAATTTAGAGCTGGCGGGGCTTGATTGGTCTAACCAAGAAGTTGCTTTGGTTAAGATCGATGAGGTGAGCGCAACCTCGGTGAACATGACTGGATTAAAGCTGGTTAAACTCGAGCTGGGCGACTCACGCCTCAAAACTTGCGAGCTGACTGGCTCCAAGCTTCTTGATAGCAACTGGCTGCGCGTTGAGATTGTTGGCTCGCGTTGCTCAGGTGCCGATTTCTCGGGTGCTCATTTGAGCGATGTTGTCTTTAAGGACTGCAAACTGGATCTGGCTAACTTTCGGTGGACTGATTTAAAGCGGGTGAGTTTTCAAGATTGTGAGATGCGCGAGGCCGATTTTGGCAGCGCCAAGCTTTACGACGTTAGTTTTGAAAGCTGTAACATCGAGCAAGTCGACTTTTCTCAGGCCAAGATGACCAATGTTGATTTGCGAAGTTCAAACTTGATCGACCTCAGAGGCGTTCTATCGCTCAAAGGTGCAACCGTATCGCGCGACCAACTGATTCAAATCAGTGGCGCACTAGCAGCCGAAGCCGGCGTCGAGATTAAAGACAACTAAAAAACCGCCTTCAGCCGAAGCTCTACGGCGGTTTTTTAGATCGCGATTATTCTTCGCGCTTAAAGGCGCCACGCATACTGTCGACAGCGTCTTTGGCTGCATCGCGTCCACCCAGCCCAAAGGCTAGGCCGCCGGCCAAGGCCAGCATGACAACGATGGCAGTAAACAAGCGATCAAGGAACAGCGTGTTGACGCCCAACTGGGCCAGCGCGGTAAAGAATGCCACACCCAAGATCGAGTATTTGGCGACTTCGCCTAGCAAGCGGCCAGTACTACCACCCGCAAAGCGAGCGGCATCGTGTACGACACGGCTGGTCAAATCGGCGATAACATAGCCGACGAAGACCACGGCAGCGGCCACTAACACGTTAGGTACGTAGTTCAGCAAGCGCTGGACAACGTCGTTAACTTGTTGCAAGTGGGCGATCGTCAAAGCCTGTAGTAAGAACACAATTATAAAGAACCATTTTACTAAGTCACCGACTAGTTCAACAAAGTCGAACTTTTCTGGCAACACTCGGTTGAGACCCACGCGGTTAGCTAATGGTTGTACTTTAACCGCCCGAAGTACTCTAACGACTACAGCTTTTAAGACGGCTGCTACGATCAAGCCGATCAATAGGACGACGATGGCCGCCAAAATGTCAGGTACAGCAAGGATAACCTTGCGTAGGGCATCGCCCACACCTGAGCTGACGGAATCGGTCCAAGTTTGTAAGCTTCCGTTCATCTTATTTCACCTCCTTTCGTTGCTTCGAAGCTAGACAAAAACAAAACCCCAAAACGCTAATAGCGACAGGGGTTGGTATTACTTATTTTAACTTCACTACGCATTCTGTCTCCACATCACGAAGCTACTGCCGTTGTACTCCTTAAGGTGCTTGGTTGTCAAATGCTTGCGCTTATCTGTTAAATGGGCTATTTTAAGCGTAAGCATTATGGATGAAATCGAAAAAGAAATAGAGGCTGAGGCCGAACAAGTAATCGCTGCCGGCCGCGCGGGTGGCAAGCGACTTGGTCGGTTCTTGCGTATTTTGGGGCCGGGTGTAATCACGGGCGCAGCTGATGATGATCCGTCTGGTATAGCGACTTACTCACAGGCCGGCGCGCAATTTGGCACCAGTATTTTATGGACTATGTTGTGGAGCATCCCACTAATGGTGGCGGTGCAGGAACACTGCGCGACCATCGGGGCGGTGACCGGCAAGGGTTTGGCAGCGGTGATTAAACAGCACTACAGCCGTAACATACTGTTCTTTGTAGTTCTATTAATGGTGATGGCCAACACCTTAAATATCGGTGCTGACATTGGCGCCATGGCCGCCTCAACCAGCTTGGTGGTGCCAGTACCTAGCTATATTTTGGCGCCTTTGTATTCGCTTTTGATCTTGATATTGGTGATTACTATGTCGTACCGGACTTACGTCAGACTGCTTAAGTGGCTGGCCTTGACGCTGCTGGCCTATCTGGCGACAGCTTTGATAGTGCACGTTAACTGGAGCTCAGCTTTGCAGGCCACAGTCTGGCCACATTTTGGCCTGACTAAAGACTACATATTTATGCTGACAGCCATACTTGGTACAACCATCTCGCCTTACTTGTTCTTTTGGCAGACTAGCGAGGTAGTAGAAGAAGAAATAGCCGAACACAGGTTAGCGCAAAAGGGCGGCGTACCGCGCGTCTCGAGTCGGTTTATGCGTAATCTGCGTTTGGACAATGCTTTTGGCATGTTGGTGTCTGACGTTTCTGCCTGGTTCATCATTTTGGTCGGGGCGGTGGTACTACATGCCGGCGGCGTTACCAACATCAACACTGCGGCTGACGCAGCCAAGGCCTTGGAACCCCTGGTGCACGGTTTCCCCAATGCCGGCTTGGTAGCCAAACTAATCTTTGCTGCCGGCGTGGTTGGTCTAGGCCTGCTGGCAGTACCGACACTGGCTGGGTCGGCTTCGTATGCCTTAAGTGAAACCTTTGGCTGGAAAGAAGGCTTGTATCGTAAGTACAAAAGCGCCAAGAATTTTTACCAGATCATAATTTTGTCGACACTAATTGGGCTGTTAATAGTTTTTTCAGGGGTTGATCCGGTCAAAGCACTGATTTACTCGGCTGTCTTTAATGCCATGGCGGCTGTTCCGTTGCTAGCCTTGATTGGACACATCGGGCGGCGGCAAGACATCATGGGCAACTACCGCAAGAGCCGACTGAACAATGGATTGGTATGGTTGGCTTTCGGCCTGATGGCAGTCGCTTCGGTGGCGGTAATTTACGGCTTGTTTCATCCGTAAAAAGTTAGCTCAACGAAAAGCCTGATAAATAAAGTGTTCCGTTTGGCTATTGTAACCGAGTACTTTTTGCTATAATTCGGGTTGAAATAAGGAGTGGTCGGCCAAAGGTGGCCTGCAGAAGCAAAAAATGATCGAGCAATTATTTGGCTCAAAGACCCGAATTAAGCTTCTAAGCCTGTTTTTAAATAATCCAGGTCGTCCTTTCTACGTTCGCGAGATTACCCGCAAAATTGACGAGCAGATCAACTCCGTGCGTCGTGAGCTATCCAACTTGCTTAGTCTAGGAGTCATAAAATCAGCTTCGGAACAGAACAAACTGTATTACGAAGCCGACGAAACAAATCCATACTATGAACCACTTCGTAGTATTTTTAACAACGTTCCTATTACTCAAGCCAAGGAATTAAAGGAAACTAGGGAAGAAGATGAGATCGCCAAAAAATTGCGCTCATCTGGAAAAATTGATCTGGCGTTCTTAACTGGTGGTTATGTTCGTGCCAACCACATTCCAATCGACTTGTTTATAGTCGGCGATGTTAACCGAACCAAGGTGGCCAAGATTGTAGCTGATATAGAACGAGATTTAGGTCGTGAGCTCAACTACACGGTTATGTCACCAGAAGACTACGGTTACCGGATCAGCCTAAATGATCGCTTCTTGACTAACATCATGGAAGCCAAGAAGATTAAACTGATCGATGCCAATGACGAGCCACTTGAACACAAGGACATTGAGCTTGAGGAAGGCGCCACGCCGGTACAAATTAGCGTAGAAGCAGATAACTAGGACAAGATTTTGGATATAACTTACCTCGGTGTGGGTTCGGTTAAATTAAGTGGTAGACAGTTGAGTGTGTTGGTTGACCCTTATGACGAGTCAGCTGGCCTGGGCAAGCTGAAGGTTAATGCTGACGTAACTGTTGTTACCAGTCCAGAAGTAAAAGGGCCAAAAATTGGCATGGTCGTTGATGGTCCCGGAGAGTATGAAATAAAGGGATCGCTGGTAACTGGTACTCAAGCTAAGCTACATATCGATGGTACGGATGACAAGCCTCGTGCCACCATTTATACGGTTGATTTGGATGATATAAACGTAGCTATCACGGGTAACGTTGCTGCTGAGTTAACCGATTCTCAAGTAGAGGCCATTGGTACGGTTGATGTGCTGGTTGTACCAGTTGGTGGCCACGGTCTGACGCTTGATTCGACTGGCGCCGCCCAGATGGTGAGTCGGTTGGAGCCAAAGTTTGTGATCCCAGTTCACTATGATGACAGCAAGACAAAGTACGCCATGCCACAGGATGATTTAAAGAAATTTTTGGACGAAATGGGGGCAAGCCCCGAACCTGTGGCAAAGCTGAAGCTGAACGCTAAAGAATTGCCCGAAGAGACGACAGTCGTCGTGCTGGAACGCAGCGGAGCATAGCCAGAAACTAAAAAGAGCCCCACTCGGGGCGTTTTTTTATAACTGGTTATTTAGCAGCTGCCGGAGTTTTCTTGGCAGCTGGTTTTTTGGCCGGAGTTTTCTTGGCTGACTTGGCCTCGGCCTTTGGTTCTGCTTTAGCTTTTTCGGCTACTGCGGCTACAACAGGATCAGGCTTACTGTACTTCTTTAAGGTGCGCAAACACTGCGTGCAAGCTTTGATCTGCATGCGCGTGCCGCCGATCTCAATAAATTGTCGCTGCAGGTTGGGCTTCCAGACCTTGTTGGTCTTTTTTTGACTGAACGGAACGTTGTGCCCGTACAGCTTGCCTTTGCCGCAAATGTCGCATTGGTAGGCCATAACCTCGGTATATTACTCGATCATAGGCCCGAAGTCAATCAGATGATCGGGTTAGCAGGCTTCTGTTTTTCGCCGCTATCTTCGGGCTTACCGAACAGTCGCTCACCAAACGTTGGTTGATTTGGCTTGACTGGTTCTTGCTTCTTTTGTATTTCGCGCTGGTTGGTTAGTCCACCAGCTCTAACGGGGTCTTTAATGATATCTTCTTCATTCATCACATACCTCCTTTGCATTCAATATTGGACTATATCAACCGCAGGATCATCGGTTATAACGCCAGTTGAAGCTAGGTGGGTGCTAAAATATCTGCATGGCCTTAGCTTTCATTCTTATAGCCCTTATTATCTCCATCACCTTGCACGAGTTCGCTCACGCCTGGATGGGGCATTATTTAGGTGATAACACCGCCCAAATGCAGGGTAGGCTAACACTCGATCCTCGAGCACACATTGATCCCGTCATGACGGTTTTGATGCCCCTGTTTTTAATAATCGCGCATTCGCCAGTAATCTTTGGCGCGGCCAGGCCGGTACCGTTTAATCCCTGGGCAGTTAGAGGAGGCAAGTGGGGTGCGGCCGCTGTCGCAGCTGCTGGTCCGTTTACCAACCTACTAATTGCCGCTTTTTGTGCGGTTTGGCTACGGTTTGTGCCAATCGGCGGTATTGGCACCGAATTTTTGGTGACGATGGTCGAGATTAATGCCGCTTTTTGCATCTTCAACCTAATACCGTTTCCGCCACTAGATGGTAGTCGACTGCTGTACGCGGTAGCACCAGAGACACTGCGCGATGTAATGGATCGTATCGAGAAGGCAGGCTTAGTGGCTGTTTTCTTGCTGCTGTTTGTTGCTTACCCTTTCATTGCACCGGTGATTGCCAAACTAGTACAGGGATTATTGAGTCTTCTGATCCCCGGCGTCACTCAACTTTGATATAATTGGTACAACTCTGCGACATAGGCGAGTAGCGGCCAATTTTTCTCTGTTAAAACTTCTTCGGGATTCCAAGATTGCTGCAGTCTGCGGACTGAAAGCTGAGGTTGCCCACCTGTCTTTACGGCAGGGAAAGAAGCGGTCGTAAATGCCATGAAGCGGAGCTGACTAATCGATTTATTAAAAAGAGCCCGTCTGGGCTCTTTTTTGCGATTAGGACTGGTCGGGGTGACAGGACTTGAACCTGCGACCTCACGGCCCCCAGCCGTACGCGCTACCAACTGCGCCACACCCCGTCGTCTAAACTAGGCTTCTGCTTGCACAAGTCCTAAAGAACTTGCTTCAGCATACACCTAGTTTCTCCTCTCGAGCCACCAAACAGGCTAAAGCCTTGGTTTGATGTCTCGTGGGTTCATCGGATTATAGCGAATGATAGGTTTCTAGGCTAGCCAAAGCGGCTGTGCTTGTAGGGGAGCGCAAGCACTTAATATACTAGCAGTCTAATGGGGTGCATATGGACCCAGGTGAGGTAAAGCTAGGACCAATCAAGCGCGTTCTGCATCGGGCAGAGGGCTTTACCTATGGTCTTAGCCGACGTTATACAAGATGGCAAAGGCTGGGAATTACTGTAGTTATTTGCGTAGTCGTGCAGCTGGTTCGCATTCAGTTTGGCCTTGCTATGACAAATATGCCGTACCTGGTCGCATTTCTGGTAGCCCTGCTAGTCGGCTGGTTCTTGGGGCCTTTGGCCGGTGAGTTAGCTGTTTTTTTGGGAGCAGCTGGCTACGTTTACTATTTTGTGCCGCCCTACTTTAATATCAACCCAAGTAGGTTGTCACCCGCTGGACAAGCTAAGCTTTTAAGCTATCTATTGCTGAGCACTTTTGTAAACTTCATGTTCGGCCTGCTTCGTTATGCTAGGGGCCAAAGCGAGTTGCGGGGGGAGCGTTTGAGGGCGCTGATTGATGGTAGTGGGCAGGCGATACTGTTGCTTGATACTGATACCCGGCTTTTGTTCGCCAACAAAAGCTTTGAAAGGCTGATGGGCTATGAGATTAGCTATAAGCTAGACACTAAGCTGGTCGATCTAGTTCATGCATCTGACTTTGATAAAACAATCGGTCGTATAGAGAATCTAATTTCAGACCAAACCCAACTAGGTCTTTCGGCCAGGATTAAGCACGCCAACGGTTCTTGGCGCTGGGTAGATATGACCGGCACCAACATGCTTAACAACCCAGCTATTAACGCGCTAGTTTTTACTTTTCATGACATCACTGTTCGTAAATTGGCCGAACTTGAACTCAAAGACAGTGAAGAGCGTCTGGCATTGGCTCAGTCTGCTGCCCGGATCGGTACTTTTGACTGGAATATCCATAGTCACGAGGTCGCCTGGTCAGTCGAAATGGAGCGCATTTACGGCCTACCGCCAGGCGGTTTCGATGGCAAATTTAAACATTGGATGAGCCTAGTACACCGTGCAGATCTTGACCAAGTCCAGTCCAAGCTATCAAGTTCAGTCGAAACTGGCCAACCACTAGAGGTAGATTTTCGAATATCGCTAGCAAACGGCGAGACTCGTTGGGTAGCAGCCAAAGGCACTGTAGTTCGTGACAAAGACAATAAGCCATTTAGAGTAATTGGTGTAAATAGTGACTTCACCGAGCGCAAACGCTCTGAAGATACGCAGAAGTTTATGGTTCAGGCTAGCAAGATACTGTCGTCGTCACTGGATTACGAAAGCAACATTACAGAAGTAGCCCAGCTGGCAGCTAGAACAATTGCCGATTGGTGTCAGATAGATATGTTAACTGAAGATGGTGGCATACAGAACTTAGCGGTGGCCCATTGTGATGCCACAAGATTGCATCTGGCTAGGGCGATGAGCAGCGAATACCCGCCGATGCGCCCGACTAGTGGCATCAAGAAAGCTATGGAGACCGGCGAGGCTTTTCTAATGGAAAATGTTAGTGACGAAGTAATTCAACAGATAGCTGAGGACGAACGTCACCTGCAACTAATGAAGGAAGTCGGCATTAGATCTCTAATGTTGGTGCCAATTAAGACAAGAGGCCGCACCGTGGGCGTTATTACTTTAGTGCTGGCAGAGTCGCACCTGCAATATACTCGTAGTGATCTGGGCGTTGCCCGCTCGTTGGCGGAGCGTATAGCAGCCGCTATCGATAATGCTAAGTTGTTTCGACAGGTTCGAGCCGCCAATGCTGATCTGGAAAAACGAGTTGATGAGCGAACCGAAGACTTGCGGCGTTCCGAAGAACAGTACCGTTTAATGTTTGAATCACTACAAGACGTTTACTACCGAACTGACGAGGCGAGTCGAATTATCCTTATTAGCCCGTCAGTAGAAACTAGTTGGGGTTATAAACCAGAGGAAATAATTGGCCATCAAGCCTCAGAGTTTTATTTTGACCCAGTTGTCGAACGCTCAAAGTTTTTAAAAGAGATAGAACAAAAAGGCGAAGTCACCGACTTTGAAGTCCGTCTAAAGGGTAAAGACGGTAAAGTGATGTATGTATCGATAACGGCGCACATTTATAAGGACTGGTCAGGCAAAATGCAGGGTGTCGAGGGCATAATTCGGGACGTCACAGAGCGTCGGTTGGCGGAACAGCAGCTGAATCGCGAGCAAAAATTCATTCGTGAACTGATCCACAGTAGCAAAGATGGCATGCTGGCACTGGATAAGAACTTGCGTTATACAGTCTGGAATCCGGGGATGGAAGCATTAACTGGATTAACTGCGCACGAAGTATTGGGCAAGGCTATGCAAGAAGTATTACCTGAACTGATCGAAGACGGGGTATTGCCCAACTACATTAGCCAGGCTCTAGAAGGCCATGCCAGTGAAACGGGAACCATGCATTACGCTATCCGCGGAACTGGCCGTCAGGGCTACTTCGACTCACGTTACTCGCCAATCTATGACGAAAAAGGTGAGGTCGTGGGTGCACTTGGAGTTATTCGTGATGTTACCGAACGCCATTTAGCTGACGAAAAAATTCTAGCCAGCCAAACAGCCCTACAGGAAGCTCAGGCCATGGCAAGTATTGGCAGCTGGGAGTGGGACATCGAGAAGGATGTTATTACCTGGTCAGAAGAGTTGCATCGTTTATTTGAAGTCGATAAGGCTAATTTTTCAATGGACTATGAAGCCTATTTGAGTAGGCTGCCAGAAAATGAGCGCCACAAGACAGATGATTTAATAAAAGAGGCTAGGCGAACTGGTGGGAATTTTGATTTCGAGCACCGCATAATTAGGCATGACGGTTCTGAACGTATCATTCATGCCACGGGCCAGGCAGTAACAGATGGTAGCAAGAGGGTGGTAAAGATGCGTGGCACAGCCCAAGACATAACTGACCGCAAGTTGGCTGAAGAAATCCTGCGCGAGAGCGAGGAGCGTTTTCGTTCTATTGTCGATGGCGTCAGGGATTACGCCATCCTTATGCTCGATCCGTCAGGTCGAGTAGTTAGCTGGAACACCGGTGCAGAACGTATTAAAGGTTATCAGGCTCACGAAATACTAGGTAAGCATTTCTCGGTTTTTTATACTAAAGAAGATGTTGAGAGCGGCAAGCCTACTAAGGCGTTAGAAATCGCCGCTAAATCCGGTAGCTACCATCAAGACGGTCTGCGGGTGCGCAAAGATGGCAGCACTTTTATGGCCAATATACTTATATCTGCACTCTATACACCAGAAGGTACTTTGCGCGGCTACACTAAGGTCACCCGTGATATCACCGAACAAAAGAAGATAGAGCAAATGAAGGGTGACTTTGTCTCGCTGGTATCACATCAGCTAAAAACGCCGGCTGCCTTGGTACGTGGCTACGTCGACAACTTACTTTCTGGTATAACCGGTGAGCTAAATGAAAAACAAATAGAGTATCTTAGGGACATTCAAGACATTAGTACCAAAAATTACGGACTTATCACCGACCTATTAAACGTTTCTAGGATCGAGAGGGGTGTAATTGCCATGGACATCCGACCAGTAAAGCTTCGAGACATCATGCATTTGGCTCTACGCAGCCATCAGCCTCGCTTGGTAAGCAAGGGGATTAAGCTGGTGACTAGATATGGTAATTCAGAGGTTTTAGTTTTGGCAGATAAATTCAAAACCGCCGAAGCAATCAGTAATATAGTAGATAATGCTATTAAGTTTACTTCGCAGGGGGCGATTACTATTCAGGCCAGCTCCAAAGACAACAAACTAGAAGTGACAGTAGCCGATACTGGATCGGGAATTCCTAATGAACTGATGCTCAAATTGTTTACCCGCGATCAGATTTTTAGTGGCAGTCCGCGGCCAGAGGGTGGTTCTGGCTTAGGACTCTACATAGCTAAACAATTTATGCAGGCCCAGAGTGGTGATATTAGCGTTGAATCGGAGGCCGGCCGTGGAACTAAATTTACATTTAGCTTGCCACTCGCTAAAGTTAAGAAAAGCGCCGAAGGAGCCAAAGTGGCCAAATGACTGACAAGCCCAGCACTATATTGATAGTGGAAGATGAGCCTGGTTTTAGGCGGACTTACTGTGACTTATTTACACATTACGGCCATAATGTTTTGGAGGCTGAGAATGGTCAAATAGGTTGGGAATTGGCGGGTAAGGAACTACCTGATATTATTTTGCTCGATCTAGTCATGCCGGTTATGACAGGTTATGAATTACTTTCTAAACTGCACGAGGATGACTCCACTAAAAAAATCCCAGTCATCATATTCTCGGTACTAGGCGAACAGACTGATATCCAAAAGGCTCTGGAGCTTGGCGCCAGCGATTATATAGTCAAAGGCTTCTACTCGCCCCAGGAAGTTCTAGGTAAAATCGGCAAGTTTCTAGCCAAAGCAGACATACAAGAGGTGACTGATTAATTATTCGAAGCTGATAGTGCACACCGATGGCGGTTCACGCGGAAACCCCGGACCGGCAGCTAGTGGTGTGGTAATTACAACACCTGATGGTCAAGTAGTTGAGGCTTTTGGGAAGTATTTAGGCACAGCGACTAATAATATTGCGGAGTACACTGCCGTAAAACTGGCTCTAGAGGCGGTTTGTAAGTATGATGTTGAGTCAGTAGAGTTTTACATGGATAGTGAACTTGTTTGTCGGCAGCTAAACGGTATTTATAAAATCAAAAATGCCGATCTTAAGGTCATATTTGATGAAATTAAAAAATTAGCTCAAGGGCAAAAAATTACTTTTAGTCACGTTCGTCGTGAGTTTAATAAGCTGGCCGATGCTCAAGTGAACATAGCAATCGATGACGCACTAAAGGCTTAGGTAGCTTGAAAAAATTACTGTTTTTTGCTATTATCGGGCTCTGCTAGATCACTGGATGGCTGCTTGGCGACTTCGTCGCTTGAGAGGAAAGTCCGGACAGCATAGAGCAAGGGCGGTTGCTAACGGCAACCAGGAGTAACGGATAGCTGTTTCTCTCGAGAAAACAGCTGCCGCCAAGCCTAGGGAAAGTGCCACAGAAACGATACCGCCAGCCTCAGGCTGGTAAGGGTGAAACGAGTGGGGCAAGAGCCCACAGTCGAGTGCCGTGAGGCACGAGAGAGGTAAACCCCGCCTGCTGCAAGGTGGTCGACCATCCCGCAAGGGTAGTGCGCTCGCTAAAGGTCGACGACAGAACCGCTAGATCTTGTTGGCAACAGCAAGACCAGAGAGATGGCCATACATCCACTTCGGTGGAGGACAAAATCCGGCTTACAGGTGATCTGGCAGACTAACGAGCCCCGCCATCGGCGGGGTTTGTTAGTCATAATGCTTCTTCGGTTTATAATTGGTAACAAGCATGCAGAAACGCAGTGAGCTATTTTTTAACGTTCTTTTACTACCCATCGACTTTATTGCGGTGGTCGGTGGCTTTGTTTTGGCCTATATTATTCGCGTTAAGATCGAGAACAAGCCTGTGTCACACCCACTCGGCGCACTCGCGTTTCTTAAACTGCTACTGCTGGTAGTTCCGATTTGGATACTGATTTTTGCTCTCAGTGGTCTTTATAATTTGTCAGGCTTACGTGGACGGCTGGATGAGCTTGGCAAGGTTTTTGTCGCCGTATCAGGCGGCACAATGTTTTTAATTCTGATCGACTTTGCCAGCAAACAGCCGCTGTTTCCTGCCAAGGCGATACCATTCTATGGTTACGGCCTTAGCCTGGTACTGGTACTGCTGGGACGCCAGATTGTTCGAGCGATTCAACGCGGCCTGTTTAACTTTGGCGTTGGCGTTCATCAAGCCGTGCTAGTGGGTAGCGGTCCAGTTGCGCAGCAAGTGGCCGAAGGACTCAGAACGGGACGCTCGGGGTACAGGCTAATAGCTCTGATTGAGAAAGCCAAGAATGCTAGCAAGCGGGTGCCTGGCCTACCGACATATACTTCGCTCGATGAGTTTATAGCCCATAACAAGGGCCGCCATGTTGACGAGATTATTCAAGCTGACGCTGGCTTTGATCCGGATGAGATCTTAGAGATGGTCAACTACGCTTCAAACCACCATCTGACGTATCGTTTCGTGCCCAATCAGTTTGGCATCTTCGCCGTAAATTCTAGCGTTTCAAATGTTGCCGGCCTACCAATGATCGAGTTGAAACACACGCCACTTGAAGGCTGGGGGCGGATAGTGAAGCGGACTTTTGATATATTAGGTGCTTTAGTTGGGCTAATTGTCTTTAGCCCAGTATTTTTGCTTGTAGCCATTGCCAGTAAGATCGTTGATCCGGGCCCGGTTCTGTATAGACACAAGCGACTAAGTCGTGTCGGCAAGACTATTTTTATCTATAAGTTTCGCAGCATGTATCTGAAATACTGTACTGGGCCAGGCTACAGCGGTAAAACTGACGCCGAAGTGCTGGCCGACGATCTGGGCAGGCCAGAGCTCGCCACTGAGTTTGCCAAAGAACAAAAGTTAAACGATGACCCTAGGGTGCACTCACTCGGCAGATTTTTACGCAAAACCAGCTTGGACGAGCTGCCGCAATTCCTGAACGTTTTAAGAGGTGACTTAAGCCTGGTGGGCCCAAGACCGATCATTGAAGCCGAATTAGAGCGTTACGGCACTGGTCAGTCAGCCTTCTTGGCGCTAAAGCCGGGCTTAACAGGCCTGTGGCAGATTTCGGGCCGCAGTGATCTGGGTTACGAAGAACGAGTTAAGCTGGACATTTACTACATCGAGAACTGGAGCCTATTTCTAGACATTAAGATCTTGGTTAAGACCGCCTTGTCAGTGTTGGGCGGGCGTGGGGCGTACTAGTGGCAGCCCCCAAGGTGGCAATTGTTCACGACTGGATGGTGACACCGGGCGGCGGTGAGAGAGTAGTTTATGAACTACACAAGATCTGGCCTGAGGCGCCGGTGTATACATCGGCCTATGATCCGGAAAAGTTCCCAGAATTCAAAGACGCCGATGTACGAACAACCTGGCTCAACGGCATCGGTTTAGCCAGGCGCAAACAGCAATTATTCACGATTCCGCGAGCTTGGGCGTTTAAAGGGTTGGACTTATCAGATTATGACATCGTTATCAGCTCATGTAGCGCTGAAAGTAAGTACGTTAAGGTGGGACTGCGCACGCTGCATGTTTGCTACTGCCACACACCGATCCGCTACTACTGGAGTGATTATGGTTGGTATCGAAAACATCCGCCGTTTGGTTGGCTGAACCCGCTGGCCAAGCTGGTTCTGCCATTGTTGATTCCAATGTTGCGTCGTATGGACTACAATGCCGCCCAAAAGGTGCATATCTTCGTAGCCAACAGCAACTCGGTTAGAGAGCGGATTCGTAAGTATTACGATCGTCACAGCGAGGTGATCTTTCCGCCCGTCGACACCGCCAAGTTCCATGTCGGGCAAGGCGAGGGGGAGTACTACTTGGTATTTGGCCGCCAAGTGGCCTACAAGCGCTTAGATTTGGCCGTACGAGCATTCAATGAGCTGGGGGAGAAGCTAGTTGTGGGAGGCGGCGGCGAAGAGATCAATCGCCAAAAGCCACGAGCTAAGGCTAATATTCGTTTTATGGGTCGAGTTCCCGAGGGTGAAGTGGCTGATCTATTCGCCAAGGCCAAGGCATTAATCTGGCCGCAAGAGGAAGACTTTGGCATTACGGCAGTTGAGATGATGGCGGCCGGTCGGCCAGTGATTGCCTATGCCAAGGGTGGGGCATTTGATTATGTGATTGATGGCGTGACCGGTGTGCTGTTCCATGACCAGAGCGCTGAGTCGCTAGCCGAAGCGGTTAAGAAGTCACAGCGGATCAAGTGGGACAGAGATGTTATTCGTAAGCACGCCGAAAAGTATGATAACCAGGTTTTTGCCGCCAAGATTAAGGCCTTAGTTGATCGTGAGTATCAAGAGTTCCAGTCGAAGGGAGCTTGACTAAACGGCCAAAAAATGCTATTCTAAGGCCTAATTTAGTGTCGGCTGTGGGTATCGCCAACTTGGAGATACCATGGCAAGACGCCAAGGCTATATGTTGGCCTTTCTATCTACATTCGTAACCGCCAGTTACCTGCACGGCCTGCTTTTAGGAATATCTGCCCTCATGATTTTCTTTGTTTGCGGCATGCTAACCGGCTATATGAAGACCACATATCCACTTACCAACAGATAAAAACTCTTGACAAAACGTAAGAAGTTTGCTATTATAGTCTTCTGTTTGTGGCAAAGCGCCACGAATCGAATCGTCTGACAACTTCGAGCACGAGAGAGGAGTGCGGTTGAGAGTCATCCATAGCCTGAGCTATGCGCAGGCTCGCGTCATTGTCGATGACGTCTTGTCGACAGCTTCTAAGGGCGAAGGCCCAGTAGCCGTCGCCGTGACTGATCCATTCGGCAATCTCATCGCCTTTGCGGCGATGGACGGCTGTCCAGTGGACAGCTTACAGCTCGCCATCAACAAGGCTTACACGTCTGCAAGGCGTGGCAAGCCAACCCTGGAACTCGAAGACCGCGTCAAAACCGAACCGACCTATCCCACGATGGCTCAGCACGATTCCAAGCTGTGCTTCTGGGGCGGTGGGGTGCCGGTAACCGATGCTGACACTGGCAAAATTGTTCTCGGAGGCATTGGTGTCTCCGGCCGCAAGTCCCATATCGTCGGACCTGATGGTGGTGACGAAAGTCTCCTTCAGGACCACGAGCTGGCAGCGGTAGCAGCGGAGGCCAGCAACTGGCCCGACGCGAAGTAAAGGCGATGGGGGACAATGACGTCCCCCAAAACCGTAATTATCTACCCACTATTTGGTGGGTCAGCATCTGCAAGTTTCTAAGATACAAAGAGCTTGCTAGACACAAAACTACCCACCAAACGGTGGGTAGTTTTGTTATTGAATGAGTATTACTTTTGAACTTCTTTGACGATGCCGGCGAAGGCTTTGGGCTCACTGACGGCTAACTCGGCCAGTATCTTGCGGTCTAGCTCGATGCCGGCTTTCTTTAGGTTACCCATAAACTGGCTGTAGCTAACGTCACCCAAGGCGGCGTTGATGCGAATAATCCAGGTACCGCGCAGGTCGCGCTTTTTGTTGCGACGGTCGCGGTAGGCGTAAGATAGAGCCTTGATAACAGCTTGATGAGCGGACTTAACACTAGCCTGGCGGATGTGTGAATAGCCCTTAACTTGCTGCCGCAGCCTTTTGTGCTTGGCGTGTGACGAGACTCCGCGCTTTACTCTCATTTGTAGCTTCCAATCATCTTGCGGATATTAGCTTCATCGCCTGAAGACACCTCAAACTCCTTCACATAGGTACGCTTAGTTGAAGCTGACTTGTGTGCCAGCATGTGACCACGATAAGCTTTGCGACGGAGTAATTTACCAGTCGCAGAAACCTTGATCCGCTTGGACATACCTTTATGAGTTTTTAGTTTGGGCATCTTTTTTAAGTCCTATAACCATGTTTAAGTCCCGTCCGCTTAGCTGGACTGGCTGCTCAACGGCAGCGACGTCTTCTAAGTGGTTAAGGAACCGATCGAGGCGTTCGCGCCCCAATTCGGGATGGGTGATCTCGCGACCGCGGAACAACAAGCTAACTTTGACCTTGTGGCCTTCGTTTAAAAACTTGCGGGCCCGGGTAACTTTGACATCAAAGTCGTGATCACCGATTTTTAACCCTAGACGCACCGTTTTGACTTCGACTTGCTTCTGGTTACGGCGGCTGGCAGCTTGCTGCTTGGTCTGCTCGTAGCGGTATTTGCCCCAGTCGAGGATTTTGGCTACGGGCGGGTCAGCATTCGGAGCAATCTCGGCTAGATCGTATCCGGCCTCATCGGCTAAGCGTAGAGCTTCATCCCGGCTAACGACACCCAGCTGACTACCATCAGCGCCAATCAGACGCACGGTAGCGGCACGAATTTCGTTATTCAGGCGAACCTTGTCTGCCAGAGCTTCTCCTAAGGGTTAAAAGTCTTAAACACCGGTGATTCCGGTGCTAAGTCTTGGCTGAGTGTAGCAAAAACCACTCCTGTGGTCAACCCTGTAGGCCTTCCTGGGGCTTCTCAGTGATAAAGCGTATGTGGCGGTCGGTCAGCCGGATGGCGATGGGTGTGCGGGTGGTTAGTTTGCCGTCGACCATGATGCCAGTCGGTGGCTCGGTGCGGATAATAACGCGACTAGCCAAGAACCGTGTGGTCGCGCCGTCGTCTGTTGGCTGCTTGCCTTGCAATCTGCGCCACATGTAGCTGGCAGTTTGGGTTTTGGATGGTTTGTCGCTAATCGAGACGATCAGTCGGTTGTCAGCTAGGGGATTCAGGAATTTTTGATTGGCAACAGTTAGGGTAAACAGGTCGCATTCTAGCTCGTATTTATCATCGACGCTGATCAGGCATTTTAGCGGTGTGAAGTTCTGGGCCTGGTTATAGCCACGACCGAAGTGGCGTAGCTTGTCGCTCAGCTTGGCTTCCGGCACGGTGTCGACTCGTTTTTCGAGGTCGGTTTCAAATCCCAGGGTAAGGGTTGATAAGAAAAAATTAGAACCGGCTGCGATCAATCCGTAACTGGTAAGCCGCCTGGCAGCCAGTACAGCCGCAGCTTGTTGCCAGTTATGAATGCCTAGGTGGTTGGCGAGTACATTGCTGTTGCCAATCGGGATGATGCCAACGGCGACATTATCTTTGGTGATTCCATTTATAACCTCGTTCACGGTGCCATCACCGCCGACGGCTACAACGGTGTTGTAGCCTTTTTCGATGGCCGCAGTGGCCATCTTACTGGCCTCGCCAGGACCGGTGGTTTTGGCGAACTCGCCAGCAATACCTAGCTCGCGTAATCGGTCGCGCAACTTGTCTTGGATGGTATTGATGGCGCCTTTGCCCGCCGATGGATTAATGATGTAGTAGTACATTCTTAGCCTTGTTTGCCAGTGTCGCCGGCCTGCTCTTGTTCGTAAGTTTCATTCATCTCGAGAGCAACAGGCTCAACCATGCTGACCGAGCCAATAAAGACGGCACCAGTACCAATCGAGAGGGTGGAGGTATTAATATTGCCGACTACTTTGCCGGTTTCAGAAATAGAAGTCTCGTCAGTGGCTTTGATATTGCCATTCAACTGGCCCGTGATACGAACATTGCGACCGGCGACATTAGCTTTAACTGTGGCGTTTACCCCAAGTACCAGATCGCCCGAAGTTTTAATCTCGCCGCTTAAGCTGCCCTCAATCGATACGTCGCCATCACTGATAAGGGTGCCACGAATGCGCACTCCAGCACCAATAACGGTTTCGGCTTCGGATAGTCGCATCAAGTCGTCTTTTTTAGGCATCGTTTTCCTCATGTTTAGTAGCCGGTACCCGTTTAGCGGCTTGGTCTAGGGCTTGTTTCTCTTCTTTGGACAAAGTGTATTTACTCTTGCCGTAATCGATTGGCTTTACATAAACCCTGGTGCCTTCGCGGCCATGAATACTGGTTAGCACGTAGCCTGAATCGTGGGCGTCCAGCACCGCTAGCACAAAGCTTTGGTCACCACCGGTGTCGCCAAACGGGTTAAAGCGTACAACCGAGATCTTTTGCGAAGATAGGCTGGCAACCTCGGAGAGGCGGTGGTACGAAGCCAACAATTGATCAAGCTTTTGATTGGTGACTTGGACGCTTGAATGGTAATGGGACAACGCCTTCTCTAGCTGCTGATCTTCAGTTGACCCCAAGATCGCATTTAGTCTTTTCTTGAGCTTGGCATT
>DATIHE010000013.1:0-4272 GCA_035481015.1 Candidatus Nanoarchaeia archaeon
GAGCGATGCACAAAAGCTCGCTCTAGTAGCTCTGGTTGCTTAAACTTAATACCTAACTTGGCTTCGAACTCGGCTATATCGCTCATTTTATCTTACTAAGCCCCAGTTTAAATAGCTTTTCGGTGTCACGGTACTCGATTAGCTCGATGGCTTTATTGGCCGGAAACCACTGAATACCATTCATCCATTCCTCGGGAACAAGCTCATCACTAGCGTTACCGACGGCCTCCATCAAAAATATATACGTCGTCATAAAAATTAACTTGCCTTCTTTTCGATAAAAAAAGTGAATCTTATCCAGCTTGTCGCGAATCTTTAAATTCTTCAGGCCAGTTTCTTCCTCGACTTCACGCAAAGCGGTTTGCTCTAGACGCTCGCCTTCCTCGACGTGGCCTTTGGGTATCGTCCAACGCTCTTTGGGGTCTTGGATCATTAGCAGCTCGATACCGTTTTTAGAACGCCTAAAAACCACGCCGCCAGCGGTATATTCGCGAGTAGCCCGGGCTGGTTTAGTTGGATTCTTCTGTTTGACTGTTTTCTTCTGGTTCATAAAATTCACTATTTCGATAAATACTGCCGAGTACACCGTTAACAAACTTGCTAGAGTTCTCGCCGCCAAAGGCTTTGGCTAATTCAACAGCTTCGTTTATGGCGACTTTGGGCGGAACTTCGCGCTTAATCATTAGTTCATATACACCGACACGCAAAATTATCTTGTCGATCTTAGCAATCTGCTCCACCGGCCACTCTGGTGCAGCCGGACCGATGATACCGTCAATATCATCCTGCATCTTAATGACGCCGTCGACGATGTCATGAACAAAGTTGGTATCGTCGATGCTGTCCGAAAATTCGGCCAAATTGCGGTCAAGGATTTCGGTCAAATTAACGCCCTCGGCTGCGGCGCCACGAAAATCATACTCATACAGAGTCTGCATCGCCACAATCCGCCCAAGGTGCCTGTTAGATGCCATTAGCCGACTTTTACTACCTGTCGGCCCTTGTACTGACCACAAGCTTTACAGGCGACATGCGACTGGACTGGCTGGCCACAGTTTGGGCACTTGGACATACGAACTACACTCAAAGCGTCGTGGCTGCGGCGTTGGCCTTTGCTGGCATTGGTAGTTCGTTTCTTTGGTACTGCCATTTATTTCTTTCCTTTCACTATACGGATGTTGGACGGTCGGGGTTGGTCGGCGTGTTCATGCTTGGGCTCCATTGGTTTGCCACAAACGGCGCACAAACCTGGGCAGTCCAGGCGGCACAAGGTCTTGATTGGGATGGCTAGGATTAGCTCTTGACCAACCAACGGTGCTAAATCGATCTGACCATCAGGCTCTATCGGCCATTGCTCGACTTCGGGCTTGTCGGCAAATTCGCCGGCAAACTTTACGCTCAAGGGCTGATCAAACTTCTTTAAGCACCGGTGGCAATCAAGCTTTATGCTACCTTTTACCGCACCAGAGACAAGCAAACCAAAACTAGTCCTTAGCAGTTTAACATTACCACTAAGGCTAGAGGCTAAGCTGATATCAGCTAACTCGGGCCGCTCATCGGCGATTTCAAAGCTGGCCGTTGTCCCCTGGTCGTGGCCCAATATGTCGTGTGCGTTTAAGTACATACGCTAGACTTAGCGCCTATTCTAGCGCAAAACATCACTTTTGACAACGCTTTAGCTAATGTCCGAGGTCGGACCTGGTATTTATTGTAGTTTGGGGGCTAATAAGCCGTGTTGTCTCACTAATTGGTCGCTTTTACTTCAAGTGTGTCTGTCACAAAGTTGACTAGTTTTCTTGACACTACTACGGTCTTCAATATCTTATGGCCTTCCAGATGCTGCTTTACCTTCTCTTGACCTGCCGCCAGCTTCTCTAGCTCGTCGTCCGAGACATCGACGGCGACAACAATTGTCGCCCGCAGTTTGCCATTAATTTGGATTGGGATCTCGATTAGCTCCTCTTTAATCAGCGCTGGGTCGTACTTTGGCCACTCGGCCGTGTGAACGCTTTCGCGCTCGCCTAGCTCTTGCCATAATTCCTCAGCTGCATGCGGCACCACCGGTGCCAGCATTAGCACCAAGGTACGAACGGTGCGCTGAGCAGTATCAGCATTTTCTGGTTTCAGAAGGCGATCGGATATCTCTCGGCTGTTCAAAAAGTTCGACAGCTCCATCAGCGCACTAACCATGGTGTTGAAATGCATGCCCTCGATGTCTTCGTGAACTTTTTTCAGTGTTTTGTGAACCATTCGATCAACCTCGGTCGCTAAAATACCGTCTGGAGCCCCCGCCTGTTTGTCGTTGCCAATCAAGCGCTGACTCAAGTCCCAAACACGGTGAATAAACCGGCTAACACCGGCCAAACGTTCGTCGCTCCAAGCCGTCATCTCATCAAATGGACCCATAAACATTTCGTACAGGCGTAATGTGTCGGCACCATATGATTCGACAATTGAATCTGGATTAATGACGTTGCCACGGCTCTTGCTCATCTTCTGACTGTCAGGGCCAAGGATCATACCGTGACTGCGCCGCATGGCATAGGGTTCAGGTGTTGGTACCAGTTTTTGGTCGTACAAGAATTTATGCCAGAAGCGGCTATACAACAGGTGTAGAGTGGTATGCTCCATACCGCCATTGTACAAATCAACCGGCAACCAGTATTTGAGCTTGTCTTGCGAGGCAAACTCTTGATCGTTGTGAGGGTCGATGTAACGCAGGTAATACCAGGATGAGCCAGCCCAGTTTGGCATCGTGTCGGTTTCGCGCTTGGCTGGTCCGCCACACTCCGGACATTTGACGTTCACCCAATCATCAATCGCCGCCAACGGACTCTCCCCCGTCTCGGTTGGCTCATAATGATCGACTAGCGGCAGCTCGACTGGCAGGTCTTTGTCGGGAACGGCTACAGCACCATCCTTTGGGCAATGAATAATCGGAATCGGCTCACCCCAGTAGTGCTGGCGACTAAAGATCCAGTCGCGTAGCTTGTACTTGGTGGCGTGTTTGGCTTTGTTGGTTTTAAAAAGGTATTCGACAATGGCGTGCCTGGCTTCTGACCCCGCCAAACCATCAAACTTATTACCAGTATCAACCACTACACCCTCGCCCGTGTAAACATAGTTAGGGTTGTCCAAGACATTGGTAATGAAAGTTCCTTCAACTACCGAGAAAAAACTGCGCATTTCATCTATCGTTTTCCAGACTGGTTTTAGGAGGGCGGCTTCTTTTTTGCTTACAGGTTCAGTTTCTTCGTTCGCTAGTTCAAAGAACAAGAAGTGAAACCTGGCCCACCGATTTTGCTTCTTTTGGCGATGATAAAACAAACTGTGGATATAGATTCCCGGATCTTCGACAAAGCGCAGGTTCTTGTACCCGGTTTCTTCGCGAATCTCACGCTCTGCAGCCTTTACAGGATCTTCGTCGCCTTCAAGACCACCAGTTACTAATCCGTTCATGTGATGCTCTTTCCAGCTAATACACAGGTACTCATTGGTCTTAGGGTTTCGAACCACAGCACATACAGCTTCTCTTTTTATAAAGTCTTGGTCGGGTTGAACTGCCGAATCTCCCGTCTCAGCGATAAATTTAGGCTCAATCGCCTTTTTTATTGGCAGCTTAAATTTCTTGGCAAATTCATAGTCACGCTCGTCGTGAGCTGGGACGGCCATAATAGCGCCCGTGCCATAACCACCAAGAACATAATCTGCCACCCAAACCGGCACTTCTTCGTTGTTTAGTGGATTAACGGCTGTAATCCCACTGTCGACGCCGGTTTTTTCGCGGTTTTCGTCTTGGCGATCTAACTCAGATTTGTTTAGGGATTTGTGAATATAGTCTTTGACCTTATCCGAAGCTTTCCAGCCGTTGTCCAGCCATTTTTGAGCCAGCTCGGGTGAAACAACAACAAAAGTAGCCCCACCCAGCGTATCTGGGCGAGTCGTATATACCGTTACTGTATGCTTATCATCGGCCTGCCCCGAAATGCCATGCAAATCAAATTCGATCTCGGCACCCTCACTGCGGCCAATCCAATTAACCTGCTGCACGGCTATGCGGTCTAGGTAATCTACGTCGCCAAGGTCTTTGATTAAACGATCGGCATACTCAGTGATCTTTAGCACCCATTGGTTTAGAGTCTTCTTTTCGACGAGAGTACCACAACGTTCATGTTTGCCGTCGACTACTTCCTCATTAGCAAGCCCAGTTTTCTCCAAAGGGCACCAGTTGATTGGGATCTCGGCCTGATAGGCCAGCCCAGCTTTATAAAA
>DATIHE010000014.1:0-8173 GCA_035481015.1 Candidatus Nanoarchaeia archaeon
GTATTGCACCCGCGCCGCCAGAGTTTGGTAGCTGCCGAGGGTTGCCGTTATTGTCGAATTGATAAGCATAAATACTATGGAATTGCCCATCAATAATATTAAAGTTACCCCCACTCGTTGACACACTGAAGCCAAAGTTACCCGGCGGCGGTACGTCTGACCTATAAATGTTGGTGCTTGTTCCAAACCAGCCCGTTCCACCGCCTCCCGCAGGGCCATTGACATAAATATCTATTCGGCCGCCTTGACCAGAACTACTACCGTCTGAATAGTTTGCCCAACCGCCGATAGTACTGCAGTTAGTAGTATCTAAAAATCCCTGGATAGTCGGCGCGCTCGGCGGTGGCGGTGGTGGTGGTGAAACGCTGGTGTCTGTCCACGTTAATGTAACCTGCGTTGTATGCCCATTTTGGACGCTAAAATCAGCCATACCAGACCAGTAACCGCTGCCGTGACCTGCGGGCGTATCAATATTATGGATATTAAAGACAGCAGTTTTAGCGTTATTACCGCCACCAGGGCTGATGACCTGTTTACAATCCAGTGCGTCAAGATTACCCTGACTGTTAGTAAAACCATATCCCAAAATCACCCAGCCCGGATTGCTGCATTGTCCTCCGCCACTAGCTGTCCCTGAGCTATTGGAGTAATAGGTTGACCCGGTAATAAAGTGAACAGCGTTACTTGAACTGCCGTTGTGACCACCGGAGGTCTGCCAAATACTATAGAAATTACTGGTCTCGTACAGATCAAGCCCAACATTGACGGGTGAACCATCTCCTAGCTGTGTATAAACCATCAGGCCAGCGTCACTATTAGCAGAATTGTCGCGGATACCCCATGAAGTTGATGGGCCGCAGGCAGCATGGGCAGCTTGGGGCTTATAGAAAGTAGCCACTACCAGTGCTAGAAAAACTACCGGTAAAATTCTAAGAATGGCCTTCATGAATACTTCTCGTACCTTAAGGTCGACTTTGCGCTGGCTACGGCACCATTGAATGTCTGGCCGTTCTTGGGCTCGGTTCTGTCGATTACCACCACCAGCCAGCAGCCGTCAACTTTTGGTGGATTTTCGCCCGCAGCCACGGCGATTTTTGAAACGAAGGGCTGGGAAATTTTGCCCGGAGCCAAGCCAGCAATTACTGGAGCAACATCTGGGAAAGACATGATTGTGGCAGCTGCAGAAACGGAGTCTGTAGTGTCAAAACTACCTGAGTGAGGGCTGGTTTGCAGAGCAGCCGACCCAATTCTGGCATCAGCGTTTTCCATAGCAACCGCCTGGTCAAAAGTAATTTGCTTCTTACTCAGCTTATCGTAGACATTATTAATAAAATTTGTGGCGTAAGTTCGATCAGCGGCGATCTGAGCAGTTGTCCCTGCGCCGGTGTTATCTCCTCCATTGAATGGAATATGCTGATCAAAATGAGCGATGATATATCTGCCCTGACTATAGCCACTGTAGTAGTCTTCTAGTTTGGAGCTTAGAAGATCACGAGTAACAGCAACTGTTAAATAGTTCTTACTGTTAGTACTGCTACCAACGCGTTTAGCAAGCTCAGTCTTAACGTCGCTATCCGTTACCGCAATTTTTAAGGGTTGGGCCATTTGGCGATACAACCACATATCCATCAGGGCTGATAGGACTTTGTCTTTTGAGGCCAGTGTGTTGCCCTTATACGCTTGATCCAGCTCGTCTTGGGTTATCAAATGACTGCCCACTTTGGCAACAATCTTTGGCCCTAGCCCCACGCGTCCCTTTAATACATTAATGTCAGATTTATGCAAAAAATAAGCCCCTGCTCCCAAAATCAAAAGCAAAACTACAGCAGTAACAACTAAAGTCCGGTTGGGCCGCATCAGTTAAATGTATCCTGACTCACATAAATAACTCTTATGCTTTACAGCATAGTTTAAGCTTTCGATGATGGCAAGAAGTAAAGCAAAGAGGCCTCCGGGACGAATCCCGAAGGCCTCTAGCCTCTACAAGAGAGGGCTACTGATTGTCAGAGCGAGCAGACCGCAGTCTGTCGCGTTGAGCAACCAGGGTAAGCACGATGCCGGCAAGCAGCAGGGCGAAGCCCTTGAGTGCCAACCGACCGGTGTTGACGCCGGTGCGGGGCAGCTCGTTGGCCTGGACTGCCGTTGTGGCAGGTGCCTTGCTGGCTGGTGCGGCAGTCGTTACTGTGGTCACTCGGCCAACCACGCCACCAGCTGGCAGTGTGGTTGAAGGGCCGGCAGGTGCCACCGTGGTCGATGTGACCGGTGCCGCAGTGGTAGTCGTTGTCGGTGCGGCAGTAGTCGACGTGGTTGTTGGCGCGGCGGTCGTTGACGTAGTCGGGGCCGCCGTTGTCGACGTCGTCGGAGCGACTGTAGTCGACGTTGTGGTTGTCGGCGGTGCGGGGTCGTCGCCAAACACATCGAGCCGGGTCAAGCGATTGCCGTTCACGTGCTGATACGTATATGTACCGGTCGCGGGGTCGGGCTTGATCGTCGAGCCGTCACTGATCGTGATGGTGACATCGTTGATTACCGCGTTCTGACCGTTCTGAACATTCCAGTCCGCTTCATCCGACTGCGGATGCTGCAGAACGAAGGTTCCGATGACGTTCTGATCGCCCCCAGTTTGGCAGGTCGACGCAGTGTCGCAGGTTTCGAACGAGTGGTACTTGGGTGCGGCCGCATTGGCGGCACCCGAGAGGGCGACCAAAACTGCCATCGATCCTAGCAGGATCGACAGGACGCCCCCCATGGTTGCAGCTTTCTTCATGCTGCTGACCTTTCTGTGAAACGCCTTGTCGGGCGTAGCTTCCGATGGGAGCCCTTAGGAAAGCTTCTCCATTTGGACGACACAATTGTAGCACAAAAGCTATAATTTGTAAAGACTCAACTGATTAGCCTTAAAACATAAGCTCCTAGTTCAAGCTAACTAGCCGGGAAGCCTTTACTACTTAACGTAGACTCTGACTCGTAAATTCTTTAGGGCTTTGTCGTACCTGGACTGCAAATCTGGTTGTGGCGCTTGCGCTAGCCTTAGATCAACAAAGTAAACATCCCCATCTTCGGGTTGACCGGTCACCACACTGGCGACCTTTTTGGTCTGCACTTTCGTAACGCCTGTTTGCAAACTGATGATGTACTTTATAAGTTCAGAATTGTTATTTAAGTCTTCGGCCAAAGACTTGCCACTCTTGCCGAAAACCTGGCTGTCATTGCTACCGTCACCATATTTTAATCTGGAATCAGCCCGTATTTGAGCCAGGGCGGTATCGTCGCTTATCTGTCCCGAAACGATTTTATCGCGATAAAACGTTGCCCTGTCCCCGGCATACTGCTTGTCACTGGCGATCCGAGCGGCGTCTTTAAAACCTGGTAGGTTTTTACCCGAAGCCTCAAACCTAGCGCTGTACGGAAAACTTAAGAACGCGCCTAAGTAATTGCCCTTAGCAGCACGGGCGACTGCGGTTGGCAAAGCATCGCCAAAGCTGGCTAGGCCCTGCCAACGGAAATTATAAGTCCCTGGCTTAGGAAATAACTTTTTTTGCGAAGCAACGATATCTTGAGCTGCTGGCTTAACATTTAGTTTTTGCGAAACCACGACCCTCTTCGACACTTCGATATAATCGCCTTTGTGTGAATCATCTCCGTAAACTTTGTGAATCTCAGCAATCATCGAATTATAATCATCGAGATAAATGACCTGGTTATCGATCTTGGCGGCTACTTTGCGGCCAAAACCAAAGCGGCCTTTCCAGTATTCACGGTCGTTGTAGTTGAGTCCTACCACCAGTGCCAGCAACACAAGTACAACAACCACAACCCTTGTTGCCTGCTTTAAACGGCTCTTTGCCAATTGGTTATCCGCGCTCACTATGTTCCTAACATAAAATACTTATGCTCTTTACGCAACCGAAAGACGCCAGGCTGTTATAATCTGTTGCATGAGTTTATCCGTTGGCATCGTCGGCTTACCTAATGTTGGTAAGTCCACCTTATTTAATGCCCTAACCAAAAGTGCCGTACTGGCGGCCAATTACCCCTTTGCCACCATCGAGCCTAATGTTGGCATTGTTAGCGTACCCGACGAGCGCTTGGCCAGGCTGGCCGAGCTATACCCGACTGCCAAAATTGTCCCCGCCCCAGTCACCTTCGTCGATATAGCCGGCCTAGTGCGCGGCGCTAGTGAAGGTCAGGGTCTGGGCAATAAGTTTTTGGCCAATATTCGTGAATGTAACGCCATCTGCCAGGTCGTGCGCGCTTTCGAAGATTCTAATGTGCAGCATGTCGATAACCAGTTGGATCCCAAAGCCGACATCGAAACCATCAATACCGAGCTGATTCTGGCCGATTTGGTAACAGTCGACAGCCGACTCGGCAAAGTGACTGGTGAAATGAAGGCTAATCCTAAAGTCGCTCCGCTGGCCAATCTGCTACAGAAAGTTAAAACCGGTCTGGACGAAGGCAAATTAGCCGGATCATTCTTGGATTCAGAAGAACTAGCAGAAATTAAGGATCTGCAGCTACTGACTGCCAAGCCTTTTATCATCGTTTTTAATATCGCCGAAAATCAACTTGGCGATGAAGACTTGAAGAAAAAACTGGGGACTATAGTCAATCCGGCGCCAACTGTGTTCTTGTGCGCCAAGACCGAAGCCGAATTGATTGAGCTGCCAGAGGCTGACGCCCAGGAGCTGCTGGGAAGTCTGGGGCAGAACGAATCGGGCCTGGACCAGCTTGCTCAAGCTGGGTTTCGCGCACTGGGCCTGCAAACTTTTTTGACCGCTGGGCCAAAGGAAGTACGAGCTTGGACAATCGACGCCGGTGATACCGCACCTCAAGCCGCCGGCGTCATTCATACCGATTTTGAAAAAGGCTTTATAAAGGCCGAGGTCGTTAACTTTAATGATTTAATCGCCGCCGGCTCGGTAAATGAAGCTCGCAGTAAAGGTAAATTGCGGCTAGAGGGCAGGGATTACGCGATGCACGATGGCGACGTCGTCGAGTTTCGCTTTAATGTTTAGCAACTAGTTTGTAAAAACGTTCAATGTTACCGCTGGGACCGGGAACTTTAGAGTCAGCGGCAGCGATAATCTCGAAGTCACCTGAGATTTGACCTTCAAATTCAGCAATTACCTGCCCGCGGACTGGCTCGCGAATGACCCCCTTGTACTTGGTGGCAAGCACTCTGCCAGCCTCAAACTGCGGCTTACACATGGCAATAATCGGCCTGCCCGGCTTGAGCTTGGGAGTGATTGATGACAGAGCCTTGGTTAGTGAAATGAAAGAAATATCAGCCACGGCTACATCCACTAGTTCAGGCAGTGACTCGAGCGTGCGAATGTCTGAATGTTCTAGTGGTATGACTCGCGGATCTTGACGTAGCTTGTAGTCGAGCTGGCCATGGCCGACGTCAACTGAATAAACTTTTTTTGCGCCGTGTTGCAAAGCATAGTCGGTAAAACCACCGGTCGAAGAGCCAACATCCAGTACCACCAGGCCGGTAAAATCCAGTTTAAGTTCATCTGCGACCGAGGCAAGTTTGTCGCCGCCGCGTGAAACGTAACGCGAGCGTTGTTTAATAGATACTTGGACGTCGTCCGGTACCAATTGACCTGCTTTGGTTAAGGCACCCTGGTCGGTCGAAACCTCGCCAGCCATAATCATAGCGGCCGCAGCCGTGCGGCTGGGCGCCAATTGGCGTTCAACGAGCAGCAAATCTAAACGAACTTTCATTATTTCTGTCGTTCTAGATACTGGCCGGTGCGAGTATCGACTTTGATGATGTCACCGACATTTATAAATAGTGGTACTTGCACATTAACGCCGGTTTCGACAGTCGATGCTTTTAGGCTGGAGGCTGCAGTATCCCCCTTAAGCCCTGGCTCAGTGTGGGTAACTTTTAAAAGCACGTTGTTGGGCATTTCGGCGCCAATGATCTTGCCGTTGAAACGTAGCAGCGGCAGACTCGAGCCTTCAGCCAGGAACTTGGCTTGCTCGCCAATAACGTCCTGGTTAACTGTTTCTTGGTCGTAACTGATTTCATTCATAAACGCCAAACCGGCACCATCGCGGTACAAAAACTGCATGTTCTCGCGTTCAATGTTGGCCGGAGTAATCTTGTCAGCGGTTCGGAAAGACTTTTCGAGGACACCGCCAGTCAGCAAGTTTTTAAGTTTGGCTTGCACCACAGCACCACCTCGGCCCATAGCCTTATGCGAGTATTCAACCACGCGGTACGGTATGCCATCGAGCTCGATTAAAACGTCTTTGCGTAAATCGGTGTGTCCTAGCATCTAGCGGACTACGAACGGTAGCAAAGCAATGTGACGGGCACGCTTTAAGGCCAACGCCAGTCGGCGTTGGTGCTTAAGGCAGGTCCCGGTGCGCTTGCGCGATTCTATCTTGCCATAGCTCGACAAGAATCGTTGCAGTAGTTTGACGTCTTTGTAGTCGATTAAATCAGTGCGTTCCGCACAGAATCGACAGACTTTTTTGCTGTAAAAATTTGCCATTAAAATGGAATCTCATCTAAGTTAACTTGGTCGTCGCCCAGGTCTTCGATAACAACGTCTTCTTTAGCGGCAGCTTTCTTGGGAGCGGCACTTTCTGTTGGTGCGCTAGCTGTGTAATCACCACCTTCGCGATTGCCGCCTGGTCCATCCAGGAAGCTAATGTCGGCAGCTACGATCTCGGTTCGACGTTGTTTTACACCGTCCTTTTCCCATTGCTGAGTTTGCAATCGGCCAACCACTAGAACCTTACGTCCCTTTGACAGGTACTGACTAGCTAGTTCGCCTAACTTGCCCCAAGCGACGACTTCGTGAAACTCAACTGCCTCTTGCTTTTCGCCAGCTTGATTCTGCCAAACACGGTTAGTGGCGACGGCAAATGAAGCTACCGGCTGGCCGTTAGGCGTGGTTCGTAACTCTGGGTCACGAGTCAAATTACCCATGATGATAGCTTGGTTAAAACTCTTAGCCATTACTTTTCCTCCGCAACAGCCACTGGCTGCTTTTCTAGTTTAGCTTTTTTCTCTGGACGAACTCTGACAACTTCGTGTGAGACTAGTAGATGTCGCACGATTTCTTCACTCAGACGCAGTGAGTTTTCTAATGCAGCGACGCCTGCTGGTAAAACCTGGATTTCGAAATACACGTAAACTGCAAAATCTAGCTTGTTCATACGGTAAGCTAGTCGTTTCTTGCCCCAGTTGTCGCGTTTAATTATTTTGCCACCAGCCTGCTCGACTAGCTTTTCAATTTTGTTGATCGGAGTATCGGCATCGATCTCTAGATCGGGGTGCAAAAGCACCACTAATTCGTACTGACGCATGCGTGTCCTTTCTATGGCTCCCGTTCGGGACCCTGCCATCCGAGTGGCAGCAGGGAAAAAGGTTACTTAATATCCGAGGTATTGTAGCGGTTTTTTGGCTTAGCGTCAAGGTAAGCGCGGCGTATAATAAATGTATGTATGTCCTGGGTAAACAGTTACAAGATTTGCCAATTATTAGTCTGCAAACCGGCCAGACTGTAGCTCGGAGCGGCAAGCCAATTATTGATCCCGACAAGCTAGAGATTCAGGCTTTTTATTGCCTGTCTGGATTAGTGGTACAGAGCATGGCCGTTCTGCTAGTGAGGGATATTAGGCAACTTGGGCGGGATGGCATTCTGATCGACTCCCTGGAAGAGATCGAAGACGCTACCGAAATAGTCCGATTAGCTGACTTAATTAGGCAACGCTTCTCGCCAATCGGCCTACCCGTCGTCAACGAATCAGGCATAAGACTCGGCAAGGTCGAGGAATACACAGTGAAACTAGATGGTTATCAAATCCAAAAGCTTTATCTGAAACAGTCGGTTTTAAAGAATTTGTTGCTAAATAGCTTGGTTGTGGATAGGTCGCAAATAATGGAGGTAACCGTCAAGCAAATTGTTGTTCGTGATGCCACCGTCAAAGAGCCTTTGCTTGGACCGCAGCCAGTCACTCAGAAGTAGGGTCTATCCTCTTGTGCTAACAAAGTGCTTACGCTAAGATACTTGGCAGTAAGGAGTTTGACTGTGGCGATCATATTGCTCTGGGCCGTGGCCTTTGTTCTAGCTTACCGACTGCTGGCCGCTAGTAACTAAACATCTTCGAGTGATTCAAGTGCTCGCTTGACCAGGTCATAACCAAAGCC
>DATIHE010000015.1:0-3726 GCA_035481015.1 Candidatus Nanoarchaeia archaeon
TAAACCATGGCCCAGGCAGCATATGACACACACTCGCGATTGTAGAGACCCCAACTATCGACTAGCGAATCCGTCTCATAGCCGCACAAGCTGCCCGGATAGCCACCACCGCAAGAGCCGCCAAAGCTTAGGTTGCGGAACTGAAGGCTACCGTCACTACCGGCGCCATTACTAGAAAAATGCAGACGGGCAAACGATGCCGCCTGAGCCGCCCGCAAACTATTAATTTGAGCGCTGGCTTGCTGTACCTGTTGATTAGCGGCTGACTCATTTTCCTGGGCTAGAGCAAGTAAGGAATCTGACTGGGCCTGCTCAGTATCTATTTGCTGTTTTTGAGCTTGCTCATCGGTTAATAAGGACTGCGTTTGAATTTTGTCGGCTTCCAGTTTGGCTTTAAGAGCCTTAATGCTTTCTACTGATTCGGTAATCTTGTCCTTAACAGTCTGCAACGCCTGACGTCGGTCCAGAAACTCACCGATGCCACCACTGGAGACTAGCATTTCTAGCGTGCTTACTTGCCCGTCGGTGTAGATAGCCCTTAGATTCTCATCCAGTAAATCCTTCTGTGTGGCTAACTTTTGGGTATTATCATCTATCTGGGCCGTCAGCTGCTGATACTTGGCTTGATTCAAATTAATGTCGGCCTGTATAGAATCAATTTGGGCATTTAGCTGATCCACTTTGGCTTGGTAGCCGCTAGCCTGAGCAGAATAGGCGTTGGCCGTGGCCTTTGCGGCCGCTGCTCGCTGTTGCAAGGCAGCAATTTGGTCGTCGTATTGGTCGGCTAATGCCGGCAAACTAAAAGAAAACAAGACCGCACTGACCAGGGTCAGACTTGCGGCCTTCTTGAAATAACTGCTTTTGTTTTCCCTCATAGTTCTACCTTTAGGCAGGCTAATCATAACCTTTTTTGAGCCTTATTGTCAATCCTCTAACGCTTCACAGTCTGGGTCGAAAATCTTACAATTTTAGGTAACGCATCATGGCCAACATGCTAGAAAGCATGCCGATAAAGATGCCGATAATTAGTTCGGCTAACACGATAATTACTGGGTTGTTACGGAAGAACGCTATGGTAGAGCCGACGTCTATGTAGCTGTTTATTTTTGGAGCTGCGCCGAGTATCAATCCATAAGCCATAAGTACCGCCACTACTGCCGCGATAATGCCGTATAGCGCCGCCTCAAACAAAAACGGGCCACGAATGAACCAGTTGGTCGCCCCGACTAGCTTCATGATCTCTATCTCGCTGCGTCGGGTAAAGATCGCCATCCGAATGGTATTGAAGATGATAAGGATAGAGATCACGGTGAAAAGCAGACTAGCCACCAGGCCGGTTGTTTTCAAGAAATTACTAACACGCACTATCCTATCGATAGTTGTTTTGCGCTCGGCTGCATAACTGTACTCCGCAACTAGCTGATCATATTGCTGGTTCTGTTTCACATAATTAACGATTGGATCTAGCTTGTTAGGATCCTTGGCTAAAATCTGCAATGAAGCCGGTAGTGGGTTGTCGGTTTCACTAATCGCATCCAATAGTTTCTTGTTATTACGATTCTCGGTCCTATATATAGCCAAAGCATCACTCTTAGATACAAAGCTAACGCTCTGGACATTGGGCTGGCTCTCCAGCTGTTTTTTTAAATCTTGGATCTGATCTGAACCGGCAGAATCTTTTAAATACAGCGACACGTGAACCTTGTTGACGATGCCCTTAATCGTAGCCGTTAAGGCGCTTGAAGAAATGAACGATACCAAAATAATAATCAGCGTCACGGTCATCACCGCCGTAGCTGCCGTTGAAAGCCAGGCGTTGCGCAAAAAGTTGCGCATGCCTGCCACCATAATACGCCATAGGGTAATCATATGGCGTACCGACCTTGTTCTTCGTCTTTGACAATGCGGCCACGGTTGATAGTTATAACTCGACGCTTCAAGGCATTTACGATCTCCTTGTTGTGGGTGGTTAATAGCACAGTGGTCCCAAACCGATTAATCTTAAGTAGTAGCTCGATTATCTCCCAGGCATTTTTAGGGTCCAGGTTGCCTGTCGGCTCGTCGGCAATTAGAATCTTCGGTTGGCGAATTAGGGCCCTGGCAATAGCAACTCTTTGACGCTCGCCGCCTGACAGCTCTTCGGGGAAGTTGTTGTCTTTGTTGGTCAGCCCAACCAGCTGTAACACTTTGGGTACCGCTCGTTTTATCTCGCGGTTCCTGGCGCCCGAAACTTCCAAGGCAAAAGAAACATTTTCGAACACATTGCGGTTTGGCAATAGCTTGAAATCTTGGAAAACCACGCCAATGCGGCGGCGAAGCTGTGGCACGTGAGCGGTATCTATTGTGTCGTAATCAATGCCGCCAACGATTATCTTGCCCGAAGTTTGCACCTCTTCGCGTGTTAGCAGTTTTATAAGCGTTGATTTACCGGCACCACTCGAACCAACAATCGTCACAAACTCCTTGGGCTGAATGTGTAAATTAATCCCCGACAAAGCCACGCTCTTGTTGGGGTACATCTTGGTCACACGGTCAAACAAAATCACTCGCTTATTCTAACACAGCTTAGGATAAGATTCAGTATTGCTTATGCTAAGAGCGCCGAGAGGCACGAGGCCTGGAGTCTAGTTTTGCATGTGGGCGGCAAGGGCCCAGTAGCCGCCACCACAATCGATCACCTTGTAGTGCCCAAAGCCATCCGCCTGGAAACTATCCATTATCAGGTTGCCGGTACAGGCCGCCAGCACTGGGGCACCCCACCCAGCATCAATGTCGTAGCCGTCGTGGAAAGTATAGTGCGAGTTGCTCCAGCTAGCTGGTCCATAGCCTTGGGTGACCACGAAGTTAGCCAGCGGCCAGTTCATGCGTCCGCCGCTGACGCAGCCGGCTGGGTTTATGGCCGATTGGTTGGCGTAGCAGCCAAAGTGCACGTGCGGCCCGGTCGAAAAACCGGTTGAGCCCTCTAGGCCAATCACCTGCCCCTTAACAACATACCCGCGCGATGGCAGCCCGCCAGTACCCATTAGCTTGGCAATTGTCGAGCTCAGACGCTGCGCGGCGGCCGCGGCTTCGTCTAGCTTGGCTTGATAAACCGCTTGCTCGCCCCGGGTTTGCGTCAACAAATCGTTTTGAGCTTGGCGTTGGGCGTCTAGGTTAGCCTGCTGACTAGCCAACTGGTCCTGGGCCTTTTTTAGATCGTCTTTTTTGCTATCCAGATCTTTTTTGATGGCACTAATATCGGCTAGCAGACTATTGATCTTGTCTTGGGTCTTTTGCAAAAATTCACGGTTGTCTAGGAAAGTACCCAGGCTATCCGAAGTCACCAGCGCTTCAAATGTCGTCGGCTGAGGATTGTAATACTGCTCCTTGATGGCCTCTGCCAAGATCGCTTGCTTCTCGGCCATTTGTGCTTGTACTTTGGCAATCTGCGCGTCCAGGGCGTCGATCTTGGCTTGAGTGTCATTAATTTGAGCTTGAACGGCATTGACCTGCGCGTTTAGGTTAGCAATCTGGTCTTCTAGTTTGGCCGCTACTTGAGCGTGCTCGGCGACCTTGCCCGATAAGTCCTCTATCTGCTGATTAGTTGCCTGTAATTGCTGCTGTGCTTCCGCCGCTGACTGTGCCAAAGCTGCAGCCGGAGCCAACAATAAAGCCACCGCGGTGATCGCGCTGACCAATGTTTGCCTGGATGGCATAAGAATCTGTCCCCCTCTTGTAAAACTAAAG
>DATIHE010000016.1:0-3184 GCA_035481015.1 Candidatus Nanoarchaeia archaeon
CACCGCCGCCGCCCCCACCGGCACCAGTGCCGATAGTCGGTGACATTAACGGTGATGGCAAAGTAGATGATGCCGATCTAGCCATACTCATAAATAACTGGCTAACCACCAATGCAGCAGCCGATATCAATCACAGCGGATTGGTAGATATTTACGACTTCAGCAAGCTGTTGAAGGACTGGAGTCATTAATGTTTAATAATTTAGCCAGTCGCGCCAAGTTCAAAAAATCAACTGCTTTAATAATTGGTGGCTTTCTATTGGTGGCAGCTCTGGTGTACCTAGGTTTGACGCGAGCCTCTAACGGGACCGACCTAAACATTGTTGTATTGTCTGGCGACTATAAAGTAGGCGATACCATTCCATTTCAGTTGTGGCTATCAACCGACGCTAATGTTAATGCCGTCGGGGCTTCAATCTGCTACAAGGGGCTTGGTTCGCCCGACATCGATACGACCGAGAGCCCATTTGAAGTTCAAGCTGTGAACAGCGGCGGGCCTGGCTGTTTCTACATTGTCCGCGGCACAAAAGGGCAGATGACTGGCAATAAAATGGTCTTCAAAGGAACCTTTAAAGCGACCCTGGTTGGCCAAGCAAAGATCTGGTTTCAAGATGGCACTTCAGTGGTCAGTTACGAAGACAGCAGGGAAATACTTGGTACGGCCAACGGTGTTAGCATCGATATAAAGGATGTTGTCGCGCCACCTCCTCCACCAGCTCCCACCCCGCCACCGCCGACTCCAGCGCCGGCTCCTGCTCCTGCACCACCGCCACCAGCTCCCGTGCCGGGTCCATCACCAAGTCCACCATCACCGGTCAGGCCCTCTCAACCAGAATCTACGCCCGATTTGACCTACTCGCCGAGCAACAATCCATTTAGTTCTGAGCCGACTGAGCAGTCAGACACTGCACCGGCCAGCACCTTGCCGTCGCAATCCACTACCGACAATCAGCCAAAACGACCTTGGTATCAGTGGCTAACGGACGCTCTGAATGCCTTGTATCAATTCACGGTCGAAAACGTTGGCCGGTTATTCGTAAAGAACTAGCACAGCGGATCGATACCCCGAGTTTTAATGAAGCAGCTTGCGGAATAAGAAAAAGGTAATCTAGTTTATTGAACGACCATGTAGTCGAACACGTAGCTGCCCGGAGCCGGGGCAGATGCGCTGTTAATTGTGAAGCCGCCTGAGCTGCGGCTAACGTAATATTGCAGAATGGCCGACTGTGAGCTGGCTGGTGAGATGATAACGCGCGGCGTGCTGCCATAGCTAGAACGAAAGCTAATGTTGGCTAGACTGCCGGCTCCGCCTCCCACGCCAACGCCGATTGTGACTGTGCCGGCTGTATCGCTGCCGCTAATCGAGGCGGTACCTGCACTACCAGCCCCGCCACCCGCTGAGATACCTGGGGTGCCACCACCAATGACTAGGTGATTGTTAATGTGTGTTACGCCATTAAAGTTGGCGCCGTTGGCTGTAAAATTGCCCACTACCAAATCGCCGCTAAACGAGCTGTTGCCGACGACATTCAAACCGTTTGCGGCTGTTAATAATGACTTAAAAGTTACAGCACCTTGCAAGTCGGTGCTGCCAGCAACGACTAGATTTGATTTAACATTAGCACTGGCCAGATCAGCTTGGCCCGTCACGCTGAGCGTGCTGGCAGTTTGCTGACCCGTTACGGTTACCGGCCCGTTGACAGACAGACCGTTGTCAACGGCCACCTTGTCTTTAAAGAACGATAAGCCCTGGACCGTCAATACATGATCTTTATCACCAACTTTGATTTGGTTGCCGGCGGCCTGGTCAAAATTAGGGTTAAAGTTTTCTTGGACGACGTCTTTATTGCCGGCAGTTTTTTTGGAAGCTTGCTCGCTCTGTATATAGTAAATAAAGCCTGCACCGATCAAGATCATGGCAAAGATGCCAGCTGCTATCAGTGATCTGGTGCGGGCGTCATTACGAATCTCGCGCCAGCTGTGGATCTTGGTCTTGGCGCCGGTCGGCACTGGCATGGTGCCTGGTTTGATCGGTGTCCTGGTAATTGGCACCTTGGTCGGGCCGGTTTCGTCAGCGGCGGGTCCAGTTATGGCGGCTGCTGCCGCCGTCGCAGCCTTAGCGTCAACGGCCCCCGGACCCTTTAGTTCGACGGGTTCAGGTATGCGACTAGCAGAGGCCTCGGTCGATTTATCTTTGTCCACGCTCAGGTATAGTTAACAACCACATCATACCGCTTACGCTTACTCTGTACAAGCTGAACAACGGGTTTTAAACAAAAGGATAAGCAGTATAATGTATGCAGATGAGGTGGAGGATCTCAGTCTTACTTGTTATTGCGCTCAGCTTAGCGCCGTTTTCGGCATGGGCAACCTCATCGTCAACTAATTTTAAAGTCGAAGAAGACTACGTCGGCGGTGGCGGGCTTCTAAATAGCAGCTCGGCCAGCTTTCAATCTAAAGAGTCAATTGGCGATGTTGCAGTCGGGGAGACCGGCTCAACCAATTTCCAGACTAATAACGGTTTTACGACGACTAATGATCCGACATTGGCTTTTAGTGTGACTGGCTCGAGCATTGATTTTTCAACCTTGTCGCCTAGTACTACTGCAACGGGGACGGCGACCTTTAGCGTTAAGAACTACACCAGCTGGGGCTACGTAGTGCTAACGACAGGCAATGGGCCGACTAATCACAACCATGTTCTAACGGGCCTATCAAGTCCAACCAGCCCAACGCCGGGCACTGAACAATTCGGTATTAATTTGATCGACAACAGCAGTCCTGACATTGGCGCCAACCCAGTCCAAGTGCCATCGAGCAGTTTTTCGAATGGGGTAGTGGCAAGTGGTTATGATCAATTAAATAAGTTCAAATACGTCGAGGGCGATGCCATCGCCTCGGCCCCCAAAAGCTCCGGCGAGACCGATTACACCATCAGCTACATTGCCAATGTAAACGCCATCACTACGCCTGGCGGTCAATACACTATGAGCCATGTCTTGGTTGTAGTCGGCACATATTAATTCTTTGTTGACTTACCCAAAACGCTAATGCTAATCTATTCATAGTACTTAAGCTTAAAAAACCCGAGCTTAGGTAAAACTCAAAAAGCCAAAACCTAAAAAGCGAAAAACTAAAGTTTCGTCTTTTTAACTCGTGTGGAGTTTGTGGCAAGGAACAACGT
>DATIHE010000017.1:0-4067 GCA_035481015.1 Candidatus Nanoarchaeia archaeon
CTATCGTGTGGTGGGCGTCTACATGAAGAATTGGACGACTGATATCGGTGGCGTGGAGTGCCCATGGAAAAACGATTTAAATGACGCCCGTGCGGTGGCCGCCAAGCTAGACATTCCGTTTAAAGTCTTTGATTTTCAGAAAGAGTATCGGCAAAAAGTGGTCAAGGTGATGGTCGAAGAATATCGGGCTGGCCGCACACCCAATCCTGATGTTTTGTGCAATCAAGAAATTAAGTTCAAGTTGTTTCTGCAGGCTGCACTGGCAGATGGCGCTGACTTAATTGCTACCGGACATTATGCGCGGGTTATCAACGGCCAGCTGTATGTCGGTGTTGATCAGGACAAGGACCAAAGCTACTTTCTATACAGGGTCAATTCTAAAGCGCTACGCAATACCTTGATGCCGATCGGCGAGCTGACAAAAAAAGAAGTTAGAAAGTTGGCAGGGAAGTTAGTTTTGCCAACGGCTACAAAGCCTGACTCGCAGGGCATTTGCTTCGTTGGCGAGGTTGGTATAAGGCCATTCTTGCAGGAGTACATCCCCCAAACCGTCGGTCCGATCGTCCGCTCCTCGGATGGCGCCAAAGTAGGCGAGCATGACGGTGCGGCTTTTTATACCATCGGTCAGCGTCAGGGGTTGGGCATCGGCGGCGGTCAGCCATTTTTTGTCATTGGCAAGGACATGGCGACGAACACGGTTTTTGTGACAGAGGATGCTGAAGATTTGAGCCTAGAAACCGATAGCTTTGAGTTAACCGATTGTCATTGGATAAGCGAGCGACCTGCTGGTAAGAAATATCAAGTACGGATTCGTCACAGAGGTGCTTTAATAAACTGCTACATAGAGCCAAAAAGCAGCAATTATGTTGTAAAAATGACACACGTGGAGCGTGCCGTTAGCGCTGGTCAGTCAGCAGTTATTTACGATGGTGATCTGGTGGCTGGTGGTGGCTTGGTGACTATTACAAAAGAAATCGCCTCAAAGCATAAAAGTCTTGTAAAAGCTGCCAAGTGAGCGTAGCATTCGCCTTACCATAGGCTTTTTCGATTGGGGGCCAAGTGAGCCTTGCACCTTTGATTGGGACAGGTATCGAGTTCAACCCGTGCCATTACAGGCACCTGATCCGTAACGATCGTGGCTTTCGTCACGCTTTGGCGTTCTATATCTTCTCGTGTCGCGGGATTGCCAAAGAGTCGCGTTGGGAAGCGCACGGTCCACGTACTCCATTGGCGGTCATCCTCGAAGACGAGAAAGCTCGGACCGAGCGACGCCTAGGGCGGCGACTGACAGCAGAGGAGATCCATGCGCTGCCTCGACACTTCGACGAGCTGGAGAACCTGATCTGGTCGGTCAGCCCGCTGAGCTGCTGGATTCAACGGTTTGATGCTTTCATCGCCGCCGAGCTGCGCGGCCATCAGCGTCTAGCGCGGTTGCGAGCCAGCTAACCCTGCATCAGTGCCGGTCCATCAAGGACCGGCACTTCGCATTTTTTGGCAGTTTATACCTTGCCAAAGGTATAGTTTGATCATATAATTGCGCTCCCAATCGTCGTACCTTGAAGGGGGTGAAAACCCATGGACACCAACCCGATTACTAACATCAGGAAGCAGCTCAGCGTCAAGCACGGCAAGGACTCGATCAGGGCCTGCGAAGGCCAGCTCGAGATGATCACCCTCATCAGGTTCATCTGCAGCCACGATGAAGACACCTGCCAGGCTAACGTCTGCGCCGACTGTCGCGCTATCTACGAGGCAGAGGCCCGGCTAAAGGAGTATGGCGCCAGCTACGCTGACGTCATGGACTTGCGCAGGAGCATTGCCGACGCCGACACCGACGACCGCGCTGGCTTCTTGGCCGACATCACCGAGTTGGCTGCAAGTCAGAAGCCACAACCAGTCGAAGTCGACCTCAGAGACGCCAGCTAGGGGGCAACCATGGAAGTCAAATCGCCATCAGCGATTGGGAGTTGAGCGGGTACGTGCGGCTATGCCGACTACGCCCGCTCTTTCCTTTGTTGAGCCACGAGGTACTTATTCGTTACAATAAGTTGCATGACTGCTTCAGAAATTCGAACAAAATATCTGCAATTCTTTCGCGATCGCGACCACGTTATCATTCCGCGGGCTAATCTTGTGCCGCAAGAAGACCCAACTACCCTCTTTACCGGCAGCGGCATGCAACCTCTGATCCCCTATCTGCTAGGCCAACCGCACCCAGCCGGCAAGCGGGTAGTCGATTCGCAAACTTGCTTTAGGGCCGAGGACATCGATGAAGTCGGTGATAATCGCCACACTACTTTTTTCGAAATGCTAGGCAACTGGAGCTTTGGTGATTATTTTAAAGCCGAGCAGTTGCCTTGGATTTGGGAGTTTTTGACCGTGGTTGTAGGACTCGATCCAACCAAGCTTTATGTGACGGTATTTGCGGGCCATGAGGCGTACAAAATTCCAAAAGATTCTGAGTCAGTCGGCATATGGAAGAAACTATTCCAAGCCGAGGGCCTCGAGGCATTGGATGTTGATCATGCTGCCTCTAAAGGTATGCAAAACGGTCGCATCTTTTACTACGACGCCACCAAGAACTGGTGGAGTCGATCTGGTGCACCAGAGAATATGCCAGTTGGTGAGCCGGGTGGCCCGGACAGCGAAATTTTTTACGATTTTGGTACGCCTCATAACGCTGCGTTTGGCGAGCATTGCCACCCCAACTGCGACTGCGGCCGCTTTCTAGAGATCGGTAACTCGGTGTTTATGCAGTATCAAAAAATCGATGGCGGGGTAGAAGAATTACCTCAAAAAAACGTCGACTTCGGCGGCGGCTTGGAGCGCATTGCCATGGCGGCCAATAACGATGACGACATCTTTAAGATCGATTTGTTGTGGCCACTAGTACAGAAAGTGCAGGCGCTGGCCGACCGCGAGTATTCCGATGAGCCGAGCGCCATGCGGGCGATAGCCGACCACATCCGTGGCATTGTTTTCTTGGCTGCTGATGGAGTAATACCAAGTAATACGGCCCAGGGTTATGTAATGCGCCGCTTTGCCAGACGGGCGATCCGCCAGGCTTTGACTCTGGACATTCGCGATGGCTTGTTTGAGACTGTCGGGCCGGTTGTAATTGATGTGTATAAGGAAGCTTATCCAGAGCTGGATGAACGCCGCGACATGATTCTTGACACTTTGACGCGTGAAGAAGAACTGTTCCGGCGCACCTTGGAACGTGGCGTACGTGAATTTGTTAAGCTCAAAGATCGAGCCACTAAGACTGGTCAGCCGCTGACTGGCGAGCAAGTTTTTATGCTATTTGATACCTACGGGTTCCCATCAGAGCTGACAATCGAAGAGGCCAAGCTGACCGAGATTCCGGTCGAGCCGGGCTGGCAGCTGGAGTTTGATCGTCATATGACGGAGCAAAAGGAGCGGTCGCGTACGGCCAGTGCTGGTCAGTTCAAAGGCGGTCTGGCTGATCATTCCGAGATTACGACTAAGTATCATACCGCCACACACTTGATGTACAAGGCTTTGAGACAAGTGCTTGGAGATCATGTTATTCAGCGAGGCTCGAATATTACTGATGAACGATTGCGCTTTGACTTTAGTCATCACGAAAAGATGACTTCCGAGCAAATCGGCGAGGTTGAACGGATTGTTAACGAAGCCATCGACAAAGACTGGCCGATGGGTTATCGCGAAATTCCAACCGATCAAGCCTTTAAAGAGGGCGCACTGGGTGCTTTTGGCGACAAGTATGGCGAGACAGTGAAGGTTTACACGGCCGGCGACCCAGAAGGCGAGTGGTACAGCAAGGAAATCTGCGGCGGCCCGCACGTTGAGCATACTGGAACGCTGGCCGAAGAAGGCAAACGCTTCAAAATTAAAAAAGAAGAGTCATCGTCTGCCGGTGTCCGTCGCATCAAAGCAGTTTTGGAATAGTTAAGAACCCCTTCAGATGAAGGGGTTCTTTGGTTTAGCCGGCAATGCGCTGGGCGTCGATCCACGGGTCGTCCCGGACCAACGGATACTCGGGCCACAGGCGAGCGCTGTTGTTGTCACACATATGGCAAAAG
>DATIHE010000018.1:0-15374 GCA_035481015.1 Candidatus Nanoarchaeia archaeon
GGCCAGATGCTTAGCGACTTCGATTGACGCCTTGGCAAATTCTGGCACCTCGGTAATACCCAGCGGACCATTCCATATCACCGTTTTGGCTGCATCAATCTCGATGTTTACCTGCTCGACTGATTCTGGGCCAACA
Source organism: Candidatus Nanoarchaeia archaeon (assembly GCA_035481015.1). Lineage (GTDB taxonomy): Bacteria > Patescibacteriota > Saccharimonadia > UBA4664 > DATIHE01 > DATIHE01. The sequence goes on from DATIHE010000018.1 coordinate 137, forward strand.
TCAACAATGATGTCATCGTCTGTCACTTGACCCAGGGTTATAGTCCGAACTTCTTCGGCCGCGTCAGCTTTTTTAGACACCACCACATCTTCCGGCAAAAACAATTCAACGCCCTTGGTAATTGAATCACCCATCACGCGCTTAGCAGTCTCTATCTGGTCAGCTTCAACTAAACTTTTCCCAACCGGATGACCCTGACCCGCCAAAAACGTATTGGCCATGGCGCCGCCAATTACCAAGCTGTCGACCTTGGCCAGCAAATTATCGAGAACCTCGATCTTAGTACTAATCTTAGCCCCGGCAATTATGGCGACCATTGGTCGATCGGGCTTTTCCATCGCGCTAGTTAAGGTGTCGACTTCTTTTTCGACTAACAAGCCAGCGACGGCGGGCAAGTACTTGGTAACGCCAACGGTTGAGGCATGTGCGCGGTGGATGGCGGCAAAAGCGTCATCGACATAGACTTCGCCGAGATCGGCCAGTTGTTTAGCAAAGCCGTCATCGTTGGCTTCCTCTTCGGCATGAAAGCGCAGGTTTTCGAGCAGTACGATGTCACCGGACTTCATGCCATTCACTTTCGACTTAACGTCATCGCCAATGCAATCCGACAGGAACTCGATTGGTCTGCCGAGCAGTTCAGCGGCTTTTGCAGCAACTTCTTTTAGCGTGTATTTGTTATCCGGCTTGCCATCGGGTCGACCGAGGTGGCTCATTAGTACTACCGAGCAATCTTGGTCTAGTAAATAATTAATGGTTTCAAAAGAAGCCTGAATTCTTAAAGTATCGCCAACCACACCATCTTTAACAGGCACATTGTAGTCGACCCGAACTAGTACTTTTTTACCGGCTAGATCAATATCACGAACAGTTTTTTTAGTCATACATGCAGTTTACCAGATTCATGTCGTTGCGCTTATGCTAACCTAATATCCCTATCCCTCTTATTGAGTAAAACCCTCAGAAATGCTAAAATTCGACGGTTCACGGTCCCATCGTCTAGTGGTTAGGACACCAGGTTTTCATCCTGGCAACCGGGGTTCGACTCCCCGTGGGATCACCAAGGAAATGGCCATGACTTTAGTTGTGGGCATTTCCTTGATTTCTGGGGCTCGAAGCCAAACCAAAGGGTTCGGCTAGCTCGCCTACAAAAGCTTGGCTTTGCCCTAAAAAAGGCGAGCAGGTCGCTTTAGCGACACTCCCCGTGGGATCACCAAAAGATAGTCGGCAGTTAGGTTCGGCGGTTTTTTGATACTAGGCTTCTTGTAGCACGGCCAGTATGTTGCCAGCCGGGTCTTTAAACCAAGCGATGTCGGGGCCACGTTTTTGCGCAATGCCGCGAGCGATGCCTTGGTCGTCGGTCAGGCCCTCATAATGCTCAAATTCAACACCCTTAGCCGACAATTCTTTGACTGCTTGTTCGATATCATCGACCGGAAAATTTAAAATAGTGAAAGTTGCTGGTGTGTGGTCCGCCTTGTCGTAAACAAACACATTGGTGCCAGCTATCTTAATATGCATGCCCATCGGCCCCGAGTCGATGTCAAGCCCCAGCGTGCTACCGTAAAATTCCTTTGCTTCGTCTAGATTTTTAACTGAAAAACCACTAAAAGCTTCTTTAAACATTTGCCTGTCCTCATTACTACTCTAGTATACGCGTCTAGGAGCTCAATTTTGCCGACTCTAAGCACAAGCATTATACTATTACAGATGGATAACTCTCAGCCAGTGCTATACCTGCCCGCCCCGCGGGTACCGACGCCAACTACCCCGCAAGGCCGGGCCGGTTCGTTTTCATTTGTTGTGATGGTTATTTTAATCGGTCTAGCCGGCATGTGGCCGCAGCTAAATTTGCGACCCGACCAGCCAAACCCACTGCTAGACATCGATAAACGCACCAGCAGTTTAATTTCATCTGATCTTAATCACGATTTTAACGATTCTCTAACCGAAATTCGCCAGCTGGAAGACGACCAAGCCAAAAATAACCTGCAGGTGTCAGATGAGCTGGTCTTACAGCAATCCATCTCGGCCATCCAGCTAGATATCGATGCTCATGAATTTAGCATGGCCAGACAAGACTTGGCGCAACTAGATGCAAATTTGGCCGTTTGGCGCAAAGATTACGACGCGCGGCTACAGGAACGCCAGTTATCTGAGCAGCTTGCCGCGGCTAATCCAAACATTGTCATTACGGCACCAATAATGATTTACCACTTTACGCCACCAGATTTTGAGAACCAGCTAATTTACTTACGTAGTCACGGCTACACCACTATCGACCTCGATCAGCTGGCCGCTGCTTTAGCCGGCCGCGGAGGCCTACCTGCCAAGCCGATTGTGTTAACTTTCGATGACGGTTTCGAGGATCAAATAGGCGCCTTTAGGCTACTGCAAAAATACCAAATGAAAGGAACATTCTACATCATCGACGGCGGCCCCGACAGCACCTACCACATCGGCGCCAATCGGCGCTTACCCGACCCGCAAGGTGGGGCTGGTTACTTAACCTGGGACGAAATTCGCGAAATTGACAGGGACCCAAACATGACGATCGCCAGTCACACAGTTGACCACCTAGCCCTGGCTAACCAAAGCCCGGACGTGCAGCGCTTTGAAATTTTTGAAGGCAAAAAGCAGCTGGAGCAGCAGCTCGGCCACCTTGTTAAGCACTTCGCTTACCCTTATGGCAGCTACAACGCCACGACCATAGAGCTGGTGCGCCAAGCTGGCTTTATAACGGCAACCTCAACTGTGCCTGGCACCGTTCACACGCCAACCAGCCTTTATGCCCTGCACCGGGCCCGTTCAGTTTACACTCTGCGTTAACGCCGGCCGATGCTGCTCGAATAGGTATAAAGGGCCGCTAAAAATGAAAAGATTAAAATACCTAACCGATAAGTGCGATCGGTGTTTTTAGTCAGTTTGTGAATGATATAGACGACCAAACTAAGGCCAACATAGCAAGCAACGAAAACTGCCAAGCTCACCAGTAGTAGTACCATTACGCGCCTTTGCCCTCGCCCGAGGAACCAACATTCAACTTGGCGTTTATGCGTTCCAGCACGTTGCGCGGCGTCAGTTCCGCCTTAACAAAGAAATCGGCGCCAAGCTTTTCGGCCGTCATTCGATCACCCGGTTCGGCCGAGTTGGTTAAAACTACTGCTGGGGAAGTCGCAAAATCGTAACCATCACTATGCAAAGCCGACAGTACTTCAAGCCCGGTTAGCTCTGGCATATTAATATCAAGAATCATTAAATCTGGAGGGTTTTTCTTAATCTCTTCGTAGGCATCACGACCATTATTTTTTAAAACTACGGTATAGCCAGCACCAGTCAGTTTGGTTTCATACATGCGTGAAATAAACGGATCGTCTTCGGCGATCAGGATGATTTTACCGTTTGACGGCAGCGGCTGGCCTGACGGCTGGAAGCTGCTTGGTCTGGTGATCCTTGGCATTGGGTTCCTTCGTTTTTAATGGCATTTCGAAGCCAAAGGTACTGCCTTGGCCGACTGTTGATTCAAATAATATCTTACCACCTTGGTCCTCAACCACGCGCTTGGCTAAGTACAAGCCCAAGCCGGTACCGTCCGGCCTAACGGTCTGAGCGTTGTCGGCACGGAAGAACTTGGTAAACAGCTTCTTTTGCGCTTCGGGTGGCACACCAATACCGGTGTCGTGGACTTTGACGGTCATAGTCCCGGCTTTGCTGTCATAATCGAGCGTTACCGTCACACTGCCTTCCTTGGTGTAGTAAATGGCGTTGTCGATGAAGTTCATGATCACCTGACGCGTTTTGCCTTCATCGAGCTCAATATGCGGCAAAACCTTCTTGGGATGATCGAAACTCAACTTAAGGCTCTTGGCTTCGGCGTGGGTTTGAAGCTGACGGACTTCGTCTTCAACTACACTGATCATATCAGTCGGCTGCTTTTCAATCACAAACCGGCCAGCGCTCAAGCGGGACACATTTAGCAGGTCACTAATGAGCGAAACCATGCGTTGCGTACCGCCAAAGGCAAAGTCTAAATAATCACGTTGCTCGGCGTTTATCTTGCCGGCATCACCCTCTAGAATCATCGACAAGTAACCCTTGATGGTAGTTAGCGGCGTCCGCAATTGGTGTGAAGCCATACTGATGAACTCGTCTTTGGCTTTATCAAGCGCCTTTAGGTTGCGGTTGGCAACACGCAAGCGTTTGGTGGCATCGAGCACTTTTTGCTGCAAGGTAGCGTTAAAGCGGCTGATTTCTTCGTAGGCTTTGGCGTTCACGATGGCGATGGCCAGCTCATGGCTTAACACCTGCAACAGATCTAAGTCTTGGTCACTGTAAATGTCGCCGCTTAGTTTGTCGCCGAGCAACAAGAAGCCAACGAATTGATCCTTGGTACGCAGTACCAGGCTTAAACGTAATCCATGGCTGTCCAGGATGTCCTTGCGCTCACCCGGTGGCAGCTCGTCGGAAACAATAAGTGCCCGGTTTAGTTTCTTTAGCTCGGGAACAATAATCAGCCGATCAGGCAACGGACCATGATGGCTGACTTTGTAGATTTTACCCTTATCGAAGATCATGAACAGCCCACGCTGGACTCTTAGCTTTTGGCAAATCTCGGCCAGACTTTTGTCTAAAACTTTCTCTAGCAAGATCTCGGACGCTAATATACGGCCAATATCTGTCAGAACTTCCTCGGTATCATAACGGTCGCGGAAGAAAATACTGTCAGTCAGGTGCTCAAAGAAGCGCCTTAGCGGCTGGAAGGTAAAGGCTAGAATGATAGCAAGTGTTGCGTATACCGCTTTTTGAGCTAAACCGACTGTTTCACTCGGGAAAAAAACAGCTGTGGCCCCAAAGATGGCGGCACCATACATACCCGCTAGTGTGACCAACAGCAAAATGTAGGCCACTGTACGCGCCACAAGTAGCCGGATATTCATAAAACGATGCTTAACAATTGCATAGGTACTAAAGCCCGTGAAGAACAAGATACTGTAAATCCCTATCCTTGAGACGAACGAAGATGAGTCGTTATAAAGCCTAGGCAAAATAATATTGGTTACCACCAGAGCTGAGGCAGTTAGGTACAGCCCGAGCAAGATCAGTTGCATTTGGACTCTATCTATTCCCCGGCTCCGTCTGGATTGCCGTACTAGCAGAAACACGCCTGACCCTAAACAGGCAACCAATAGGGCCAAAAAAACCGGAAAAGCGGGGCCAGGCTCAAGCAAAACCGTCGAACCTTGAAGTACCCCCGACACAGTGTAGCCGGCGATTGTCAGACCGACACTAATTAACATAATTAACAGGAGCAAATAACGACCTGCCTTGAAACGACTGCGACTCAGTATTGCCGAGAACAAAAAAAACAGCCAAATCATGATGGCCGCTAATCCAAAATCGAGAGTCGCAAGTAACCTCAGGGAATTTTTATTAAGACTTGTATCCTCTAAGAAGGTAACTATGCTCCAAAAAGCGACTGTAAACGCTAGGCTGCCAAAAACCCTATTAAGCTCGGCGCGACTATTATTGGCAATCACTGCCACACCCAACAATAAGTTGGTTGTCGCCACGACAACTAAAATGCCAACAGATAGCATATCAGGTTAATTATAGCATAAGCGTTATGGGTTATGGTAACAAAAGTAAAGAGGCTATCCTCCCTTTCGGGAGGATAGCCTCTTGGTCGCCTCTTTATGAGCGCGACGACGCTGATACTTCTGCTCGAGCTCGTAGAGCTTGGGGAACAGGTGAGCCCACAGTTTCCGGCCAGGCAGCCCGTAAAACGGGTTACGCCAGCGGAGCAACACCCCGTAATCCAGGCTCTCCCAGTCGTCGAAGTAGTTGGGTAGGAGCTGAATGATCTTCAACCCCGGGACCTTCGAGTACATTTCGATCTCGGGATCGAGGTACCGACCGGTCTTGGTCTTGGCTTGCATGTACTCGCCAGGCGTGAAGTCTTGGTGATGCTTGTAGTACCGCGGCATGCGGCCGCCAAGCATGCAATACTTCAGTCCCGAGCGGATAGCGAGCTGGCCAACGCCGACCATGAGTATGTCGACAGTACCTCTAGGGGCGCCGCGCAGCACAGACAGGTCGATGCCGTACAGGACCGTGCCGTCGGGCTGGTGGTTGTGGCACCAGCCGTCGGACGAGATCTCGTACCAACTTGGACTCCTCGCATAGTCGTAACTGACGATGCGGATAGTCGAAACCAGGCCGAGGATGTTGCCCTCCTGCTCGGCAACCAAGACGCCATCGGGATTGACGGCGAAGCGGTTGCGAAGCTTTTCGCTCTCGGCCGCCATCTTCTCGCCCCAGGCAACTGCCTGGATTCGCGCGTAGTACTCGATATCTGCGGCCCTTGCCGACCGTAGCTCGATCATGTGATTGCTCTCCCAGCTGCCTGCAGGCGTCGTAGTAGCGGTTGACGGATGCTGCACGTGGCGACAATGTCGACCACGAAGGGGGCCATCAGGCCCCATGAACCAAAGGGCAACACAAAAGCAATGGCCAGGATCGGAACGACCCCGGTTGTGCCCAGTGCTCCCAGCCAGTTCATGTACAAGCCCCAGTATGCCGTGCGACTCTGCTTCAAGCGCTGAGCGGATTCTTTCCACTCGGTTCGCGCGTTCAGCAGTGCCTTGGCCCACCGTGCGGGACTTGTGCCGGTTCCGGCAAAGACGGCTTTGCCCAGGCTCAAAGCCAGGACAACCGCTCCGCCGATGAACAACAGCTCAGAGACTGCGGCGGCGATGGCAAAAGCGATGGCCTGGTGTAGTCCCAGGCGGTGCTTCAGCTCGTCAACGCCACTCCAGCGGTAGATGGTCCAGGCCAACGAGGCCAAGACCAAAACAGCAACGGCCCAATTTCGAACCTTGGTTTGATTCTTGACCTGCACGGCTTTCACCGCCTTCCTAGTTGTCGAGGTGCGAAACGAATACCGCTACATTGTATACTATTTATGCTTGACAGTCAATTAGAAAAGTGTCTTGGCAAATTTTTAAGATAAAAAGATGGCTGGTTCCCGAAGGTTCCAGCGCATCTCCCCCTACACTGTGTTTGATTTTGAGGTCTTACACAGTTCAGGTTGAACTTACTTTACTACCTACAAAGCAGCCGGGCATTGGCTAGTTTGTAGAAAAATAATATTAAGCGGGCGATTGTTTTGGAGTTGATGCCAATGCTTGTTGCTAGCCGCCGGGGACATAGCGTAGAGTTATAAGCGTGAGCCAAACTAAGCCAAAAATTGCTTTGATTGAAGACGATGTACCAATCGTTCAGATGTATTTGTCGAAGTTCGAAACTGAAGGTTTCGATGTCAAAAGCGCCGGTGATGGCGATAGCGGCTTGGAGTTAATTAAGGAATTTAGACCCGACGTGATATTGATGGATCTAATGATGCCCCACACTACCGGTTTACAGTTAATGCAGAGCATCAGAAACCTATCAGTTACAGCAAAAACCAAAATTATTGTCCTGACCAACATGGGTAATGATGAAGTTGCCGAGCAGGTAAAAAAATTAGGTGCCGATGACTACTTGATAAAATCTGATTTAACACCCAGCCAGGTGGCTGAACGGGTCAAGCAAGTGATGAATAACTAGGGGGTCCATGAAGCTACAACTTATTCGACGACAACCGGAGACGCACGATACTGAGCGTTTTTATTTTACGCCTGGAGAAAAATTCGATTACCAGCCTGGCCAATTTTTAAAATGGACTATCAATCACGAAGCTGACGAACGGGGACAAGATCGTTTTTTTAGTTTGGCTTCTTCGCCGACCGAGGCCGAACTTATGCTTTGTACGAAGTTTGCGGCCGAGCATCCCAGTACCTTTAAGCAGCAACTAAAGGCTTTAACCATCGGAAGCGTGATTGAAGCTATCGGGCCAAACGGTGGCTTTGTACTGGATGAGTCGACTCTACCGGTGATCTTGGTTGCCGGCGGCATTGGCATTACGCCATTTCGCAGCACTCTGAAGTTCATGCACGATAGCCAGGTTGCCCGCCCGGTGCGATTGCTGTACAGCTGCCGCAGCGCCCAAGACATTGTATTTAAGACTGAGATTGATGAGTGGACAAGCCAACATGACTGGCTAACGGTAAGCTATGTTCTAGAAGATACTGATGGTCGGCTGGACGCTGCTAAAATTGAGCACTTAGTCGGCAGCTTGGACGGCAAACAGCTTTATTTGTCCGGTCCAGAGCCAATGATCGAGGCCTTGGAAAAGCAGCTGTTAGAAGCTAGCATAGCCGAAGAGCAAATCAAAACCGACTTCTTCCCTGGCTACACAACTATTTAAAAGGGAGAAGGCCCGAGTTACCTCGGACCTTCTTGCGACTACTCGTCGCCCTGACTTGCTGCTGCCGCTACCGGCTCGGCGTCGGCCTCTGCAACTGGTGCTGCATCGGCTTCGGCGTCACCTGTCTCGGTCTCGGCTTCGACGTCTGCTTCACCGCCACCGGCGGCATCTGCGTCAGCCTCGACTTCTGCCTCTGGCTCCTTGACCGTGTCGTCTGCTGCGCCAGCTGGCGCACCGTCTTCTACGGCTTCTGGACCCCCTGCGGGCTCCTCGACTTCTCCTTCCATGTCACCTCCCTCAAAATGAGCCCGGCATGGATGCCCACTCTCAGACAAGATTTGCTATGTCGGTTGCCAAGCCGACAAAGTTGCTTCGACGCTCAGGGATAAATGCAGCTGATCGCTCTGTGAGTGCAGCTAGAATACTAGCACCAGCATAAGCGGTGTCAATAGTGTTATTTTGGCGCAGAATTACTTAGATCTGTCTGCCTACTTGCGCTGCGCGTAGTAGATTATCGAATAAAACCGTCACCGTCACCGGGCCGACGCCGCCCGGCGTTGGCGTTATTTTTAGCGATTCATTTTCAAATAATTTCGGATCAACATCGCCAGAGGCATCAATCACAACTGCACCCTCTTTAACCATGCCAGGCTTTATTAAGTTCTTTTGGCCGGTCGCGGTGACGACTATATCGGCCTTCAGCGTCTCAGATTTGAGATCCTTAGTATCCTCATCGCAGCAGATCACTGTTGCGCCCGAATCTTGGAGCATCCGGCTAATCGGCTCACCAACCAGTCTGCCCTGCCCCACCACCGTTACTAGTTTGTCTTTGTGGTTGATCTGGTAACTAGACAATAGCCATAGGATTGCCGTCGGAGTCGCCGGATCGAACTTTGATTTTGGTCCTAGACCATCGATGTCTTTGTGCGGCTCGATTGCCCCAATGACTTCATCAGTGGCAATCCCCTTCTCTAAGGGTAACTGCACCACGATGCCATCGATCGAGTCATCGCGGTTCAACTTTTTTATAAGTTCTAAAATGGCCTCAGTTTTGCGAGCTGGCTCATGCACCTCAACCGCAATACCCAAATCCTGGCCATAAGCCTGCTTAGCTTTTAAGTAGCTGCCAGTAGCCGGATCTGAGCTGGCGTGAATGATGGCCAGTTTTGGTACACGTTCAAAACTGCGCATTTGCTGATAGTGTCGCTCTTTAATAAATTCCGCTAAGTTTTTGCCTTCTAATAACATGATCGTATTATTTTAGTGATAATCGGCCTTTAAAGCTAACGGGCCGGGAAATACCCGGCCCGTTGATTGTCTCACGACTCCGAACCCAGCCACTCATCCAACGTGTCCGGTATCTCGATAGCCAGGGTCCAAAGTGCCGCTCTGGCATTTCCTCGACTGTATTTCGTTACCAGCCCGACCTTTGCCAAGGCGTCGAGCTGCGGCTTGATAATCCCAGAGCCGAGAGGAAGCGAATTGTAGCAACTGTGCAGGGTGCCACATTTGGAGCATGGCTCATTACTGGGGAACCTGACAATCACGCCCCGGATATCCTCTTCGGCGCCCTGGCTTCGCAGTACATTCTCGATTCGACTCACAATTTCTGTTGTCGAGACCGGAACCGACGAAACTACAGACAGTATGAGCGGTCGCAGGACCGCTGCATATTCGGCAGACCTGGCCACGCTCTCACCCCTCACAAGTCAGTGAACTCGCCCATGGTGCTATGACATCAGTAATAATGCAAGCATAAGTTTAACCAAAAAACGACCCATGGGTCGTTTTTTAATAAATTCCTTGGTGGGCCGTCCGAGACTCGAACTCGGAACCAATTGCTTAAGAGGCAACTGCTCTGCCAATTGAGCTAACGGCCCTTTTTTTGGTGCGCCCGGAGAGATTTGAACTCCCGACCCCTTGGTTCGAAGCCAAGTGCTCTATCCACTGAGCTACGGGCGCGCAAGTCGCCTCACTGGGCGCGACAACTGGCAAACTATAGCAGAAACCAAGCGTTTTGGCTAGTCGCCCAGAGCCAGTTCAATCGCTCGGTAGTTTATAGTTTGAGCTAAATTCTTGCACGCTTTGCTTAAGGCTGACTAATGCTTTTTGATCGTGTCGATTTTTTATAGCTTCAACAATCCAATCGGCGATTTGCGTCATCTCGCTCTCGCCCATTCCTCGTGTTGTTATGGCTGGCGTACCTAAACGGATGCCTGACGGATCAAAGGCCTTGCGCGGCTCGTTGGGGATAACGTTCTTGTTCACGGTTAAGCCAACTGTATCCAAAATTTGCTCAGCTTCACCGCCGCTAATTCCCCACGAAGTCACTGCATCAATGACCATCATGTGGTTATCGGTGCCGTTCGTGATGAGCTTTGCTCCTCTCTTCATGAGTTCATCTGCCAATTTCTGGGAATTGGCTATTACCTGCTCGGCATAAGTTTTAAAGTCAGGCTGTAGAGCCTCTTCGAAGGCTACTGCTTTGGCCAAAATAACGTTCATATGCGGACCACCCTGCAAGCCCGGGAACACCATTCGGTCGATCAAGGTGGGTAAGTTGTCGATGGTTTTTTCGGGAGCCTTAAGTGGTGTAGAGACTGTGCCATTGGAAAGTATCAAGCCACCGCGCGGCCCTCGTAGCGTCTTGTGAGTGGTTGATGTACAGACTTGGAAGCCGTGATCGAACGGATTAGCCAAGACTGCGCCGGCGATTAAACCGGCTAGATGGGCGATGTCGGCCATGGCAACAGCACCTACTTCGTTCGCTATTGTGCTCAATTTGTCATAATCGACCTCACGCGGATAAGATGAAAAGCCAGCTAGCAAGATCTTGGGTCGATGCTTTAAAGCCAACTCGCGGATCTGATCGTAATCCAACTCCCCCGTTTCTAAATCTTTCATGCCGTACCGCACAAAGTTGAACACCTTGGCGGCAGCTGTCTGCGGCGCACCGTGAGTCAGGTGACCGCCGTGCGTCAAATCCATGGCAAGTATAGTGTCGCCCGGTTCGCACCAAGCAAAGTAGGCTGCCAGGTTGGCGGGAGCGCCTGAATAAGGCTGCACGTTGGCATGATCGCAGCCGAACAATTGTTTTGCTCGCTCAATCGCCAGTGTTTCGACTTGGTCGGTGTTTTCTTGGCCGCCGTAATACCGCTTGCCAGGGTAACCTTCGCTGTATTTGTTGGTGTATTCCGTAGCCAGGGCATCAAGAACATCCCGTGAAACGTAGTTCTCGGATGGAATCAGCTCCAAGCCATCGCGTTGACGCTGCCGCTCGGCATCAATTAAATTTTTGATCTCACTATCCATGGGCATTTATTGATTTATGCATAGGTCAGGATGCACTCCGCCAGAACGTGAATGGGCACAGCCATTTTTGTCATAGTAAATATCAGTATTACTATTTCTTTCTCGATAAAATCGATAAGCAACGAAGCCAGCGATCAACGCAAAGACAATGATACTAGTTGTTAATAATTTCTTCTTCATGACACCTTAAGTTATATGGTGCGCCTGAAGGGATTGTCGCTAAAGCGACCTCCCTGCTGTGCTCGCCAAAAGCTCAAGCAAGCTTGGCTTTTGTCTGTGCTCCTCGTTTACCGAACCCATGGGCTTCTCACCCTCCAGGTCCAGGCAGACATCCGACCAAAGTCGGCTGCCAGCCTGGTGCGCCTGAAGGGATTCGAACCCCCGACACCCAGCTCCGGAAGCTGGTGCTCTATCCACTGAGCTACAGGCGCTCGTCGTAACACACTCCGGCTTAGAGTTATTTATTGTACTCGTCTAGCCTGGCTGTGGCTACTAAAAAGCGGGCCATGAAGACCCGCTTGAATAAAAGATCAGGACTACTTGCGCATCATGTCGACAACAACGCCGACGACCAAAGCAACGACACCAACAACTAACAAGTTGTCGTGCAAGGCCGAAATGTAGTTGGCCAAAATGTAGCCAACACCCAAGCCAGTTATGCTGTGTGCGACAGCATGCTGCTTAAAGCAGTCTTTCATTTTCTCGCTCATACCCCTCACCTCCTTCCTAAAATTACAATACGCCACCACCATACTCCCTTGCTCGCTTGCAGTCTATATCAATATCTACTGAGACTGGTTAAAATTGTAGCTTGGTGTGGTAGGCGGATTTTTGACCGTTGGATGCGTTAAGGCATTTAACGGGATGGCGACAATAGCCAGCACAATTGCTAAATAGTTAGCCCAGTGTACCGGTGGCTTTTCGCCAGTTTTTTGGAGCTCGATTAAGTGAAAGTAACGGGCCGCTACGGCTTGGCCAGAGATTAGACCAGCCACAAAGTTGACTATTGGGATGGCACCCAAGATTGAGCCAATGCTTATTAACCCCCATGTTTCAACGACGTGGCCCTTTATTAATGCTTTGCTGCGTTTCATCGCTTCAACCACGCCCAGGTTCTCATTGACAATGATGTAGCTGGTCAACGAAAACCAAGCTGCGAAAATAAAGCCTGGAACGATTATCAGTATGAAGCCGCCGATTACGGCCAAGCCAGTTAATAGCGCGCCACCCAAAACCCGCCAGGAGTACTTGGGACATTCTTTAAAAGCTTCCTTAAAAGTTAGCTTTTGCCCACGTTGGCCGGCCAAGTAAATAATTATCGTATAAGGAATAAACAGTATAACCAGAGCTATTACCGCCAAGACAGCCAGGGCGCCTAGTACAAAGAGGCTTATATTAAAACCGGCCTGGCTAGACCCGCGAACAGCTGCCAAACCAACAGCGGTGATTATTCCAAGCACAGCAAAGATTCCCACTGCGGCCAGGCCCGGCTTAATTAAAGTCCATAGATTGAGCAACAGGGCTTTCCAAGCTGGAGCGATATAGGCAAACGGGTTAGACATGAAGCCCGAAGGAGTAGTTGAAACCGGTATGCCCGGAGCTGGTGTAGTCGGCTCCATATTACCCCCTAACCACTAGTGTGCCAGCAATTTTGTCGTGCAAGGCCTGTTTTCTAGAGTCGAACGCCGCCATGATGTAGCCGATCAGCAGCACTGCGGCCGAGATAATCTTGGCGCCTTCACGCAGAAATGCCTTACCAGGAGTCAGGCGGTTGCCGGCCACATCAGTTACTTTTAGTCCCAACGCCTTCTTGCCTAATGTTGCCTGCCAGCTCGAGCTTGTCAGTAGCGCATAGTAAGTCAGAGTAATGGCCCAGCTTAATATAACCAACATTAGATCAGTGCCGCTGTACGCGGTAGTTGCAGAGTTAATCGGGCCAGTGGAGCCGGTAGAAAAAAGCCTTTGCAAAGGGGTGGTCACTACGCCAACGGCAATGCTGTCGATCACCGCGGCGACAAAGCGAATCCAAAAGCCGGCGTATTTGACGTCGCTGGCTGCCGCGGCAACCGGGGCGCTTACTGGTGCCGCAGTCGGCGCTGGCGGAGCTGGGTTGGTTTGCGGAGTCTGATTTGGTTCCATGGAATAATTCCTTATTTACTTAACCTTATTTAGTCCTAGCTTGGTTGTCAAACTGCCGCTTAGGCTGATTGACCAAAAGCGGTATAGTCAGTATAATTATCAACTTGGAGCCCCAGCCAGAGTTAAACCAAGCTTTAGCTGTTTGGCTTTGGCAAAGGAGAAACTATATGCAAGCTGGAGCAAGTTTAGTAAAACTTGTGTAAGCTGGAGTATAGTTTCGACGTCGGGGTGTGGCGCAGTTGGTAGCGCGCCTGCTTTGGGAGCAGGAGGTCGAAGGTTCGAGTCCTTTCACCCCGACCAATAAAACCGTTTACAATCTAAACGTGCGGGTATAGCACAATGGTTAGTGTCCCTGCCTTCCAAGCAGGTTATGCGGGTTCGATCCCCGCTACCCGCTCCAGAAAATTGGATCACCTCGGGTGATACGATTTTCTGCGGTGTAGCTGGTGAGAGCCCGACCACGGGTCCGGCGAAGTCAGCGCGCAGAGGAAAGCCAAGCTTGCTTGAGCTTTCGGCGAGCACTGACGGAGGTGGCGTAGCCACATCCCCGCTACCCGCTCCAAGCCCCGGTAGCTCAGAGGATAGAGCAGTGGACTTCTAAGCCAATGGTCGTAGGTTCGAATCCTACCCGGGGCACCAAAGTAAAATAAACGAATCATCGCCAATACGGCGGGTGTAGCTCAGTTGGTTAGAGCGTCTGCTTGTGGAGCAGAATGTCGTGGGTTCGAGCCCCATCACTCGCCCCATAAAATAATCCCTTCGATAAGGGATTATTTTTGTTACCACTGATGGAAGTTAAAAACTTTAACCAGTGCTTATGCTAAAATTATTTTATATGTTCAAAAAACTATTAGCAATACTATCCTTTGGTCTTACGTCCGTACTGTTTCAGCAAATCGTGAGGCTAATTGGTTGGGGTGACTATCCATTTGGGCTTCAAAGCCAACAGTTAACATCAAGTTCAGAAATAACCCCCGTTTTGTTAGTAATTAGCTTAGTAGCTGTGATTATTTTTACCATTGGCATTTTCAGTCTTGTTAAAGATAGACGAAACGCTATAGGTATCACGATCATTGGGATTACTGCTCTTGGGGTTGCAGCATTTGTCGCTTCTTTGTTAGCTATAACTTTCTAACTCAGGAACCTGAAAAAGGGCAGTAGCTAGACTTACTTCTTTTCGAAGAAAACCATCAGGTAGCCATTAGGGTCGCGCAGGCTAAATTCACGGCGGCCATTAACTGTTTTCTGAAGCTCGCTCTCAGGCTTGTAGCCAGCGTCAATGGCAGCTTGGTAAAAGGCATCCACTTCTACGCTCACTAGTACCAATGGTCCGTCTTTAGGACCATCATCAATATCATTTGCCAGATGAAACTCGGCCGAAAACCAGTTCACGTAGACTATGGCGATATGACCGTCGTTATTTGCGACTCTAAAGCCAAGGCCTTCATAGAAAGAAATTGTCTTATCCATATCAACGACTTTATA
>DATIHE010000019.1:0-23517 GCA_035481015.1 Candidatus Nanoarchaeia archaeon
TAAGTTTCATTCATCTCGAGAGCAACAGGCTCAACCATGCTGACCGAGCCAATAAAGACGGCACCAGTACCAATCGAGAGGGTTGAGGTATTAATATTGCCGACTACCTTGCCGGTTTCAGAAATAGAAGTCTCGTCAGTGGCTTTGATATTGCCATTCAACTGGCCAGTGATACGGACATTGCGACCGGCGACGTTAGCTTTAACTGTAGCGTTTACACCAAGTACCAGATTACTCGAAGTTTTAATCTCGCCGCTTAAGCTGCCCTCGATCGATACGTCGCCATCACTAATAAGGGTGCCACGAATGCGCACCCCGGCACCAATAACGGTTTCAGCTTCGGATAGTCGCATCAAGTCGTCTTTTTTAGGCATCATTTTCCTCGTGTTTAGTTGTTGGTACTCGTTTGGCGGCCTGATCTAGAGCCTGTTTCTCTTCTTTGGACAAAGTGTATTTACTCTTGCCGTAATCGATTGGCTTCACATAAACCCTGGTGCCTTCGCGGCCGTGAATACTGGTGAGCACATAACCAGAGTCGTGAGCGTCCAGAACGGCCAACACAAAGCTTTGGTCGCCCCCGGTGTCGCCAAACGGGTTAAAGCGCACAACCGAGATCTTTTGCGAAGACAGGCTGGCGACCTCAGAGAGGCGGTGGTATGAAGCCAACAATTGATCAAGCTTTTGATTGGTGACTTGGACGCTTGAATGGTAATGGGACAACGCCTTCTCTAGCTGCTGATCTTCAGTTGACCCCAAGATCGCATTTAGTCTTTTCTTGAGCTTGGCATTCTGGCTTAAACTTACTACCGCTAAGGCCAAGGCCACCAGCGGCAGTACTATTTGCAGTTGTTGGACCATCGTCTCCTCGGCTTGTTTATCCAGTATAGGCCGAGCGCCGAAAGCTTGGCAACTAAAGCTAAGTGACGTGCTACAATCTGGGTAACGGAGGAAATGATGGCTAAGAAAAAGAATCGCAAGAAGCATAATTTCAAATACGCCAGCGGTGGCGGTGTACAGACAGTAGATACCAAATCTAATGCCGCTCCTCCCACTGCAGCGACTAGTACGCCGTCAGCGCCAGCCGTTGTGGCCAGGCCACAGTTAGCGGCAAAGACTGCGGTCGGTGATGACTTAAGCTATGTTGGCAAAGATCTGGGAAAGATATCAGTTTTAGCGACAACTTTCATCGCGGTTGAGTTGGTATTATGGTATCTGTTTAACCACACTGGCTTGGGTGTTCAAGTCTACCGTCTCATCAAGCTCTAATCCTATATTGCAGCGCTTCGGCCAGATGAGCATCAGAGATTTTGTCTGATTGCTCAAGATCTGCAATGGTGCGAGCGACTTTTAATGTTCGCATATAGCCTCTAGCAGACAGATTTAGTCGACCTAATGCTTCTTGAGCAATCAGCTTGGCAGCTGGCTCTAGCTGGCAATGTTGTTTAATCTGCTCTGGTGATAGCTCGGCGTTAGTCAGATCGACTTGGCTCCTGCCGGCTTGGCGTTGTCGTGCGTTCAATACTCGTGAGCGGACGACTTCGGAAGATTCGCTTGGTTCGGAATTAAGTAATGCCTGGCGATCAACCCTAGCAACCTCGACGGTTAGGTCAATTCGATCCAAAAGTGGTCCAGAAACTCGACGTTTATAGGTGTTGATATTGGCCGGTGAGCAGGTACAGTCGCGGAGCTGGTCGCCGTAGTAGCCACAAGGGCAGGGGTTTTGAGTAGCAACCAGCATGAACTTAGCAGGGAAGGTAAGTGTTCCAGTGGCTCTAGAGATAGTAACCTGGCCATCCTCGATAGGTTGCCGTAACACCTCCAGTACCTGACGGGGAAACTCTGGTAGCTCATCCAAGAAAAGTACACCCCGATGACTCAAGCTAATCTCACCCGGCTTTGGTGAGCGGCCACCGCCAATAAGTGCAATATCGCTAGAGGTGTGGTGTGGGCTACGGAAAGGACGAAAATTGACAATTCCACCGGAATTTAGCCCGGCCAGGCTGTGTAGTTGGGTAATTTCAATTTTTTCTTTTAGGCTTGGTGGAGGCAATATGCCAGGCAAGGCCTTGGCAAGTAAGGTTTTACCAACCCCGGGAGGCCCTGACATCAACAGGTTATGACCCCCGGCAGCGGCAATTTCTAGGGCTCTTTTAGCCATTGGTTGGCCGTATACAGTGGCTAGTTCCGTTGCAGAAAATACATCAATGGTTTTATTTTCTTGCGATTTAACAGATACGGGCATTGGCTCCTCACCAATTAAGTGACGATAAATCTGCTGTAGGTCCTTAACTCCGTAAATCTTTACTCCCTCTATTAAGCTGGCTTCCTTGGCATTATCGATCGGTAAAAATAGCTTATTAATTTTATTGTTCAGGGCTAGGCGAGTGTAGGTCAGTGCGCCACGTATCGGTCGTAGGCTGCCGTCTAGTGCTAGCTCGCCAACGAATAAGCTGTCCTGCAAAGCTTGAGACTCAACCTGTCCGCTAGCTGCCAGTAAGCCAACAGCCATCGGCAGATCATAAGCCGTGCCGTCCTTGGGTAGGTCGGCCGGTGCTAGGTTTAAGGTTATTCTCTTAGGTGGTAGCACTAGTTGGTTATTTTTGAGTGCACCGCGGACTCGTTCTTTGGCCTCGTCGACCGCCTTGTCGCCTAGACCGACCACGGTGAAAGCAGGTAGCCCGTTGGCTAGGTCACATTCTACTTCGACCAGGCGGCCATCCAGGCCAAGGTTGGCGCCACTGTTAACTTTGGCAAGCATCATTATCTCCTAAAAAGTTGAGGTAGCCAGATATTAACCGAACAAGAACCGAACAGTCAAGCAATAAAGCTTTGAAGCATTACCGCAATTTGTCACTAACCTTTGACAACAAATGCCAAAAATGTTACTTTTTAGCTATGAATGAGCAACTTGTAACCCAACTCGAAGAACTAGGCCTAAGTCAAAAAGAGGCCAGAGTGTACGTCGCCAATTTAATGCTCGGGCCGGCCACTGTCCAAAAAATTGCCGATTTCTCGGGGATTAAGCGTGTAACCAGCTATGTGATTCTTGAGTCGTTGGTTAACCTGGGGCTAGCCAGTCAGAGTAGCAAAGGTAAAAAAACATACTTTGCTGCTGAGGATCCTACGAATTTGCGTCGGCTTTTAGCTAAAAAAGAAGACCAGCTGAAAGAGCAGAAACAGAGCTTCGAGGAGATTTTGCCTGAACTAAAGACTTTAAAGGGTTTGCCAGTTGAGTCACCAAGTGTTAAATACTACGACAGCGTTGAAGGTATTCGAGCAATTGTAAGCTCGTTTTATGAAACTCATAAGCAGCCAAACCAACAGGCCTACGGCGTTACTAATGTCGATCAGCTACATGCTTTTTTCCCTGAAATTGACGCCAATCAGGCTAACCCAGCCAGGCTACACGCTCATGTGACGAGTCAGGTTATCTATACAACCAAACAAGGAGCTGTTTATCGCTCGACCGACAAACAGCGAAACCGTATCTCCAGGTTCGTTCCTAGTAAATTTCAGCTGAACGGCGATCTTAGTATCGTCGGTGATCACATCGTAATGCTTGCCCTAACGGGTTCTAAGCCAATCGGTGTCACCATAGAAAGCAAAGAGCTGGCGGCTATGATGCGCGGATTATTCGATCTGGCATGGGAATCCGCTGAAAAATATGACAAAAGTGCCTAGCTTACCATTGCAAAATTAACCTTCTGAATATTGACTGTGACCAGTAGAAATGCTAGTATTGTGCCGTCCTACGGGGAGCCCCGTCGGGATGGCAGATTCGCGCAAGCGACTGTCCTCAACTAGGAGGGAAAGGCATGGCGCTGTGACACCCCAGCGGGGGATCACTGACCTGTCCAAGTGGCCCTCCAGCAAAGACCTGCGAATGTAGCAGGTAGCTGGCGGGGCCCCGAGAACACCTGTCGCGGAACGCCCCCTCTCGGGGTCAGGCGGAAAACGACAGGTTAGAGGCAGTGAAGGAGTCGACACCTAAACTGTCTCGCAGGCGCGAGGGCTTGAGTCTGTGGCTTGCCCACGACCCGGCCGCAGGCAGACAAGTCCCGCGGCCCTCGCACTGTTCTTGCATCACAATCTCCTGGTAGCTTCGGGTAACGGGCGGAGAAACCAGGCGGTGCGCCTTGCGGGAGGCCACCATATCGCGTGGTGTCCAGGGGTCGGCTAGCTCGACCCCTGGACCCACCCCCACGAGCCCATTCGCTGAAGTAGCGAGTGGGCTTCTTCTTTTTATAAAGCTATTGTTTGTCGGCTTTGCCTTGGTACCACAGCGCGGCGTATTCGGGCGAGACAATGTTGATGTAGATACCGGTACTGAACTCACCTCCAGCCCAGACTGACACGCGCGGGTCGAGTCGTAAGACGAAATGGTGGTTATTATAGGCCAAATGATTTTGCAGAAAAAAGTTATAACTTATCATGTTCTGATCTAGTAAGGCTGTCATTTTTTTCAAAATTACTGCAAACGATTGTCGCTCATCGGCAGTTGTTGTTGAAAAGCTATTACGATGCTTCTTGGGCATTATCCAGGCACCAAAAGGCACGCGAGTAGCATACGGTGATAGGGCAATAACGTGCTTGTCTTCGTAGATTACTCGTACTTTTTGTTCTTGCTCCCAGCTAATCACATCACAGTGTGGGCAGCTTTGATTAACTTCTATGTACTCATCAACCACAACCGCTTCCGATAAGACATCAGGTGGGATGAGCGGCCAGGCGATAATTTGCGAATGAGCGTGAGCGATTGATGCACCAGCTTTAGGGCCGTCATTTTTAAAAACTGATACGTGCTTAATGTCTTTTAATTTAATTAAGGATTCGATGCGCTCACTATAGGCATCAAAAATTCTTTGAATTTGGGCGATCGGCAGCTCAGAAAACTCGGTGTTATGTTTTGGAGTTTCAATCACAATCTCTTGCTTGCCGTAAGCTTTGGGGTTATTAAGAGACAGAGCCGGAAACGCGTTGCTGATAACTTTCACTAGCCAGTCACCAGCCTCGTCTTTAATCTGGAATATTGCTCGATCTTTCTCGATTGCCGGGGATTTAGCGCCCTCAGTCTTGTGCGGGCTGCGGTCGCCCTTAAAGGCATCTGGCCGCAAGTTGCGCCGGGGAGCTATTACCACGTAGCGCTCCAAATAATAGTGTTTGCGTAATTCCGAGGCCGGAGCCTCAGGCTCTTTGTGGCTAGGTTTTTGGGGCACGTCTCACCTCTAGTTCGTATTTAGCGTAACAACTTTGCCAGGAGTTTGCCAGTGTGCTCAGCAGCCAACTATAATGCTTGTAATGCGTAAGAAGATATTGATACTGACAGCACCAGTGGGTGGGGGTCACGTAGCAACTGCCAAGGCGATTGCCCAGGCTTTAACTACGGTTTACGGTGATGCTTACGATATTGAAGTCTGCGATGTCTTTACCGATCCAGGTTTAAAGTTACTGTTGCCGTTGGATAAGATTGCCGTGCCTGCCTATAGCAACAGCGTCAAAATATTAAACAGCTACCCGTATAAGCTGTTTTTTGATTTTGCCAACGTTAATCCCAAGTTCGTGAGCCAGTTCTTCACGACTATTTTTCGAGAGAAGGGCATGGCTTACTTTAAGCTTAAGAATCCCGATATAATTGTCTCCACCTTTCCGATCATCAGTTACGCCGCAGCCCGTATTTTGAATGAAGTAGGCGAGCATCGGGTGCCAGTTGTTAGTATCGTGACTGATGCTGGGGCCGTTCACAAACTATGGCTGATGAGTCCTACCGATGACATCCTAGTATCAACGCCAGAAACGATCGATTATGCCGTAAAGCACGGCGTGCCGCGTGACCGCCTGCATTATCTGGGTTTCCCGGTTCGGCGCGAGTTTTCAGAACTGCCCGACAGGCAAACTGCTAGACGACAGCTGGGACTACAGGATTTACCGACGACGTATTTAACTGGTGGTGGCCTCGGCCTATCGACCAAGCTAGTTACGATTGCCAAACGTTTGGCTAAGCAGGAAACCGGTGGTCAATATATCTTCCAGGTCGGGCGTAACGAACGGCAGGTCGAAGAACTAAAGTCGCTGGATTTTAAAGATCCGGTCCAGGTTTACGGCTGGGTTGATAATGTGCCCCAGTTGTTGGCCGCTAGTGACCTGGTGGTAGGCAAGGCTGGCTGGTTGACCCTAAATGAGGCGATGATAGCCAAGCGTCCAACCATAATCATCAACGTTGTGCCGGGCCAGGAAGAACCAAACGCGGTATTCGTTGAGAGTAATGGTGTCGGTAGGGTGTTAAAGGAGCCAAGCGAGGCGGCTGATGCCATTGCTGACTACATGTCGCACCCAAATAAGCTTGCCGCTTTCGCACCACATTTTGAGAGATTGGGTTTAGACCCTCACGCCGGCGATAAGGTTGCCAAGTTTATTATCGAGCGCATGGAGGTCGGGGCGAAATAGTGAGGCGGCACAAAACTATTAGAAGCACTCTAAAAACCGGCCTTTTAGCTGTGGTTTCGATCGTGGTGGCCTATGTCATTATTACTGCTATTGCCACGGTTATTTATTGGCACAGGCATGGCAGCGAGCCTTACAAGCCCGGTGTAAGCTTTTCAATTAAGTACGCCAAAGAGCTGGGGGTTGATTGGCAGCAGAATTATCTAGCGCTGTTAAACGATATGCATGTTAAGCGTTTTCGGTTAATGAGCTACTGGGATGAAGGTGAGCCACAGCCCGGTGTCTATAAGTTCGATGACCTAGATTGGCAAATTCGTGAGGCCGAAAAAAGTGGTGCCAAAGTTAGTCTGGCAATCGGTTTGCGGCAGCCCCGTTACCCGGAATGTCATGAACCAGACTGGGCTACTAAGTTGAGCGCCGATGAACAAAAGGAAGCTCTCAAAAGCTACATTGCCGTTACGGTCGACCGCTACAAGTCTAGCCCGGCAATCGTTAGCTGGCAGCTTGAAAACGAAGCCCTAAATACTGCCTTTGGTCTATGCCATGACTTTAGCCGCCAGCGGCTGATAGAGGAGTACAATCTGGTGAAGCAACACGACAGAAGTCACCCGACGATTGTCAGTGTGTCCAACGAGTTCGGCCTGCCCTTGATTGGACCAATTCCAGACATAGTTGGTTTTTCAATTTATCATCGTGTTTACCAGAGCTGGGGTAAGTTTTACTTTGACTACCCGCTACCACCAATTTGGCATGGCACAAGGGCGGCTTTGATTGAGCTGTTTGAGCACAAGCCAGTAATGATTCACGAACTTCAAACCGAACCTTGGGGGCCGGCCTCGACGGCACAGCTTACTATTGAAGAGCAAAACAAGAGCATGGACGCCAAGCGTCTGATCGATCATGTTCGCTATGCTCAGCAAACCAGTATTCGCGAGTATTACTTATGGGGCGGAGAGTGGTGGTACTGGCGGAAAGTTAAGTTTAATGACGATAGCCTATGGAACGCTGCCAGTCAGGTTTTCGCCGACGATCGTCGCAGTTTTTAAACTGGACAACAGATAGGAAAGTCCTTATACTTTTACAATCGTTCGCATATTGAAAGGCGAGAGAGTGGATCTGCAACCCCTACGGCATGATGGCGATGTCTCGGCCAGGCAGTTTGACCTGCTGTTCAGGGCGCGTCTCGGCTCGCTGTATGGGCGGGCCTTGGCGATCCTGCACGCGCTGGGCCCCATGCACTCGTTCTCGGTGGCCAACTGCATCCACTTAGGACTGCAGAAGGACATTTCCGAAACGATCATCGCCCGGCTCGACAAGTGGGCTGATCAGGCCAGGAACACCACGACGCGTCGCCGGCTCGATGTAGATCAAGCGATCAGCTTCGACGTCGACACCAAGATCTTCGTCGACCTTGTCTACGCGGAGTACTTCATGGAAGACATGGTCATACCGAGCATGTTCAGTCGTCTCATCCTGCCGCCGTCCGTCACCACACCCCGTTGAGTGTTCACCTCGGCGGGGTGAACACTTTATTTAACCCCTTGAAAAAAATGCCATTTTTAGCTATATTTACTACCTGAAAACGGGGTTTGCCGGTCATCGCCTCCGACCCCTGCGGGGGCTCGGAGGCGGGGGCTGACAAGCTTCGACGTGGGACCTTTACAATCTATTCGGCAGGCCGGTTGGTAAACCGTAAGTCTCCACCAAGAATAAACGGCAACTCGTTTGTTTCGCGCTTGAAGAGCCTGTTCCAGGTTCCTTCATTCGCACCTGCTCTGGCCTAAATACCAGAGCCATCGATCTCCTGACGCCAGATGGGGTCAGATTGGTGTCATATTATCTGGCTGCTACGTCAATGTGCCGCATTAACGTTGCGTTTAAGACAACAATGCTGCTACCACGGTTATTTCGTCCGCTTCGAGACGGTGGGGTAAGCAACAAGAGCGGAATAAGCCTGTAGAAGAATAGAGAGTAAACTCGCGGACCCGGGATCAAACCCGGCAGCTCCACCAAAAAAGCACCAACGCGCTGTTGGCGCTTTTTTGATTATTAAATTATTTTTTGGTGAAAATAACTGCGGCCAGTGCGGCCATAATTATACCGAAAAATAACAAGTAAAACAGAACCTGACTCGACTTTTTAACAGTAACTATATAGCCGCCGCCAGTATCAATCCGCTTCATTAATTGATCAAAGCCACCATTAAAACCAGAGGCTTTTGATTCGAATTGAACACCCATAATTGGTGTTACCTGTCTGACCATAAACGTTTTGTCAGGTACAGCCAGGGTTAAACCGCGCCAATCGAAGCTGATACCCAAGCCGTCGTCACCCCACCAAATGCCAACCATGCCGACCTTGTCCTTGGTCATGCCGTAAACCGCCTTAACGTCAGTCAGCGCATATTCAGCCAGAAGCTGGTTGTCACGATAAATCTGCAATTTACCGGGCGTGACGGCAACGTAGCCGGTGAAGTAGTTTTGACTGGTGGCGTCGAATAGGCTAACCATTTTGACACCTTTTTCTACCTGCAGGAACTCGCCAACAACGGCAAACTGGGTGTCAGGCGCGAGTACCTTTAGTGCGTTTTCGCCCTTAGTTAAACTGGGTAATGCGAGTAAGTATTTACCAGCACTAGCTGCAGCATCGAGAAAATTCTTGGGTTCCATGTGCTTACTATATCATGTAGCGCTTATGCTTCGGATGGTAGAATAGTTCAATGCGACGGGTTGTGATTATTGGGAGTGCGGCATTGGCTTTCTTGGCTATAACCGGGACGGGCTTGTGGTATTGGCGTGTGCATAGCCAGACTGTCCAAGCTCCGACCTCCGATGGTGGCACGATTAACTTAAATAATGACCAGGCTGTCAGTGAGCCGAAGGCGTCAGAGCTAAAGGTCGCCAATTCTGACACCGGTCAGCTGTCGGCCGGCGGTAACTCGCTACTACCCAACAATGACAATTCGAGTAACACCACTACCAACAACTCAGCAACCTCTGCGCCCAAGCAGATCACTCCGCAAGATTTTAAGCAGTTCGATCAATACAAGGATTCCCAGAATGCGATGTACATTGAAATGAAAAAAGGCGACGGCGCTACAGTATCAATGGGCAGCAAGGTGGCCGTCAATTATCGCGGTTGGCTAACTGATGGTCGTGAGTTTGACGAGTCAGTTTCCAAAGACAAGCCATTTGTTTTTGTATTGGGCCAACATCAAGTCATTCCTGGCTGGGAAGAGGGTGTAGCAGATATGAAAGTTGGGGGCGAACGATTGTTGATCATACCACCCGTTGTCGGCTATGGCAGTCAAGGCAAAGACCCGATCCCAGCTAACGCGGTGCTGGTATTCGATATTGTTGTATTAGGCGTTGAGTAAGTCTCTGATGGATGATTGGATAGTCTATATAGCCAGAACCGAGTCGGGGCATCTTTATACTGGCATAAGCAACGATGTGCCGGCTCGCATAATCAAACACAACAGTGGCAAGGGGGCAAAGTTTGCCCGTATGCATGGAGCGTTAGCATTGGTTTATCAGTCGGAAGCCATGTCGAGATCAGATGCTCTAAAGCGCGAAGCCGAGATTAAAAGCTGGGACAAGACTAAGAAGGAAGAGTTGGTGCGAGGTGCATGAGGAAGACTCAGCCGAGCAGTCAAGAGTCAAAGAATGTTTGGATAAGCTGACTTGGGCGAATGAGGAAGCGGCACGAGCGGCTGCCGCATATGCCAAATGGCAATATGGAGAGGGGAAGACTGATCCCAAACCCTATCAATGCCGACATTGTGGCAAGTGGCACTTGGCCTCTAGCTAGACCAGCCGTGAGCGGCCATTAATGGTGGCAGCTTGGCTTGAAAAGCTTTCTGGCTAAAGCGGCCTGGATAGTCGATCAATTGCTCATTGATGACATTAAAGCCGGCATCTCGCAGCGGCTTGGCGGCAATATCGAAGACGTTGGATTTTATGAGGATTAGTTTCGTGTCAGCAATCGCCAAAGACTTAACCTGTTCGACTAACTTGGGCAAGTTCTTTTCGATAAAGGCCTGACGTTCAGGCTTGGTCGCCTCGTGTGGCATAGAAGTTGGGATGGCTTCGATTTGGTAGACGCCGTCAGCGCGTAGTCGCTGCAACCACTTGTCCTTGTCGGCTTTGATTTGCGCACTCTCGTCCTCGGTGCCATAAAGTGCTTTGATTACATTAATAAACAGCCAGTCGGTGCCAGGCGGGCCGATGCGGTAAAAATGCCTGGAGCTGGGCGAGTCGGCCGCCGGTGGTGGTGATTCGCTCACAAACAGCCACTTAACTGCCGTTGGTTTATATTGTTCGCGTTGTTGTTCGTAATCTGGAGTCGCCATAGTTTTAGATTATCACGTCAGGTAACGGGCGCTCCTGATATGCTACATTAAGCTTATGGTTGTTCACTTTGTCTGTATGGGTAATGTTTACCGCAGCCGCTTGGCCGAGGCTTATTTAAACTCGCTAGGACTGCAAGGCATTATAGCCACTTCTAGCGGCGTGCAAGCCAGCATGAATTTGTGGGGGCCGATTGGCAGCTACACCGTGCCACTATTGCAGGCCGATGGCATTTTGGATAAGACCGCCCCACATTGGATCCAGGTTGACCAAGCCGTGCTGGATACAGCTGACATCGTTATTTGCGTTAATCGCGAAGTCTACAGCCACCTGAAAACCAAGTTCAATCTGCCGATGCGGACCTTTATTTGGGACATCACCGACATCAACAAGCTAGTGCCGCACTGGCAGTATCAGAGCGCAGAGGTGTCGCGAGTGACTTACAAGACTTACCGACACATTAAGCAGCGGGTCGACGAGTTAAGCCAACTACTGCTAAAACCTCGCTCCAAGTCGATGATCGATGTCTTGTCGCCAGACGGCAACAAGCTGGGTTGGCAAGCCGATGTCGACACCGTTAACCAAAAAGGCTTATGGCACGCCGGCGTTCACGCCGTACTGTATACCTCGGAGGGCGAGTTATTATTACAGAAACGGTCCAAGAAAATTATTGGTAGCCCAGGTCTGTGGGATTTGAGTCTGGGAGGCTTTGTCGACGGCGGCGAAGAGCCACTGCAAGCATTAGAGCGCGAAATCGGCGAAGAGTTAGGCGCCGGCAAGATTATTCAAGACATCAAGCCACTGGGACAAAGCCGTCATAGCCACTTTTTGCCCCATTACGGTTTGCACAGCCGGGTGCTACTGAGCAGCTACGCCGTCAAAATAATTCACCCCCGCAGGTTTAGTCTGCAGAAAAAAGAAGTTGATCAAGTCAGGCTGTTGGATATCGAGCAGGCCACCCGTTTTGTTAAAGCTGGCCACGGTAAGCTAGGCCAAACGCTAAGCTGTCATCATTATTTACTTAGTCTGATTAAAGCTGTAAAGCCGGAAATCTTAACTGTCAGCGTTTGATTTGTGGTCT
This sequence comes from Candidatus Nanoarchaeia archaeon, assembly GCA_035481015.1. Classification (GTDB taxonomy): domain Bacteria; phylum Patescibacteriota; class Saccharimonadia; order UBA4664; family DATIHE01; genus DATIHE01. Next base: position 11,872 of record DATIHE010000019.1, read on the forward strand.
TTCCAAAAGTGCAGCTGTTCGGCTAGCCACCAGTTGATCTCTTGGTAGGCTTCTTTGACCGGTTCAACGTAGGTAGTACGGCCAAGCTTGGTGCGCTTAACTAGGCCAACTGTGTCTAGGTAGGCCAGGTGTTTAATGACGGCTGTCAGGCTGATCTGGTAGGGACGAGCTAGCTCTGCTACAGCTACGGGTTGGCCAGCTCGACCAAGCTCTTCGACCAAACTTCTCCGAGTAGGATCGGCCAAAGCCCGAAATAACTGGCTTAAATTATCCTGCGAATACTTAACCATAAGGTTCAGTATCGTTTAAGCTAAAGACATTGTCAACAAAGCGAAACGCCCCCGAAAATCGGAGGCGTCAGGCCTGATCAGTTACAGCTGGAAGAACATCGGCTCCTGGGCCGGTTCCGTGCGCGGGGTCAGGATCAGCGTGCCCCAACGATAGCGGGGACCAGAAGGCACGTTGTTGGTGCAATGCTCGCGCACCGGGCAGACGAAACAAGAAGCCTCGAACTTGGTTTGGTCGTTGCCGCTCCAGTCTGGCAAATGCGGCTCGAGCGGAGTCGCCCTGGCCTCTTCTTCGCCAATCTGGTGCGTGGCGTTACCCGGGTTGTAGCGGCATAGCTCGCGGGAGTGCACCCACAGTGCATCGGCAAAGCGGTTGGGATCGATGCCATGGCTGGCTTCATACTCTTGGTACAAGTCGCGCAACAGCGCTTCCATTTCCATGTAGTCACGATCGCTCTTGGCGGCGACGATGGCACCGGCGTGTGAGATACGTCCGATTTCAGGCATGGGAATATCAACTACCGGGCGGATCATTTCAGTCGCCAGTGCCAGCCGCTGCAGGTGGAAATCGACTGGCGGCGGGTAGGCAAAGGGCTCGATGAGATTGGCTTCGATTAAGAAGTATAAGATCATGCTGGTCATCTTGTACTTGAAGCCGGCGAAGCTCGAGTCGCCTTGCATGGTGCGCTCACAAGCAGTTTGGTAGTCGTAGAGCAGGTCAAACAAGTTCAGCACCGACCCACCCCAGTAGTACACAATCTGTTGCGCGTTATAGATCCAGTCTGGCGCAACTTGGTGCATGCCGAGCTGGGCCCGTCTGAGCAGCTCGACGATCTCGTCGGGCTCCATCAACATCGCTTGCCCGGGATCGAATGGATTTCGCTTGGCACCTTCGTAATGCAGCCAGTCGTACAGCCACGACAGCTTCTTGCTCGACTCAGTGCTGCCAACGCCACCGCGCATCCACAGACAGACCACCATCCAATACCACGCCTCTTCTTCACCACCACGTGGCAGAGTCGTTGGGATGTGGTTTTGTGGGAGGATCTGGTCGAGGTTATGGTACGGCTTCTGCTTGCTCAGGTAACGCTCCCACACCTTGCCGAGGACCACCTCGGCACGAGGCCGGTCCACGACGTAACGCATGCGCGTCTCCAATCAGGTCAAGGTACTGCTTGATTTACGCACGCATCAGATATGATGTCAATTTTTGTCACTATTTTAAAAATGTTAATATGTGGGCAATGACGGATCACGAGCTAAAGCGGAACGTTCTAATTGTCGAAGATGACCCCACCCTACGTGAAGCCTTTACGATTGCCTTTAAAACAGCTGGCTTTTTTGTGGCATCGGCCGAGGATGGTCTGGGCGCGCTAGACAAGGCCGCTCACCATGAGTTTGATTTAATAATCCTAGATATATTAATGCCTCACTTAGACGGTTTTGGTTTTTTGGAGAAATTTGATTGCCAACACAAGCATCCCGACACCAAGATCATTGTCTTTAGTAATGATTTTAGCCTTGATAATGCCAAACGAGCAAAGGACCTGGGTGCCTATTTGTACTATGCCAAGGCAGCCTTGACGCCACATGATTTAGTAAAGGCGGTTCGCTAGAGATCAGGGTAGACTCAGCCGTCGTGGGCTTGTTGCTTGCTATAATGCAGCTATGCCAAGCTATATGCCGACTCCTGATCAATACTTATCTTCGATAGATCCCAGCCATTCGCCGCAGCCCAACCGTTTTAAGCGTTTTATTAAATGGTTCTTGGTAGTCGTGGTGCTGTTTTTGGTGCTGGCAGCAATTTATATCGGCACTAACCTGGCCCGGCTGTCGATTAACCCGTTCGACTTTAGCCCGCTCAAAGGCGAGAGCGAGGGACGCATAAACATCTTGGTGCTTGGCGTCGGCGACCCGGGACATGCCGGTGAGAAGCTGAGTGACACCAACATGGTGGTCAGCATTAGTCCAGCCACCAAGCAAATGGCCTACATTAGTTTGCCACGTGACCTGCGCGTCAAGATTCCGGGCTACGGCTTTGCCAAGATCAATGAGGCTAATGCTCTAGGTGGCCCTGCGCTTGCCAGACAGACTGTTCAAGACACATTGGGTATTCCGATCGATTATTACGCCAAAGCTGATTTTACGGGCTTAAAACGCGCTGTAGACGCGGTTGGTGGGGTAGACATTAATGTCCAGCAGGCTTTGTCTGACCCCGAGTATCCTTGCGCCAAGGATGAAAGTAAAGCCTGTGGATTGGTGATCGCAGCCGGCCAGCAGCATATGAATGGTACCGTTGCTCTGGAGTACGCCAGGTGCCGCAAGGGCAATTGTGGCAACGATTTTGGTCGGGCCTTGCGTCAGCAAGAGGTGTTGCAGCAGATGAAATCCAAGATGTTTCAGCCTAGTTTTTATCTGAATCTGGTAAGGATAAACGATATGGCTTCGGTCTTGGGCGACAACATCGAGACTGACCTAAGCATTAACCAGCTGGTCAGACTGAGTCAGCTAACCAAGTCGATACCACCCGAGCAAGTCATTAACGTCGTCTTTAGTAATCAACCTGGCGGTTTGCTAACCAGTGGCGGCGGCAGTGATCTGGTGCCGGTTGGCGGCAGCTTTACACGGATTCAAGCAGCCGTTCAGAACGTCTTTACGGTTACGCCACCACCTAAGCCAGAGTAACGCTTGAGCTTGTTTGGTTTGGTACAATACTTTGGTGAAAGACATCATCAAGATCATCCGGTACTCCTGGAGCCTTAAGCGATACTACGTAGCTACGGCTTTTTTCGTGATCGTCATTGCTTTGCTAAACCAGGCGACACCGTTTTTACTTAAGTTCAGCGTCGACGGCTTGGTGCAACGCATTCAGGGCCACCCGGTGGCTGGCAGTTTCTTTTTAATCATGCTGCTTCTGATCTTGGCCGTCAGCGTGATCACCACTGTGCTGTCCAACATCCAGGGCTTTTATGGTGATATCCTGGGCCAGAAGCTGAACACTTTATTGTCACAGCGCTATTACGATCATCTGTTGAAGCTACCGCTGGAGTTTTTTGATAACGAAATTACAGGCTCATTGACCAGCAAGCTGGAGCGCAGCATTACTACTATTAGCCAGCTGATTCAAGCCTTTGCCAACAACTTTATCGGCTTCTTTTTAACTAGCGCACTAACTTTGGGTATTATGGCCTATTACTCCTGGCCAGTTGCTTTACTACTTGGTTCACTATTTCCGTTCTACATCTGGCTGACCAACAAGTCGAGCGAGCGTTGGCAGGCCAGACAACAGGGGATTAATCAAGATGTTGACTACGCCAATGGTCGCTTTATCGAGAGTATTGGCCAAATTCGAGTAGTTAAATCTTTTGTTCAAGAGGCTGCCGAGAGTAAAATCTTTGCCGATAGGCGTCATTCGGTTGAACAACAGACCAAAGACCAATCGAGTGAGTGGCATAAGTTCGACAACTATCGGCGGCTGGGTCTAAATGTGGCCTTCTTCTTTATCTATGGATTTATCATTTACGAGACATTTCGTGGACACTTTAGCCTGGGTACTATGACTCTGATGATTCAACTGGCTACCCAGGCGCAGTTCCCGCTGTTTGCCTCAAGCTTTATAGTCGATAATATTCAACGTGCACAGGCTGGTAGCCGTGACTTCTTTAAGATCATGGACACCGAACCGTCGATCCAAGACAGGCCATCGGCAACAGATCTGAAAGTCTCAGATGGTCTGGTCGAGTACAGAGACATAGACTTTGCCTATAAAGGCGGAAACCAGGTGCTATACGATGTTAATTTTACAATAAAACCTGGTACAAAGCTGGCTTTAGTAGGTGAGAGTGGCGAAGGCAAAACAACCATTGCCAACCTGTTGTTGCGCTTTTACGAGCCCAGTGGCGGCAAGCTATTAATCGATGGCCAGGATATTGCCGAAGTTAGTCAGAAATCATTGCGAGGTTCGATTGGCGTGGTCTTCCAGGACCCATCCCTATTCTCAGGTACGGTCGCCGAGAATATTACTTATGGCCAACCAAAGTACAGGAAAGAAGAAATGATCCAAGCGGCCAAGGCGGCTAATGCCTACGACTTTGTTCAAAAACTGCCAAAAGGTTTTGATACTGAGATTGGTGAACGGGGAGTTAAGCTGAGTGGCGGTCAAAAGCAGCGACTGGCCATCGCTCGGGCAATTATGAAAAACCCGCCATTATTGATACTCGATGAAGCGACTAGTTCACTAGATAGCCGAGCCGAGCGTGAGGTACAGGACGCACTAGAGAAGCTGATGCAAAATCGCACCACAATGATTATTGCTCACCGGTTGAGCACGATTCAGAACGTCGACCTTATTGTTGGTATAGCTGGCGGTAAGGTTGTCGAGATGGGCTCACCAGAAGAGCTGGCCAATGCCGGTGGTATTTACAGTGACCTGTTGTCTCTACAAACCCCGACCAAGGCCAACAAGGCCAAGCTGAAGCATTACGATATCGCCCGCGTTTAGCTTGCGTATCTGAAACACTCGAGTAATAATGGCGCCAGCCTTCGAGTTGATTGGAGAGGTGTGAAAAGCGAACTATTGTGTGGCGAGCATGCTCCGTTGGCAGCAAGAGGCGTCATCGGTGGCTGGCACGAAGCTGAGACTGAGAAGTCCTGGTTCACTTGGTACAGAAATGTCGAGCTCGGCAGAGAGGAACTGCCGGCAATCGAGGGCATTCGGCTGCATCCTAAGGGCCATTTCTACCGCCCAATTGATGTCGCCAGGCATCACATACGACCGGAGCTGTATGTGCGCTACGTGCCGCTTTATCTTGTTGGTACCGGCTTGGCACTGCGTGAGCTGGGGGACTTCGAAGCCAAGATGCTGTACGTTGCTGAGTCGCTGCCGGTGCTTGAAATGAGCGACAGCCACGCTATGGATCTGGCAGGCCATCTGACACAGAAAGGCGCCAGGCAGCTGTTCAAGGATGCCGAAGAGCTATTACCTGCCAACTTCTGGAATGCCGTTGGACATCAGCACCACTGGCTAGCCGGTTGGCGGCACTACCGTAGCGCAAGACCGCAACGAACCTGGCCTTCGTGAGAGGGCCAGGTTCAAAGCTTTTAAATTGTTTTAATTTGTAACTGTGACCGAGTTGTTGGTTGAGTTGCTGTTTGAAGCTGAGCCGCTTGATGCGCTGCCGCCGTTAGTATTGCCGCTGACATTGGCGTTACCACTCGAAGCACCCTGAGTGTTGCTATTGCTGACGCCGATGTTATTGTTGTTCGTCTGGTTGACGTTGGTATTATTATTCACGCTGCCCTGGTTGTTCGAACCTGGACCGGTGGTACCAATGTTTACACTACCGCCACTAGGCACTGCTCCAGTAAAGGCACTAGCGCTATTGTTGACGTTAACGTTGTTGTTCGTGTTGTTGGCGTTGCCGGCGCTGCCAGTCGAAGCACTACCGCCGTTGGTATTGCCAGATACATTAGCACTACCACTCGAGGCACCCTGACTGTTGTTGTTGGTGACGCCAATATTGTTGTTATTCGTCGAGTTAAACGTACCGTTGTTGTTGACGCTTCCCTGGTTGTTTGAACCTGGGCCAGTGGTGCCGATGGTCACATTGCCACTGCCGGATCCAAAGCCGCTAAAGCCGCCGTTACCGTTAGTAACTCCGACTGTATTGGTGGTGCCGTTACTGTTGCTGGCTGAACCACTCGAGGCGCTGCCACCATTAGTATTACCAGATACGTTAGCGCTGCCGCTCGAAGCACCCTGGCTATTATTGTTGCCTAGGCCGATCGAGTTATTGTTGGTGTGATTTATGGTTGCATTGTTGTTTGTCGAGCCTTGGTTATTCGAACCCGGACCAGTATTGGTAATCACTACCGAGTCGGCAGCGGCTACCCCCAGGCCTATGGTCAAGGTCGATATAGCGACCATGGCGTTACGCCAAATAGTTTTTCTCACGAGAACCCCCCTTTATCTACTATTAAGCTACATGACCAAGTTAGCCCGGACATTGGGGCTTTACTGCAAAAAATCCTGCTAGGGGAGGCCGTAAATTGGAAAAGCGCTTAAATATGATTGCCACTGCTTAGCACCAGATGGTATAAACATAACAGTTATTGGCAGTTATTTGGTGGAATCGGACCCAGGCTACTCTTGGTTCAGACCGTTTAAAATCGGTCTGTTTGTAGTTGGTCTATTATTTGTAACTGCCAACACGGCTTTCGCTGCTTACTTTTTGGACCGTATCTATCCCGGGATTAAAATCGCAGGAGAATCAGTTGGTGGCCTGACGAAAGAGCAGGCCAAAGCCAGACTTGCATCCAAGTTAGGTAGCTATCACTTGAAGGTTAATTTAGAAAACAAGGCTTACGATTTGGCCCCGAGTGATTTGGGTGTCAATTATGATCTGGGCGCAACTGTTGATGTAGCATTTAGCCGGGGGCGCCAGTCTTTCCCGGCCTTTTTAGCTTTGACCAGAGCCAACCGTGGCGGTGATATCGGTGTGGCTTATGGTGTCGACATGCAGCGGATGGGTGACTTTGTCAGCAAACTAACAGTCAGCCAAGCGCAGGCGCCGGTTGATGCTAGTGTTGTAATTGTTAATGGCCAGCCCAAGGTCCAGCCCGAGAAAGCTGGCACAGGGCTTGACCCCAAGCTAGTTACTCAAAAGCTTCAGGAGGCAGTTGGCTCGCAAACACCGCAGTTGAGTCTAGCCGCCCAGATTATTCAGCCAGATGTAAAAGCTGCCGACACGGCGCCGGCTATTCAGGTTGCTCGCAAACTGATGACGACTAAGCTTGAGCTGCAGTATAACGAGCGGCGCTTTGACCCCAGTACCCAGACGATCGGCAGCTGGCTAAGCTTTATTAAGCAAGACGGTAAATTAGTGACTATTGTTGACCCTGCGAAGGTTAAGACTTATACCAAGACAATTAACGACGCCATCTATATTGCTCCCAAGAATCACCTTATAAATATTGTTAATGGCGAGAACAAAGGCGAAGAAGCCGGGGTGGAGGGTTTAGGCGTCGATCAAGATAACTTGGTTGGCCAAATCACAACCAGCTTGTCGAATGTCACCGGGCCCTTGGTTTTGCAGGTGCCCACCATGGTACTGCCATTTAAGACAGTCTATAACCGCACGATAAATCTAGATGCCGGCCGCTATGTCGAGATCAACCTGTCGAGCCAACATCTGTGGGCCTATCAAGATCACCAGGTCGTCTTTGACACCCCGATAACCTCAGGAGCGACTGGCGCAGGACTAGGAACCGTTGAGGGGCTGTTTAGCATCTACGACAAGGCCCGTAACCGTAATTTGAATGGTTACGCAATTGGCTACAACTACAATGTTTTTGTACAGTACTGGATGCCGTTTTATAAAGACTACGGTCTGCATGACGCCAGCTGGCGTTCTAGCTTTGGCGGCCAAGATTACTATTATGGAGGTTCGCACGGCTGCGTTAACATGCCGACCGATGCGGCTGCCTGGCTGTTCAATTGGGCTGATATCGGCACGCCAGTCTGGGTTCATACTTAAGATTGCATTTCGTACGATAGGTTGCTAGTTTTAACCTGATCCCGTCAGGAGGAGCCAGCATGCCAGACGAAGTCGAGCAGCTGGCTTTGGCCTTGCTGCGTCGTCAACCGAGGACATTCCGCGTTTCGATTCAAAACGAGCAATACCTGCTGCGATTGGCCAAGAGCCGCAAAGGCAATCGTAAGGAGGGCCGGGGTAGCAGCTTTAGCCAAGCACTGTTTCATCGCATGACCGGTCAGCCGGGTCGCAAGCTGCCTAGTAGCAAGGTAGACCAGCTGGCATCCCAACTGCTTGGTAGATGTGGCGAGTTCGATTTCCATCTTCTGGCTTTTGAGATGTGGCAGGTGGAATGGCGGCTAGCCGGTCAGCGTTTCCGCACCATCGCCGACCGGCTGGAGGATGCGCTGCGCGACGCAGTCGAGGGGCATATAAGTTGCTCACAAACTGACTTGTGCATACTACCGGCCGGTCATAAAGTTTCCTGTTATGTGCCCGGCAAGTAAGAGGCCCGATCGATGTACGATCGGGCCTCTAGTTTTTAATATAGAAAAAGCGGCTTGGGAAAGCCGCTTTTTCAAATTTGTTTTGGACGTTTTTGTATTGAGCACTTTTTTTACCCAGCGCCTGTTCTCAGCTTAACGCTTAGGCTAAAAGACTGTCAATACATTTTTTACAAAGTTTGGCAACGTTCTTTAGTCACAATGTACTAAGGCATGGCGAACGAGCTTTGTTATAGTGAAAACATGAAGGTCACAAAGTACCCGCAAAGTTGCCTGCTTTTGGAAAAAGACGGCAAACGAATAGTGATTGATCCTGGTCGTTTTTTTACTGAAAAGTATTCAGTCAGTGAACTAGGTGAATTAGAGGCTATTCTTTATACCCACCAGCACGGTGATCATTACGATCAAAAAGTGGTCGACGAGCTAGGAGGCAAGGTCAAATGTATTTACGGTAACAAGGATGTTTCCAAGCTGATTGGCGAGCACGCTTGTGTTGTGACTAGCGGTTCTGGATTCTCAGTGGCTGGTTTTGAAATCATGCCTCGTGACCTGCCCCATTTCCCGATAGGACAAGAGGTACCTCAAAACACTGGCTACCTCATTGATGGGACGTTCTTTCATCCAGGCGATGGGGTAGAGAATCCAGGCATAACAGTTGTCGACCTGGCTGCTCCGGTAGCAGGCGGGTTTACTTTCGATGACGTAAAAGAATTTGCCAGGTCACTTAGCGCTAAGAGGGTAATTCCGATTCACTACAGCAATCAGCAGATGTATCCGGTAGATATTAAAGAGTTCGAAACAGTCATGAACGAGTTCGAGGTCATAACCCTAGCCGACGGCGAGTCGACCGAGCTTTAGCTCTTCAGCTTACGTTGCAGATCGCGCTCGGTGTCGCGCTTCTTTATAACTTCACGCTTGTCGTAGCGCTTTTTGCCACGGCCCAGGCCGACTTCTAACTTAACTAAGTTCTTTTGCTCTAGTAGGGCCATCGGTACGGGCGTATGGCCGCCTTTAATGATTTCGTCTATCTGTTTGCGGTGTAGTAGTAGTTTACGGGCTCTGGTGGCCTCCTGAGCCTCATGGGCGTTAGCATAAGGGGTTACGTGCGCGTTAGTTAGCCAGGCTTCACCGTCACGGACATGAATAAAGCTGCCTTTCAGGCTAGCGTGGCCGGCTTTAATGCTTTTAACCTCGGCACCAGACAGCACTAAACCCGCCATCAACTTATCTTCGATGGCGTAGTCATAGGTCGCTCGTTTGTTCTTGGCTAAGACTTTCACGCAAGCTATTATACAGCTGGCTAGCTTGGCTGGTATAATCGACCCAATGATCTTATCTGATATCGCTGACATTTTGGCCGGGGCTATCAAGGCTGAATTCAAGGTGGAATTAGTCCTAGATGTTGAGTATGCCGAATCACAGTTCGGTGATTTTTCGACTAATGCGCCGTTTAAGTTAGCTGGCCAGCTAAAGCTATCTCCAACTGAGATAGCCAAGAGACTAGCTGACTCAATCAAGGACGAAGCTGTCAGGACGGCTGAACCGGCGGGTGCTGGCTTCGTGAACTTGAGTATGACCGACGAGTTTTGGCAAAAACAGCTTGCCAAAATTGATGACAAATTTGCTACAGGCCAGAAGAGTGACGCTAAAGTTCAGGTCGAATTCATCTCAGCTAACCCGACGGGACCCTTAACATTAGGTAACGCCCGCGGTGGATTTATAGGCGACGTACTGGCGAATGTTTTACAACACAATGGTAGCCAAGTTCACCGTGAGTACTACTTTAACGATGCCGGCACCCAAATAAGCAAGTTGGTCGAATCGGTTAAGGCTGCAGCCGGACTGAACAACCCGGAATCGAGCGAGTACAAAGGCGACTATATCGAGAAACTAGCCGTTGAGTACAAAAAAGAACTAACCGAAAAAGACGACAAAGTGCTAGGCAAAATCCTAACCCAGGCCATCTTTAAAGAGTATCTGCGCCCTTCCATTGAAAAGATGGGAATCAATTTTGATGAGTGGTTCAACGAAGGTGGCCTCGAAGGCAAGCCATTTCAGGAAGCTATTGAGCATTTGAAGCAAGCTGGTCTGTACGAGGAGCACGACGGTGCGGCCTGGGCAACGACTAGCAAACTGGGTGATGAGCGTGACCGGCCAATTATTAAGACTGGCGGAGATGTCACTTATCTAGGGAATGACATTGCCTACCATTTAGATATCTTCGAAAAGCGTGGTTTTGATAAGGCGATAAAGGTGTGGGGCGCAGATCATTCCGGCCAGGTGCCCTCACTGAAACTGACCATGAATAAGCTGTGCCCGGGTAAAGAGCTAGACTTTGTCATCATGCAGTTTGTGCGCCTGATCAAGGATGGCCGAGAGGTCAAGATGAGCAAGCGGGCTGGGACATATGTGACGACTGACGAGCTTATAGACGAGGTTAGTGCCGATGTGGCGCGGTTCTTCTTTCTCATGCGCACGGCCGATAGTCACATGGATTTCGACTTAGATCTAGCCAAGGAAGAGAGCCAAAAGAACCCTTACTGGTACGTCATGTACACCTACGCCAGGGCTAACTCGATTTTAGGCAAGGCTAAAGAAGCCGGCATTTCAGCCGATGCTCCAAAATTATCCAAGCTCGAGCCTCAGGAACGAGAGCTGATCAAGAAGATGGCTCAGTTGCCAGCGTTAGTTCAAGAAATGGCAACCGACTACGGCGTGCACCGGCTAACCTTCTACGGTATGGACCTGGCCAAACTGTTCCACGATTGGTACGAGAAAGTTCAGGCAATCACTGACGATAAGGCTGCCAGCGCCGGCCGATTGCATCTGGTCAGTCAATACAAAACCTTTATGGAAGTCTATTTTAGGTTGCTTGGTATTAAGCCTGTCGAGCGAATGTAGCTAGGGTAGTGTAAACTTGATCAGCTTGCCGTCGGTTAGTCCAATAACCTGGCGGCTTTTGCTGTCGTAGCGTGTGCTGTAGAGTTTGGGATTGCCAGTCAGCTTGATCTGCTTAGTTAATGCCATTGCACCGCTGGCATCCACCACGCCAATCCGCCCAGATTGGCTGTCAGTTAGCAGCAAGCTATCGCCAGCATTGAACGAATCAACATTAGTAACATGCCCGAGAGGGTCGGGTAGTGTCAGCCCTTTGTCGAGTTTGCCAGAGTTGAAGCGCTTCAGACCGTTGGGGCCGGCTGCATAAACCTGGCCATCAACCGTTAGGGTCGAGGAGTTTGCCAGCAATGCCCCACCATCTGTGCTAAGGTAGTTACCGCCTGGGCCAAAGCCACCAACTGTCTTAATATGGCGGTAGATCTGGCT
>DATIHE010000020.1:0-12475 GCA_035481015.1 Candidatus Nanoarchaeia archaeon
AACCGATGAGCAAGCTCAAAAACAGCAAATAGATACTGAGCAGGCCCAGTCAGATTCCTTACTTGCTCTAGCCCAGGAAAATGAGTCCGCCGCTAATCAACAGGTACAGCAAGCCAGTGCTCAAATTAATAGTTTGCGGGCAGCTCAGGCGGCATCGTTTGCTCGCCTGCATTTTTCTAGTAACGGTGCCGGTAGTGACGGTAGCCTTCAGTTCCGCAACCTAAGCTTTGCCGGTTCTTGCGGTGGTGGCTATCCGGGCAGCTTGTGCGGCTATGAGACGGATTCGCTAGTTGATAGTTGGGGTCTCTACAATCGTGAGTGTGTGTCATATGCTGCCTGGGCCATGGTTTATCGCTTCGGTCATAGTGTCGGTAATTTCCACGGCCAAGGAAACGCCTACGAATGGCCGGATAGCGCCCCCAGGTTTAGCGGTGCGGCAGTGGATAGTAACCCGTCGGCGGGCTCGGTGGCGATTGCCGGTCAAGGCATGATTGGCGGTGTCGGTCATGCCATGGTGGTGGAAAGCGTTTTAGGCGGTGGCTGGATTCATGTTAGCCAGTACAACTGGTGGCCGACGGCTAATGGTCCTTACGGTTTGTATAGCACAATGGATGTTAAGGCCGCAGGCCTGCAGTTTATCCACTTTAATTAGTCGTCTTCTGTCTCTATAAGCTCGTGTTAGAATCGAATAACGAAAGGTCTTTTTATTTTGCGAACTGTCCAACTAAAGCTCACTAGTTTAATCGCCGCCGCACTGCTAATTTTTGCCAGTGGCGGTTTTGTGGTTTACGAGGGGCAAATGCATGATTGGCATATTGGCAAGACTGATAAAACTAAGATTGACTTCTCTCAGCTGCAAACCATTTATGATGTCTTGCAAAGGAAATTCGATGGTCAGTTAGACCCGGCCAAGCTGCTGGATGGCGCCAAGATAGGCCTGACAGCGGCCACCGGCGATCCGTACACGACCTATTTGGACCAAAAAGCCGCCAAGGCACTAGATGATGATTTAAGTGGTACCTTGTCGGGAATTGGCGCCGAGATTGGGATTCGCAGTCAGGCGCTGTCGGTGATTGCTCCGATCGATGGTTCGCCAGCCGCCAAAGCCGGACTAAAGTCCAAGGATTTGATAGTCAAAATTAACGGCGAAGATTCATCTGGCTTAACGCTCGAAGAAGCTGTCAGTAAGATCCGCGGCGACAAGGGGACACAAGTTAAGCTCACCATCGTTCGCGGCAACCAGGCAGCCTTTGATCTAACCATTACCCGCGACGTAATCAATGTTGCCAGCGTTAAGTGGAGCCAGCCCAAGCCGGGAGTAGGTTTGATTAAGATTAGTCGCTTTGGTAGTGATACCAGCAGCCTAATCGATCAGGCTGCTGGTGAACTGAAACAGCAAGGGGTTAAAAAGATTGTTCTAGATCTGCGCGACGATCCAGGTGGTTACTTGGATGCAGCCGTTAAGGTATCAGGCGAGTTCTTGAACGCTGGCGATCTGGTGGTCGAGGAGCGACATGGCGACAAGTCGATCGATAAGCTAACGGCGCCAGCTGGCGGCCAATTGGTTGGGGTGCCAATGGTGGTGCTAATTAACGGCGGCAGTGCTTCGGCCAGCGAAATTGTCACTGGTGCCCTGCAAGATCATCACGAGGCGACGGTGGTTGGCGAAACCAGCTATGGCAAGGGTAGCGTGCAAGAGGTGCAAAAGCTTTATAACGGCGCGGCGCTGAAAGTGACGGTGGCCCATTGGTACACGCCCAATGGCAAAAACATCGGCAAAGAGGGTATCAAGCCAGATGTTGAAGTTAAAATGGAAACTGCTGATTTTGACGCTGGCCGTGATCCGCAAATGGACAAGGCTATGGAGATTATCGCTACCAAATAGTGCTTGCGACGATCAGATGCGTCCTCTATGATGTGACAAGGGTATTCCGCTAATGCTAGGGGAGTAAAGTGGCAAAAAAACAGACCAAGTACATCTTTGTGACAGGAGGAGTCGTTTCTGGACTCGGCAAAGGCATCACCGCCGCTTCCTTGGGCACCATCTTAAAGGCCCGAGGTTTTTTAATTAATATCCAAAAATGTGACCCTTATCTAAATACTGATGCCGGCACACTTAACCCGGCCGAGCATGGCGAAGTGTTTGTAACTGGGGACGGTGCTGAAACCGACTTGGACCTGGGTCATTACGAGCGCTTCATTGATCGCGAGCTAACTCGCAAATCCAGCCTAATGAGCGGCCGTGTGTACGCTCAAGTTATCGCCGATGAGCGAGCAGGCAAGTACTTGGGCAAAACTGTCCAGATCATCCCTCATGTCACATCCGAGATCCAACGCCAAATAATCGCCTCAGCCAAGGGCTGCGACATCCATATTGTCGAGGTCGGTGGTACTATTGGTGACTACGAAAGTCTGGGCTTTATTGAGGCCATCAGACAGCTGAAACGCAAAGTCGGGCCAGAGAATGTTTTGTATGTCCACTTAGTATTTTTGCCGTTTTTGGAGGCCAGTCAAGAGCTTAAAACCAAACCGGCCCAGAACACTATTCGTGACCTGCGCGAGACCGGTATTACTCCCGACGTGATTATGGCTCGGTCGGACCACCCAGTTCCACAACACCTACTTAACAAGATCGGCTTGTTTGGCGACCTCGATCCTCGGGGCATTATCGCTCTGCCGACGGCCAAAAGCGTTTACGGCGTGCCGTTGCTACTGGAAGAGTCTGGTATCGGCGACTACATCACCAAACGCCTTGGTCTAGGCAGGCGAAAGGCCAAATTAAAAGATTGGGAGGCTTTGGTGGCAAGCATCCAGCCCATAGAGCGACCCGTAGTAAAAATCGGTGTCGTAGCCAAGTATATGGACCACATCGACACCTACATGAGCGTCTTTGAGGCCTTAAAGGCTGCTTCGTGGGCGAATAATGTAACCCCCGAAATTATCTGGATTGACGCCGAAAAATTAGATGCATCGACTGGTGAAGCTTTGGATTATGTCGATGGCATTGTTGTGCCCGGCGGCTTTGGTTCGCGCGGCATGGAGGGCAAAATTTTTGCGGCCGAGTATGCCATGAAGCACAATAAGCCGTATCTGGGGCTGTGTCTGGGCATGCAGGCGGCAGTGATTGCCCTAGGCCGGCGCGTGCTTAAGACGGACCAAGTTAACTCGACTGAAATGGACGAGAACGTGAAGCATCCGGTGATTGCTCTGATGGCCGACCAGCAAAAAGTGACCGACAAAGGCGGCACGATGCGACTAGGCGACTATGCCTGTCTGATTGACCCTAAGTCCAAAGCCTCAAAGTTATACAAAGCCAAGAAAGTCATGGAACGCCACCGTCATCGCTACGAGTTTAACAATGCTTATCGTGACAAATTGACCGCTGCCGGCTTGCGATTAGCCGGTGTTAGCCCCGACAGACGACTAGTCGAGTTGATCGAGATCGATGGCCATCCCTTCTTTATGGCCAGCCAGTTTCATCCTGAATTTAAATCTAGGCCCAACCGTCCGCATCCGATGTTTGATGGCTTCCTAAAAGCCATGACAACTGTAGTAACCAAAGGGCAGCCAAAATCTAAGTGGCGAGTTAAGCAGGAGACAACATGAACCGCAAGCCGCATATTTTACTAGTCGAGGACGACAAGGCTTTTTCGCAGGCTTACCAGACTCGCATGGAAGCCGAAGGCTTTGAAGTTAAGCTGTGCGAGAATGGTCAAGAGGCTTTATCAACGGCAATTTCGTTCAAACCTGATCTAATCCTGCTCGATATTATGATGCCGCGAATTAGTGGCTTTGATGTATTAGATATCTTGCGCAACACGCCCGAAACAGCTGCTTCTAAAATCGTAGTTCTATCAGCTCTTGGGCAACCTAGCGACAAACAGAAAGCCATGGCGGCGGGCGCCGATGACTATTTAGTGAAAGCTCAGGCTGTTATTACCGATGTTATGACACGTATACGACAGCATTTAAACTTGCCGGAACCAGCGGACAAGGCTGAAGCTAGCGGTTAGTCAGCGTCTGTAACCGAAACGGCTGTACGCCTGGTTTTTTGGCCAGTAAAGCGAGTAATGCGGGCCGTCGAAAATTTAACTTTACCGGCCTTAGTAGCATAAATAGTGTGATCGACGCCGATAGCCGTGCCAACGCCTGGCAGCATTTTGGTGCCGCGCTGACGGACGATGATGTTGCCAGCCTTAACTAACTGGTCGCCAAAAAGCTTGACGCCTAAGCGCTGAGATGAGGAATCGCGACCTAACTTTGTTGAGCCACCGGCTTTTGTATGTGCCACTACTGTCTCCTTAAAACTATGATTTCCCGGCCAACCATCTGCCCGGGGCGCCAGTAGATCAGGGGCTGATCTGGCGGCGCAAACTGTTCCAAAGTATACCCCAGTTCGACCGTCTGGTCAAGGATGTTGACTCTGGAAAAACCATCTTTTATACGCCAAGCCGGCAGGCAAAAGGCTACTTTTGTGCCGGGCAGAACCTGAGTCTGCAGGTTGGCTAGCCAGGCTATGACCAGTTCATTAATCTCAGCCTTTATCTGCCGCTGCTGGTCGACCGAGAGAGGGCTACTGATAGCAGGTCCCAGGTAACTTTCGGTGGCTATTGCTCCAACTGGTACTGACCACTGGTGGTTTATCGCGTCAGCCAACTCAACTGACCAGCTGCGGAGCCGATGGGTTTCAGCCAGCCAGTTAAGATTCTGCTTGGCAGCCTCCACCATTTCACGGCTGTTGTCGCTACCGATAACGGACAGCCCCATTAAAAGAGCTTCTTGCAAAATAACACCACTGCCGCAAAACGGATCTAGTAAAGTAGAACCGGGTTGAGGAGAGGCTAGGTTAATAAGTATCTGAGCCAGCTTGGGTGGCAACATGCCGATTTTGGCCGAGCGGCTGGGCCTGGCCTGATCGCGGGCTGTGTAGCCCTCGATGTCCTGGATCTGTTCGGCGCGACCGATAACGGTTTGCTTGCCATTAGTTACAACTAGCCAGTCAGCATTGCCGGCTTCGTTTAGGCGGTTGTGTAGGGCTTGAGCGGTCGAGATGACTGTTCCTTTGTTCGCAGGGACGATTCGAACAGGTCCGCCCCAGGCTTTTTTTATACTCAAGCCTGTCGCCAGGATCTCTTTGGAGTTTACCTTGAAGCCGTAAGTGCTCAAGCCTAACAGTGCTTTGGAGTCTCCGGTCGGGCGGGGCAGTTGGGTCAAATAATCACGAATTTGTTGCCAATCAGCAGTCTCTAGGGTAGATTCGAGTTCAGCCAGTTTAATTGTGCCGCCCAGCCGGTCGATATTAACGGAGTCTTGGTTGATTAAGGCGGCTTCGGGACCAAATGGTGTGACGGCTGAGCCGTAAAGGCTGCGCAGTTCGGCAAGCGAGATTTCAGGCTGGCGGCCCAAGATGGCTATTTTCATGTTCGTATTGTAACGTAATTAGTATCATGTCTTCGGTTGAGGCCCCTAATAAATGAGCTGGCGCGGCTTCTTAACCTATGCTGCGTTGGCAGCCCTGGCAATAATATTGGTGGGACATTCTGGCCAGATTGGTCAGCTGGTCATGTTGCTGCACAGAGCTCGTTGGTATCTGTTGAGCTTGGTAGTGATTGCCCAGGCCTTTAGCTACTACAGCAACGCCAAGTTTTACCAGTCCTTCCTGGCGATCTTTAACTACCAGATAGCTTGGCGGCGGTTATACAAAGCCGCCCTGGCTATTAATTTCGTTAATGTCGTCTTCCCCTCGGCCGGCATTTCAGGGGCGTCGTTCTTATCGAAAGCACTACACGAAGAAGTGCCGACAGGTAAAACTACTTTGACCCAAGTAATCCGTTATGTATTTACCTTTATGTCGTTTCTAGCCGTCCTAGTACTCGGCTTTTTTATGCTGTTTTTGACGAACAACAATGACGCTCTAGCCACACGGGTAACCTTGCTTTTAATATTGGTTATCATTGTCGGTAGCCTGGTGCTGCTGGTTTTGATAGGTGAACGGAGCAGGGTAGAAAAGTTTGGTGAATGGGTTATCAAGGGGCTTAACTGGTTAGGCAAGACCTTCGCTAGACGTCGGCGTAAGATCATAACCAAAGATCAGTTAAGGCATTTCTTCGATGAGTTTTATCAGGGCTACACGTTTTTATTAGAAGAAAAAGGTCATTGGTGGGCGCCGATGTGGTGGGCGCTGGCTGGCAGTCTGGCCGAAGTTGCTACGGTTTATGCTGTGGCCGTAGCTTTTACAGGTCGCTTGATCAACCCAGGTATCATCATCGCCGGCTACACTTTAGCTAATATTTTAAGCCTGGTTGCGGTGGTGGCTGGTGGCGTCGGACTATATGAAGCGACAATGATCGCGACTTTTGTAACACTGGGCATGCCGTACGCTCTGGCATTATCTATTGTTTTGGTCTACCGAACGCTTAACTTCGTGTTATTTTTACCGTTTGGCTTTAATTATTACAGGCAGCAGCTATGAGCCCGCAAGTTATTAGCGTCAAAGATTTCGTTGATATATTAAACGAGACTCTGGGCTTTGCTTATCCTCAGGTCACGATTGAAGGCGAAGTGTCATCGTTCAAGGTTAACCAGGGCAAATGGGTTTTCTTTGACCTAAAGGATCAGGAAGCGACGTTAGGCTGCTTTATGCCGGTCTACCAGCTAAAGGTCCCGCTGGAGGATGGTATGAAGGTACGGGTAACAGGCACCCCTAGATTGACTAAGTGGGGTAAATTTAGCTTTACGGTTAAGCTGGTTGAACTGGCTGGCGAGGGTGAGCTGCGCCGGGCTTTTGAACTGCTAAAACAGCGCCTGGGCGATGAGGGTTTGTTTGACCCTGAGCGCAAACGGCCGTTGCCGGAATTCCCGCAAACCATTGGTCTAATCGCCTCCAGGCAATCGGCTGCCTACGCTGACTTTATGAAAATCTTAAATGGTCGCTGGAGTGGTGTTAGGGTAGTGTTGGCTGATGTCCAAGTGCAGGGAGCGCCAGCGCCGGACCAGATCGTGGCGGCGCTTGATTACTTTAATCAAATCGCCTCACCGCCAGACATTTTGGTGCTGGTGCGTGGTGGCGGTAGCCTAGAAGACTTGCAGGCTTTTAATACCGAAGCTGTGGCACGAGCAGTGGCCTCAAGTCGGACGCCGATAATAGTCGGTGTAGGTCACGAAGTCGACGAAAGCTTGGCCGATTTTGCCGCCGACCGCCGCGCCGCCACGCCGACCGATGCAGCCCGTATAGTAGTGCCTGATCGGGACGAGGTAGCTCAGCGAGTTACCCACGCCACCCGCATGATAGAACAAGCGATCAGTCGTGAGTTGGGTGATGCTGACAGGCGCCTGCAGCGTTTTTTGAGCATTACCGAGCGTTTTCTGGCACTACCAGCTGAACGCCTTAATCGCTTAGAGGCACAGGTTAGGCGAGACATGCAGTTGTTATCGGAACGCACCGAACTAAGAGTTGGCAACTTGCAGCGTGTCCTGGCTAGTTTTGATCCGGCGGCCAATCTGCGTCGCGGCTACGCTATCGTTACTAATGCCGGCAAAGTACTTAAAACCGTCCAGGGCACCAAGTCAGGCGATACCCTCGTGATACAATTAGCTGACGGAAAATTAAGCTCCAGAGTAAATGATGGATAAAGCTGATAAAAAAACAGATTTTGCCGCCGGACTTAAGGAATTAGAGGCCATTACAGCCTGGTTTGAATCGGAAGAAGTTGATCTCGACCAAGCTCTGTCAAAATTTGAGAGGGGAGTCGAGCTGGCTGCCAAGCTGCGCGCTCAACTGAAAGTGGTTGATAATCAAGTTGAACAGATTAAGCAAAAATTTGATCAAGCAGCTAGACCACTGCCCGCCGAAGAAACGTCGCCCGCTCCGGCCGATGAACCTGACCTATTTTCTAAAAGCTAGTGGTGATTTTAATCCTACTAGCGCTTGCCTTAGTGTTTGGCCTGGGCGCTTGGCTAGGCGCACCGTACCTGCCAGTTTTGTCTGCCGACACCCAGTCACTGCTTGATTTAGCCGACCTAGAGGCAGGTCAGCTGCTCTTGGATCTGGGCTGTGGTGACGGACGACTGCTGAAGTCGGCAGCCAGGCGTGGCGTTCGTGGCATAGGCTATGAAATCAATCCGCTGTTATGGCTGGTAGCGGTTATTAACCTCTGGCCATACCGTAAGCTTGTGAAGGTAAGACTGGCTAACTATTGGAGCACGAAATTGCCCCAGGCTGATGCTATCTATGTTTTTTTAATCGATCATTATATGGCAAAGCTAGATGCCAAGCTGATACGCGAAGTCACTAGGCCAACCAAGGTCGTCAGCTACGTCTTTGCCATACCAAATCTAGAGCCTGTCGAAACTACCAAAAACAGTTTCCTATACAATTATCCAAAATCATAAGTTTGACTAGTTTTATGAGCCACCCCTGGGCATACAATGCCAACTAGAGTAAGACTGCTTACTTAAACAAGTACGCCGTGCATGTCAAATACAACGACTGTCGGCGTCTCTTGTTGTTTCTTGGTGCAGGAATGCTATTATAAGCATAACCATGTTCCCCAATCAACCAGCTTCCACCCAGCCACTACCACCTGGCCATAGCTCTCGGTCGATAATTGTGACCGTGATCTTGGGGCTAGTGGCGGCTGGTTTTGCCGGACTAGCAACAATGCAATATCTCTCCGCTACCCAGGCAAGACGAACTCTAACACTCGAGAAACAAAAGTCTTTCACGGAAGGTCAAACTAGCCAAAAATCATCAGACGATGAGCGCTATCTGCAACAGAACGAAACGCCATTTCGTAGCTATATTTCCCCTGATATTTTCGGTCAAATGCAGGTTAAATTCCCCAAGGATTGGAGCGGTTACGTTGAGCAGACGGTTGATGGATCGCCACAAATAAACCTGATACTACACCCCGATTTCGTTAAGGTTTTAAAGGGCGAAGACAACCCCTATGCCGTTCATTTCCAGCTGCTCAAGCAGACTTATGATAGTTTGACCAAGGCCAAGGAGGGCGACGTGAAGGGTGGCAAGCTCAAGCTGTCGACGGTGAGTGTTTCCGGCATTAGCGGGAGTCGCTATGAGGGGAAATACGACAGTAAGCACGACGGCGTGACAGTCTTGATCCCGGTTCGTGATAAAACGGTATTATTCTCTACCGACGACAAGAAGTATTTGCCCGAATTTGACCAAATACTTAAGCAGGCGACTGTTAAGCCTTAGTAAACCACTTGTGCTTGAGAGGGGTGTATGGGCGTGCTAACGTTGTAGCAGAATTAAGTCGGGGCGGCTTTAAGGCATGTCTGATACCAGAGTCCAGCGAAAAGCCAGCCAGTCGCGGCAACCAGCCAGCGACGGTAATACCGTAGAACTAGAAAACTTACGCCGTGAGCGAGACCGGCTATTAGCTATCATGGAGAATGCTAATAATGGTCTGATCGTTTTAGATACTAAACACATAGTCACTAGAACCAATCAGCAATTCCGAGAACTAAATGGCGGCAAAGACATTGTTGGCTGGGATTTTTTTAAATACCTGCACCACCCGCGAGTAGCTCCGTACGTCAACCTAGACATGGAGATCGACCGACTAAAGCAACGCCTGGAATCGGGGCAGCATACCACTCTGTACGCTGAGGTTAGTCATCCGGAACCAGATACAGAGATGCATCGCTTGCAGATGATCGTCAGCCCGTTGTCAGAGATAGAGGGCACGGGGGCGGTTATTAATCTTCAGGACGTTAGCGCGCTGGTAGAGAAAACTGTCGAAGCGAACGAGATGGCCCAGAAGGCTCAACGTCATTCCAGGGAGTTGACCGAGCTAACCGAACTAGCTGAGGTAAGCTCTATCTACGGCTTTCGTCTGGAAACTATTTTTCAGCGCTATCTGTCCAAAATCAGTGGCCTGATTGATTCCTCGTTAATTAGCGTATATATGTATCAGCCCTCGACGCAAAGACTGGTTGTGCGGGCTACAACCACCCAGTTTAATGAGCACGAAAAAGCTGTCAGCCTAGGCGATGATAATCTGCCTGGTCGCGTTTTTGTCGGCAAGCGGTCACAAATAGAAAATGCCGAAACAGCTAGCGCTCCGCATGCTGTTGCTGTACCAATTTTGTTTCATTCCAAGACGCTGGGTATTATCTTGGTGACCGGCCGCAAGCGCGCCTATGATAATCACGATCTTAAGCTGATGAATCTGATCGCTGGTCGTTTGGCAGTTTTGGTCGAAAACGCCACCCTTTACCATGACGTTAACGCTAGGCGCGAGCGTTGGGAGGCGGTCTTTCGTTTTACCGACGAAGGCATTGTTATCTTTGACAACAAAACTAAAATAGTCGGCTTCAATCCGGCCTCGACTAACTTAACCAAATTTGCTGCCAACGAGGCTATTGGCCAGCAGTTTACCAAGATCGTTAAAACGGTGACTGCCGAAGGTTTGAGCCTGGCTGCCTTGTCGCCGATCAAGCAGGTACTGGCTGAGGGCAAAACAATTACAAAATCCGAGCAGCTACTAGAGGACCGGCACGGCGGCCGGACCTGGACAGAAATTAGCTACAGCCCGATCTTTGACTCGGCCGGCCGAGTAACCAGTGGCATTGCCATCGTGCGTAATATCCAAAAAGACAGGGAAGTCGAGGAAGTTAAAAGCGACTTTATATCGATCGTCTCACATGAGTTGCGCACACCACTATCGGCCATCAAGGGCTTCTTGAGCATGATTTTGCAGAAAGACTTTGGTGAGTTAAACGATAAGCAATTTCACTATCTTAACCGGGTCTATCAATCTAACCAGCGGATGATTGATCTGGTCGAGGATCTGCTGGATGTTAGCTCGATCGAAAGTGGCAAGATTAAGCTGGCTCAGAACCCGCTAGCCCTGGAGAGCATCATTACCGAGGTCGTCACCGAGCTGGCTAGTAAAGGCTTCGAGAAGCAAATAACGCTGAAGGTGAACCGCAAGAACCGCTTGCCGCTAGTGTTGGCCGACGAAACCCGCCTACGTCAAATCTTGGTTAATCTGGTCGATAATGCGATTAAGTACTCTTTCCCGAAGTCCGAGGTAGTCATTGACTTTAAAGTTCAGGGCGATGAGCTAGTGACTGGCATCTCGGATACCGGTGTCGGCATTACGGCCAGCCAAATGGATCGCATCTTTCAAAAGTTTGGCCGTATCTACAACCCGATGAGCGTGCAGTCGGGGGGCACAGGCTTGGGATTATATATCGTTAAGCGACTGGTCGAAAGCCATGGCGGCCGCATCTGGGTGTCGAGCCGCGAGGGGCGGGGGAGCCGCTTTAGCTTTGCACTACCTATTGCCAAGCAGCTGCCGCTTCTCGAATAAAGTTTGTTATAATTGAGTTCATAAGTAGAGGGAACGATGGCCAAAATCATGCTAGTCGAAGACGACGCTATCCTGGTGGAGATGTATCAGGCGAAGTTCGAGCTGGAGGGCCATGACGTGTTTGTCGCCAACAACGGCGAAGAATGTTTGCAAGCCTTGGACACCTACGTTCCCGAGCTGATCTTGCTCGATATTTTAATGCCCAAGATTAATGGCTTCCATGTTCTAAAAGAGATTAAGAAGCGTCCGAACCTGCGCCAGATCCCGGTTATTTTGCTAACCAACCTAGGGGAAGCCGAAGTTGACATGAACAAGGAGCTGGCTCAGGCTCTAGGCGTCAGTGACTATTTGATCAAATCGCACCACACTCCAGACGAGGTGGTAAACAAAGTCGTCAAGGTGCTCGCGGCGAAATAATGCCGACCTACAAAACAGAGGGCATCGTGCTCGCCAGATTCAACCTTGGCGAGGCTGATCGGATAGTTAGCTTCTTTACGCGCGATCGCGGCAAATTGCGAGCGGTCGCCAAGGGCGTACGGCGGATTAAAAGTCGTATGGCCGGGCATTTGGAGCTATTTAATTCGGTTGAGCTAATGTTGGCGACTGGCCGTAATTTGGACGTTATAACTTCCGCCCGGTTACGGCAGCATCACGCTACTTTGAGCGAGGATTACGATCGGCTAAGCTACGGTTATTTGTTTGCCGAGATGGTCGAAAAATTAACCGGCGAGGACGAGCCTCACCCGGGAGTTTTTGAGCTGCTAGGCGATTGCCTGACCTCGCTCGACGGGGGAGCCGCCGACACTTTGCTAGAGCTATATTTTAAGCTACGGTTGGCCTCTGAACTGGGCTACCGGCCTGAGCTGAGCGCTTGCGTGGTCTGCGGCAAAAGTGATCCGACTGCCAGCTACTTTTTTAGCTTCACCAAAGGTGGTATAGTGGACGCGACTTGTCGCACGGCCGAATCAAGCGCCATCGACCAACACCAAATTAAACTGTGGCGTTTGATTTTTGCTCATCCGTTGAGCGATATTCGTCGAGTCGACGGCGCCGAGCAATTGGCCGAAACTGGCATACAGTTATGTAATAACTTTTACGATGAACTGTTTGGCAAGCGCTTCAAGTCACTCCAAGCA
>DATIHE010000021.1:0-7775 GCA_035481015.1 Candidatus Nanoarchaeia archaeon
CAGCCTATCATCGGAGACTCGCTTAAATCCGTTCGATCTGCCCAAGGTTTTGGACGCGGAAGACGCCGACAATGCCTTGCGGGCTAACATTATTACCCTGCACGGCTTGCTGCGACTAATGATGGGCGGCGCCACTGTGCAAGCTGCCCAAGCTGGCGGCACCCAAATGGCCACAACTTCGAGCGGGCTAACGCCGGCCGAAGACGCTGACCTGGATGTGGCCATCATTAACACGTACGCCGCCCACGGCATTACCAATGACCCGCTGACGCACGGCGCCGTGCCGCCGACCATGAATGATTTGTACAATACGCTGACCCAAATGAGCGGCAACGGGCCGGCCTTGGCCCAACGATTGCGCAAATACACTACCGGCACCTTTAGCGGTATTTTTTCGCAGCAGTCTAATGTCGATATTAACAACCCGTTCGTCGTCTTTAACATTCGCGACCTTGAAGACGAGTTGCGGCCAGTTGCCATGTACATTGTCTTGAACTACATCTGGAACAAGGTAAAAGGCGACAAAAAGAAGCGAATCCTAATTGTCGACGAAGCTTGGCAGTTAATGAAGTACGACGACTCGGCCAACTTTATGTTTAGCATCGCCAAGCGCGCCCGAAAGTACCATTTGGGTCTGACGACCATTTCGCAAGACGTCGAAGACTTCTTGAGCTCGCGACTTGGTCGGGCGGTGGTTAGTAACTCGTCGCTGCAGCTGCTACTGAAACAAGCACCGTCGGCCGTGGATATTATCGCCCAAACCTTTAAGCTAACCGACGAAGAAAAGAAGCGTCTGACGCAATTCCCGGTCGGTGAAGGCTTATTCTTTGCTGGTCTAAACCACATCATCATCCGAATCTTGGCCTCAGAAACTGAGCACCAGCTGATTACAACTAACCCCAACGAGGTGGCGGCAGCAGCTGCACAAGCTAACGGAGGCGCCTGATGCCACCGGAGGGTGAGAGCGCGCTAGCAGCCGAGGAGCCTATCGAACAATCAGAAGGCTTTAGTCCACCGCCCAAAAAAAGCAGTGGATTGAGTAAGATTCTGAAGAATAAGACTGCTTTGGCGATTGGTGGTTTGAGTATAGCCTTGTTCATAATCTTGGGGCTGTTCTTATTCTTCCTGGGTATTTTCAAGCTTAACCACATCGAAAAATTATTCGTCGACTACCAGTTCGCCCAGTTCGACCGGGCCGTCGCCAAGCAGTCAGCCAAAGCGCTGGACGAAGCCAGGGGCAAGGCCAAGGGAACTGGCGACGAAAACGTTGCCGATGACGCACCTTTAGCCGACCAGATTAAAGCCATCGACACTGGCGAAGTTTTAGGCGGAACCGAAGCCGGAGGGGTTAAGCCAGCAAACGCTGCCGATGGCACCTTTGAAGGCTTTGTCGACGAAAACGGCAGTCCCGTCGACATGAATGACACACGCGTACAAACCGATTTAGCTGATCATCTGGATGCCAAGACAACGGGCGCTCAGGCCGAGACGACGGGCTCGGAAGTGGCTTCGACTTACGGTCTGCCAGGCGATGTGCCGCCGGGCAACGTCGACGACACCGCTGGCAAAACTCAAGAACAGATCGATGCCGAGGCAGAGGCAAAGATTGATAAAGCTGTCGAGGAAGAGGCAAGATCTGATCAAGCGGATTTACCTGAAAGCCTTAAAGACGAAGGCAAAAAAATAAATGACCGCATCAATAACGGAGAAGACCCTAGCACCGTAATTGATGAAGTGGGTAATGACACAGCCAACACTATGAGTAAGATCGACCCCGGTCAGCTACTAAACGCGGCTGCCGGGGCCACCATCTTCTGTATTGCCTACGATGTCATTCGCACCTCAGTCGATAAGTTTGTCGCCCTCAAAACGGGGAATTTCATGAAACTGGCACCTACTTTTTTTGCCGCTGCGGACAAGCAAAAAGAGCAAGGGCTTTCTACCAACGAGGTAAACACCTACAACAAGTGGTTTGAACACGATGATCCCAAGACCGGCGCGCACGAATCGTTTACTCAATCGGCCGCTTACTACCGCGCTACTGGCCAGCCGCAATATGCTAACGCCAACAACGACCTGGCTCCAACCGATAGGCCTTTTGAAACTGGCAAGACACAGCTGGATAAATCGCTTGGTGTTGCCTCTTCATTAGGTGTTGGTACCATCTGCAAGGGCTTGCTTAATCCGGCCGTGCAGTTAGCGATTGCTGGCGCTGGAGTATATTCCCTAATTGCTGCCCTTACTAACCCAGAAGTCTCGATTGGCGGGCTGGCAGCAGTTTTTACCCTTAAGTCTGCACTTTTTGTTGGTGGTATCGAAGGCGGTAAATACCTTATTAAACATGCCCTCGCCAGCTACTTGGGTACTGCTTCGGCAATTGGTCCCACCCATCCAATCCAAACCACCAACAAAGTCGATGCTAGTACCGATATGAATGCCCAAGAGTGGGGTCGCAAGATGGGCGGGCGCAAGTTAAGTGACGCTGAGGTGGTTGAGTTAAACCAGTCAGTCCAACGTGACCAAGTTGCTCTAGCCCAACGTAAGGGCTTGGGCTACAGCTTGTTTAGCCTGGACAATACTCACAGCGTGGCTTTTCGCACGCTGTATCAAGTGCCGTCGACACCTTCGACCATGCTGGCTAGTGTGGGGCACTTCTTTACGGGAGCGCTAAGCTTTAAATCCGTTCTTAATTTTGGTCAGCGACTTGCCCTCTCGACCAGCAGCGGCGCCTGGGCGGCCACCCCCGATCCTTACGGTGTGCCACACTACTTGTTGACCGACAGCGAGCTGGACAGCGACAGTATTTTGCACAATGCGTCGGTTGTAGAGCCGGCTATGAAGGCTGATCCTGCTAAGTATCACGACCCTAAGACCGGTTACGACAGATGTTTCGACGACAAAATATCCGATGTCTTTGTGAACAAGGATAAAAAATATGATTACTGCAACAATGATAACGATGCAGCGCTAAAAGCTTACCGCCTCTACCGCTTTAACCGCCGCACCGTCCACAACCTGGTTTTATTAGGCAACAATCAATCAGCCAAGCCAGCAGCTCCCGGCGCCACATCAACCACCGGACCGGTTAATGGCAGCTCCCAAGAATTAGCCAAACAGATATTGGCGCGGCCAGATCGCATAAGCTTTACCACCACCGAAGCTCAGTTTGAGATGCAACAGGTCGCTAACGGCGTAGAAGTCCGCCTAACTTGTACCAAGGCCGTCCGCGACAACCAGGCAACCACTGATATTAATCCCGTTTTACTAGGTGCATTGCTAACAGCCAGCGATAAATACCAGATCGGCATTGGTTATCTGGCCAACGGTTGCCACGCCAACGGCTCATATCACTACACGGGTGACGCGGTCGACATAAATACAATTAATAACCAGGCGACCACCGGCGGCAAGCCGCTGGACTGGGAGTTCCTGACCTACCTCAGCGGCATTGTGCCTGACGGTTCTGGTTTTGGGCAGGCCGGCTGTGGTGTTCAGGCAAACGTGCATCCAGTCCACAAAGTCAGTATTTTCGACGATTCTTGCGACCACCTTCACGTCCAGGTGCCACGGTGAAAAAATGGCTGATCGCAGCACTAGTTGTTTTGCTGATGCCCAGCGCGACCTTCGCGCTGACAGCCGACGAGCGACACTCGATTAACTACGACAGCGTTTGGTACCAGCCAGGCCGAGCTGGCTGCAATAGTAATGCCACCACCATATCGGGCGGCTCTCTGGTTCGTTTCTTGCAGACACTAGCCTTTAAGGAGAGTGGTGGCAATCCGACCGCCCAAGCAAAAACATCTGACGCTAGTGGCAAGTACCAATATCTGAATAGTACGTGGGTGGCTCACTCTAGGCAGTACTACCTACCAGGCGCTAACTATCCCAGAGCGATGCTGGCTCCCGAAACCACCCAAGACGCCGTTGCCTATCTGGAGTACAGTGATAAATTCAAGATTTTCGGGGGTGATTTATTCAAAATGGCCGTTAGCCACTACTTACCGGCCGCCCTGTCCAACCCCTCCCTAATGGACACAATCCCGTCAGGTAACGTCATAACACCAAGACAATACGGCAATAGCTTTGTCCAAAGTATTAATAAAGGTGACGGCGCTAACATCCCGATCAATCCACTGCCCGCACCAGACTTTGCTACTTATGCCCAGAAACTAGGCGCGCCCTTACCGACAGCTACCGACAACTCGGCTACCGTCAACACCACCTCTGGTTGCGCAAGTAACGGTGCAGTAGCCGGAAATATTGTCCAAACCGCCCTCAACTACGCCTGGCCCAACCATGATGGGCACAACGGGCCTAATAGTGCCACGCCTGCCTACCAAGCGGCTTGGGCCAAATACGACGGCCAAAGTGACATGACTGACTGCGGTGCCTTTGTGGCTACAGTTATGATCTCAAGCGGCGTCGATCCCAACTATCCAAAAGTTGGTACCGGTGTGCAGCTTCCTTATTTAAAATCACACCCCGACAAGTACATCATCATAGAGCACCCGACCAATACGTCACAGCTGCAACCAGGTGATATCCTAATTTACACGGACAGTGGAGAGGGCCACACAATGATTTATATCGGCCCTCAGACCGGCGGCTACAGCGCAGTCGATGCTTCGTTGCATGGACACACTCCCCAAGCACAATCCAACCCAGCTTCGATGTTCTCCCAACCCGGTATAATCCTTGCAAGGATTAGAGCCTAATGAACAACAACCGTCTAACTGGAATGGTCGTCATCTTGCTAGCCCTTGTATTTGGAATAGCCGGCTGGGTAGCCTACCGGCAATCTCAAATGGGAACATTAGACCTGACTATCGTGCCACAAGACGCCCAAATTATCCTGGACGGTAAGGGCACAATCAAACCGGGAACTACCAGTCTGGGCGCTGGTCAGCATAGTTTAAGCTTTAGCCGCGACGGCTTTGGCAGCCAAACAACTTCGGTAGACATTCAAAAGGGGCAAAAAAACATTCAACAGATAGTACTACAAATAACTGGCACCGCCGGACTACAATACTACGCCGATCACCCCGATCAAGCTCGGGAAGCAGAGGGTATAAGTGGCCAAAAGATCAGCGATCAAGCTAGCTCTATTCAACAGAAAGACCCCATCATCGCCCAATTACCCTTCTTCCGCCGCGAGTGGAGGGTCGACTACGGCAAGTCACAAAAACACCCAGAAGACCCTAATGCCATTGCGCTATACATTACTGTGGCAAGCGACGCAGACAAACAAGACGCCCTAGACTGGATCCGCTCGGTAGGATACGACCCTAATAAATATGAGATCATATACCAAAGCCCAGGCCAGTAATTTAAGCCCGGATCTGGATTTGTAGGTTGTTAATTGGCTGGTCGTCGCCAGCCAACTGCCTGGCTTTCTGTAGGATTTCAACTTGTCGCAGACGGATTTCGGATGCGACCGGCGCACTAGGTGTAGTGATGCGAAGCACGTTGTTGTTGAGGCTGGCAACTCTGGTTTGACCAGCAAACATTTCATCAAGTAAGCCTTGGATTTTCTCTAAAGACTCACCACGACTCAGGCCGAGTTCGGCTTTACGCTTCTTTAAATAATCACCGGTTGGTTCGAGCATTGTTTTTCGTCTCAATTATCTGATAGCTGCCCTTGATGTCGGGAAGGATCGAGTCGGCTTCAGTAGTCGTAATAATGGTTTGATAGCCTTCAAGCCGCCGAACTAAATCCTGGCGCCGGGTTTGATCAAGCTCACTGAAGACGTCGTCGAGTAACAATATCGGCTTCTTGTCGGTGCGTTGCTGACTATACGATAGCTCAGCCAGCCGCAGCGCCAGCACCGAGGTGCGAACTTCACCACGTGAGGCGATCGAGGTGATGTCGTTATTCTTAAAACTAATTCTAAAGTCCTCGCGATGTGGACCGATAGTGGTAAAGCCAGTCGCAAGATCAGTGACTAGATTGCTAGCCAGCGCCGCCATAAAGGCATCGGCGTAATCCCCGGAAACGCTGGGCAAGTAAACAAACTCCATTTCAGGACCATGTCCGGCGATTTCAGCATAGATATCATTAACAAGAGGGGACAGGTAGCTTAAAAGTTCAACGCGACGATCATGTAGTATGGCCGCCAACTCGGTGAGCTTAATATCCCAGGTAAAAATCTCACCCTTAATACGTCCGGTATCAAAGTTGGCTAGCAAGCTGTTGCGCTGACGCAGCACTCGGCGGTATTGATTCAGAGTTTTCAGATACTCTTTATCCGTCTGGCAAAGTATCAGATCTAGGTAGCGGCGGCGGCCTTCGGGCGGTCCCCAAATCATCTGTAAATCACCAGGCTCAAACAATACCACCGTTATCGTACCGACATGACTAGTTAGTGGTTTTTTTGCATCACCATGACTAACTCGCTTTTCTTGTCGCCCGTCAGTTACTTGGTAGCCTAGTGAGTAGTTGTCAGTTTCCGATGACGCCTCAATCCTAAAAAACTCCTGACCGTGCTTTATAAGCTCGCGGTCTTTGGCGCGAAAAGACTTAGTAACCGCCAATACATACAAGCTCTCAAGTAAGTTGGTCTTGCCACTAGCATTGGGACCAACTACTAAATTAATATCCGGACCAAACTCAATCTCGTGGTCAGAGTAGGAACGAAAATTGGTGAGCTTTAATCTATCGATCACCCCCGAGTAACCCTAGGTGCGAAGAGGCATTATGATGTGCAGGTAGTCTTGTTCGTGCTCGTCGTCTTTACTCATCGGCCGCATAATGCAGGGATTTAGTTTGCCGCTGATATCAAAGCTGACTTTGGGCGACTTAATGACGTTTAAAGCTTCAGCCAAGTAGCGAGCGTTGAGCGAAATATCACCATCTCCACCAGTTGTAACGCACTCCGCGCTCGAAGTGTTCTCACCAATTTGCGAAGCTGCCGAAATTATATCGATCTGGCCGCCGGCCTTAATCTCGATCTTAATACCACCAGCATTTTCCCTGGCAAACAGATTGGCTACCTTGGTGATGCGACTAAACTCCGCGGTATCGATCTCAACCCCTGTCTCAGTTTCTTCTGGGATGATTTGATGGTAGTTAGGAAACTGACCCTCTATTAGTCTGGAAGTTAACTCGATGTTATCCGTCTCGAACATAATTTGATTTTCGCTCAGATACATCGACAAGTTGCCGTCGGTCTCGGCTAGAATTCGCGACAGCTCTTGCATCGTGCGAGCTGGCACGATGATCGACAGCTTGGCTGCTGGTTTAGAGACTAGTTTGAGCTTGCGCTCGGCTAACCGATAGCTATCAGTAGCTACCATAATTAACTGGTCTTCGTCGGTATACAGGTAAACCCCAGACAATACGGGCCTGGCCTCGTCCAAAGACGCTGCCACTACAACCTGAGCCAAGGCATCGCGAAATATTTCGACTGGCAAAGTTAAGGCTGGTTTATTTTTTATCTCTGGAATTAAAGGAAACTCATCGGCCGAGATGCCGTTAATGTTCGATTCATAATGCGGCGTTTGGACTTTAAGCGTTAAATCGTTGGTAGCTAGCTCGATGTTGCCGGCCGGCAAGCTAGAAACAAACTCACCAAATAATCTAGCAGGCACCGTGATGGCGCCATCTTCTTCGACCTTACAACCCACCCAACAATTAATCCCGATCTCGAGGTTGGTGGCCGAGATCTTTAATCGCTTTGCATCGGTCGAGAGCAAAACGTTACTAAGAACAGGTAAACTACTCCGGCTACTGACGACCCGCCCTACCATGCCAAGTGCCCGAGAAAGGTTTTCTTGAG
>DATIHE010000022.1:0-3811 GCA_035481015.1 Candidatus Nanoarchaeia archaeon
CCAAAGCGTGGCATCATAAGCTGCCTGGCCTTTGACTTGCCAGGTTCCCAAACCTAAGGTTGGAATATGGTGACCCGAATTCAGCTTAAGCGTTTGCATCAGGCTTAAGCTTAGACTCAAATTTAGCCCTGAACTTTTGCAACTTGGGGTTGATAATCACCTGACAGTAAGCTTGTTCAGGATGGTCGTTGAAGTAGTTTTGATGGTATTTCTCTGCTTCCCAGAACTTTTCTAGAGGCACGATCTCGGTAATTACTGGGTCGTCCCAATACTTTGGCGCAAACTTAGCCTTCGTATCTTCAGCTGTCTTGCGTTGGTCGTCATCAGAATAGAAAATAACTGAGCGGTATTGAGTCCCATGGTCGTTCCCCTGCCTGTTCAGGGTGGTAGGATCGTGAATATAGAAGAAAATCTCCAGAATCTCACGGTAACTGATGACTTTGGGGTCAAACTTCACCTGTACAGTCTCAGTATGACCGGTTAAGCCGCCACAGACGGCCTCATACGACGGATTTGGCACAGAACCGCCTGCATAGCCCGAAACTACGCTTAAAACGCCTGAAACCTGCTGATAAACGGCTTCTAGACACCAAAAACAGCCGCCAGCCAGTGTTGCAGTCTGTGTTTTGTGCTCCATAGCTATATTTTAGCCTGTTTATCAGTAGAAGCTAAGTCGAAATACTGATTTCTTCTGGACCAGCTAAACTTTTTATGCTATTGTTCGTTTCAATCGTTGCGATGGATCCGAGTTAAAAGTTCTCGCTGTCCACCGACGGTTAGAACTAAATGAAGGATCTACATGTCCAGACAAAGACTCGGGCTTCCTAGAAGCCAACGTAGCCAAGGCACTTTTCGTGGCGGCTACTCGCCCGCTAATACTAAACCAAAGCACGGTTCGTACATCTCTAGTGACCGCTTTATAAACAAGGCTGAACCAGTCGAGACGGCCGAGGTTTTCATACCTCGCCACAAATTCGCTGACTTTCCGTTTGATGAGCGTTTGCACCGTAATATCGTTGCTAAGGGCTACGAAATCCCAACGCCCATCCAGGATGAGGCGATTGTACCTGTTATGGCTGGCCGCGACTTAATTGGCCTAGCTAACACCGGCACCGGCAAGACGGCAGCCTTCCTTTTACCAATAATCAACCGCTTTCTAGTTGAACGCCAAGGCCTAGCTTTGATTGTGGTGCCAACGCGAGAACTGGCTAACCAGATCGATGAAGAGTTTAAGGGCTTTGCCCGTGGTTTAAACCTGTACTCGGCCCTGCTAGTGGGTGGTGCCAGCATGGGTGCCCAAATTAATGCCCTGCAGCGCCGTCCACAGTTCGTTATCGGCACCCCAGGACGTATTAAAGATCTAATAAACCAGGGCCGCTTGCGCCTGCAAACAACCAGTGTTCTGGTGCTCGATGAAGCTGACCGTATGGTTGATATGGGCTTTATTCGCGACATTCGCTTTATTATTGGGCAGCTGCCCGAGAAGCGTCAGTCGCTGTGTCTATCGGCCACGATGACGCCCGAAATTGAGCGTTTGGTAAATGAACTGCAGATTAACCCGATCAAAGTCTCGGTGCGCACTAGCGAAACCAGCGATCACGTCGAGCAAAACATCATCAAAGCTGTCAGCCGTGACCACAAGACTCAAATCTTGCGTGAGCTGTTGGGTCAGCCAGAATTTAGCAAAGTTTTGATCTTTGGCGATACCAAGTACGGCGTGCAGCGATTAGCCGACAACTTAGCTAAGGACGGCATTAAGACTGCAGCTATTCACGGCAACAAGAGCCAGCCACAGCGCCAACGCGCCCTCGAGGCCTTTAAGAAAGAACAGGTCCAGGTGCTGGTGGCTACCGACGTCGCGGCCCGTGGACTAGACATTCCTAACGTCACCCACGTCATCAACTACGACCAACCCAAGACTTACGACGACTATGTGCACCGCATTGGCCGAACTGGCCGGGCTGGTGCCCGCGGCAACGCCCTGACCTTTGTTCAGGGTTAAGTCGCTTTTAGCTTCAAAAAGCCTAAAGAATACGCTATTCAAACCTAGTTTGCTTGGCGTATTCTTTTAGTAGAAACAACTAAACAAAGGAGGTATGGAATGGACGAGCAAGCCACCCCAGCCCAGGACAACACTAACGATGACGACGCTGTCGACGAAACTACGGATGTGACCGAAGAGGAACAGGACGAAGTCGAAGGTGAAGAGGCAGAAGACGAAGCTGATGAAACCTCTGATGATGAAGACAAAGACGATGATGAGGACGATGACGCCGAGCCAGCCGCTTAAATACTAGACTGGGAGAGCACCGAGCTGCCATAGCCGGTGCTTTTTTTGTTGTTCGTTTTGCAGATCTGTCAGGAGTGCTTGCTTATAAACAAAAACTTTGACCATATCTGACATTAATACTGATACCAGGCAGCGTTAAAGTAGTCAGGTTGCCAAACCGGCGACCGATACCTCCCGAAAGGGGTCAGACTTGACGCAACGTACCGACGAGAAGCAAGCTCGGGTGCTGTTGGACAGCGCCGTAGCCACCCGCAGCATCGACATCGAGCGGGCAATGGGCCTGTTCGCCGCCCTGAAGGACACCAAGTTCGAGTACCAGGATGTGGCGTGGCAGCAGTACGCCATCTGCCTGCACCGGACGGGGCAGTACAAGGAGGCCGAGACTGAGCTGAAGAGGCTGGTCAAGGAGTACGGCGAGGCCAGCATCTTCCGTGCCAAGAACCTGCGCCATCTGGCCCAGGTGGTCGCCGCGCAGGGCCGGATCGGCGAGATCGGCAAGTGGGTCGACGAGGCCATCCGGATCTACGAGGCCAATCGCGACTTCTACAACCTCGGCCGGATGTTCCAGATCAAGGCGCTCGACGAAGCCAAGACGGTCTCGATCGCCAAGGCGCTGGAGCGCCTGCAGGATGGCCAGCGCATGGTCGAGGACTACACCTCGCAGACCAAGAGCGAGACGACCAGTCGCACAACGCAACAGCCGCTGCTGGCCGGCGTCTGATCGCACGATCAGCACGCGCAAGTTGGAGAGCGGGTATTACGATGCCCGCTCTCCAACCAACACTTTTAGTCGGTTAGATAACTGTGGGCCAGAGCAGCTAGAGTGGCGCCAATGGCTGGGCCGAGCAGATAAAGCAAGATGTTGGTGCCGTTCTGGCCCCAGTTAGCAATATCAACCAAGATTGGGCCAACACCGACAGCTGGGTTAAAGGCACCGCCCGAGATACTGCCTACCGAAAAGGCGCCAGCCATTACCACCAAACCAATCGCCAGACCGTAATAATCGTTACCCTCGGTTTTTTTGGTGACAGCAGAGTGTAATACGACACTAGCAAGGGCAAAGGTAAATATAGCTTCGGCCAGGGCAGCGGCCGCAAATGACACGTTTAGACCTGGAGAAACCGTGAAAAAGGCACCTCGAAGCAGCCAGTACGTTTTGGCAGCAATAACCGCGCCAAGCAGCTGAGACAGCATGTACCAACCGGCTACACTACCCTTAATCTTGCCGCGAATCCACACCGCCAGCGTGACAGCTGGGTTATAGTGCGCTCCCGATATATAGCCACCCATATAAACCATGGCCGCCAGTATGGCACCGATTGCTAACGGACTTTGACTAAGCCCAACTGTCAGCACCAAGAAAAAGGTGCCAATAAACTCGACTAAATAACGTTTCATAGCTGCTCCCTCGCTTTATGACCTTAGTCTAGGCTTAGCGAGCAGCTTTTTCAACGCCAGTTACTTTTTGTCGTCGCCCATGCCGCTGTCCCAAGGCGAAGCTAGCTGAAAGTAGTTGCCATC
>DATIHE010000023.1:0-12141 GCA_035481015.1 Candidatus Nanoarchaeia archaeon
TATCAATTCGACAATAATGGTAATCCTCGTCAGCTACCAAACTCTGGTGGCGCAGGTGCTATACAATGTAACACCAGCCCGCCGCCGCCAAACCCGACGATATATGGAACAGTTACTTGCAGTGGAGCGAGCGGTACATTCCAAGGTACTTCGTACTCGCCAATCATAATAAACATACAAATTGACCAGGGATATCCAGCAAGCATTACCAGTGACAGTCCGTGGAGTTACACGTTCCAGTCGCCACTAATCGGCCTGCATAACTGGACAATAAGTTCACCTAGCGTCTCTAATACTCTCTCTGGCAGCATTAATTGTGGCAGCCAGTCCACAATGGATGGGGGCTTCTATTCAGGTGACTGTAACCACGTCACGGGTTATGCAACAGAACACATAGTAAATCCTCCTTTCCCAGATCAATATCCTCAAATGAGAGTTATATTAACTTTTGACATACCCTATGGGTCGCCAGGACTTTCAGAAGGAACAAACCAGTTTACGATAGATGCGAATTCAACGATATATCCTTCTACGCACTCACAGCATGAATTTGATTTCACTATTCCTGCTGCGTTCAGAGATCCGTATGGCCACACAATTTACGGCTATGCAATAGACCAAAACAATGGCAATGGAGTGGCGTTTAACTCAAACGATCCGATAAGTTTTGGGCCTTGTGTAGCTAGGACGTGGGATCTTGAGCTAACTATTCAATCCACCTCAAGTTCTAGGTACTCAGGCGGTACTTTGGATAGCCCGGGTAGTGTTGACCCGGGTGGCGTCATTGACCTCGAAGCCTACGTTTATAACCGAGGCAACGGCGACAGTCCATCATTTAACATAACCTCTTACCAGCCGACCGATGCGGCTGGCCCGACTGACCGCAATGGCAACCTGACCTCGCAGGGCTATTCTGGCATACCATCTAGTAGCACCAGTGCACCGATGTTCTATTCCTATACCGTGCCAGCCGGCGCGACAGACGGTTCGATCTACTGCTTTGGTGGTGATGTGCAGCCCGGCGCCGGCGATTCAAACGGCAATATTACTAGCGCCAAAAACGTCTGGGATCCAATAACTAACCACTCGACGGAAGCAACGTGTTTTAAAGTCGTTGCCACCCGCTACCCATATCTGACTACTAGCTACGGTGATATTCACGCCGGTGGTGGCATCAACCTAGGGGTGGCCTGTAGCCGAGACGATCCAAATACTGCTAACGACTTTATTCAAGGCTCGCTGCAGCACCCGCTCGATGTTTCGTACGTGGCTTCGGCAGGTGGTCGAATCGCTGCTACCAATTCGCAGCAGTACTTCGGCAATTCACCGCTTGGGAAGTATGGTCTTGTCTGTCGTCCAGACTTGGTTACTCTAGCCGAGGCCGCCAAAACCGGCACCAATGTAATTCCAACCTGTAGCCCATCTGCAGCTCAAATGCAGGGGAATGCCGCCGTCGAGACCATTCTGTACTGTGCACCCGGTGCCTCTGGATCACCCGATGTAACTTTGCCGGCGGCTACAAATGTAGTTGGTCGTGTAACCTTCTATGCCCCGACCTATAATGTGATTATCTCGGGTAATATAAGATTCAATTCGTCAGTTGTAACAGTTGATAACCTACCGGCCTTCGGCCTAATTACCGGCAAGGATGTGTTTATCGACCGCAGCGTCACACAGCTCGACGGCTATTACTATGCAGTCGGTAATGTTGACACCTGTACCGCCGGTAATGTCTCGATTGACATTCACACCAGCGCCGATAGCTGTAGTAATACTTTGACTCTCTACGGTCTAACGATGGCTCATGGCTACCGATTTGCTAGGACCGGCCCAGCCGGCTTCAACGGCTCGACCCTAGGTGAAAGCTTTAACTTCATCGGTGACATCTACATTGCGCCGCCACCAGTCTTTAAGGACGTCATTAGCCAGACTGCTGCCCGCCCACGTTACTCCGGTGAGCTGCCACCACTGTATTAAAGTGTTCACAAGGTGAATGTGCTTATGGTAAGATTTTGAGCAAAGGTGAGCTTTAGGTTTAATGGGACTGCTTAATCACGAAACGAACTATTTCGGCCTGGACATCGGCTCCAGTGCTATTCGCTTAGTCCAACTGCGTGGCAGTGGCGGTAAGCCGGTGCTAGTAACCTATGGTGACGTCAAAGTTCCTGGCGGTTTAACCAGTAGCGATGCCGCTGGCGACCGCGATAAGATTGCCGACCTGGTCAAGCAGCTAATTCGTGACACTCGGGTTGGCACCAAGAACGTTGTAGCTGGACTAAGCTCGGCAAACGTTTTTGCCTCGGTCATCACCATGCCCAAGCTATCAAATGCCGACATCGACAAGGCTATTAAATACCAGGCCGACCAGTACATTCCCATGCCACTTGACGAGGTTAAAGTCGATTGGAGTTTGCTTGGCCCAGGCGCTAATGACCAGGAGATTGAAGTCTTACTGGTCGCCGCACCGATTATGGCTACCGACAAGTATCTGGACATCTTGGAAAAATCAGGCCTAGAGATCGTGGCTCTAGAGGCCAATGCCACGGCTGTCGCCAGGGCTTTGATGCCGGTAAGCGACATTGCTGTGGTCATTCTGGATGTCGGCAGTCATGCGAGTGATCTAACGATTGTTTATAAAAACTCGCCGCGGCTAATCCGCTCGATCGGCATTGGCGCCGGGACTTTTGTTAAGGCTGTAGCTCAAAACCTGAACCTAAACGACGAACAGGCTCAACAGTTTACCTACCGCTTTGGCCTG
This sequence comes from Candidatus Nanoarchaeia archaeon, assembly GCA_035481015.1. Classification (GTDB taxonomy): domain Bacteria; phylum Patescibacteriota; class Saccharimonadia; order UBA4664; family DATIHE01; genus DATIHE01. The sequence continues at coordinate 2,759 of DATIHE010000023.1, forward strand.
ACTCAGTCGAAACTAGAAGGCCAGGTAAACAAGGCTATCGCCCCCAACGTTGATGTGTTGGTCTCCGAGATTACCAAGTCGATTAAATTTTTTGCTGAGCGTTATCCGCAGGTAAAGATCGAGAAATTGATCGTGACTGGTCAAGGCATCGCCATTCCTGAGTACACCAACTACATGGCCAACAGCACGGGACTGCCGGTTGAGGTCGGTAATAGTTGGATCAATATTAGCTATCCGGCATCGAACCAAGAGAAATTATTAAGCGTGTCGAGTGAGTACGCTGTCGCGGCGGGCTTGGCACAGAGGACATTAGTGTAATGGCAACTGCTATCAATCTGCTGCCTGACGTTCGTCAGGAAAAGGTCAGAGCCAAGCGTCGTCGGCAAACCGCTGCAGCTTTGGCAACCGTCATCACCTGCATAGCTCTGGGCTTGGTGCTGATACTGTTCTTGATCACCCAGGGCCAAAAGATCCGTATCGCTCAGCTCCAAGCCGATATTAACGATTCGCAGGCTAAAATCACCGCGGACAAAGATCTGGTAAAGATTGTAACTACGCAACAACATCTAAAGAGCCTACCCGACCTTTATCGGCAGCGCACCTTTATGACTAAGTTCTATACCGTTCTGGGGACCGTTTCGCCAAAGGATTACGACCTGGAGACCATCACTGTTGACGATCAAAATACCATCAAGTTCACGGGCAAGGCCAAAAATTACTACACTGTAACCAAGTTCGCCAAGGCTCTGGAAGGTAGCAACCTAACACTCGGCTTAGGGGCAGATGTTGGTAACCAGCCGTACTTTACTGACATTAAGCTCGATACGGCGACCGCTGATGCCTCTGGCAAGGTCAGCTTTACTTTATCTACGACTATGTCGAAGGAGGTAACCAGTGGCAACAAGTAAAGAAGCTACTACTAACAAACACGAACTATCGGCTAACAATTTCATTGTTGTGGCCGCGCTCGTGACTCTGGTGGCTATCATAATAAGTGTCGTGGCTAGCAAGGCGTTAGTGGCCCAGCTCTTGCTGAATAACCGGGTAATCGACAAAAAGTCTGTCGCTGCCAAGCAGCTGCAAACCAACGTCAACAACCTACCTGAACTGCACAAGAACTACGATGCACTAGGCGGCTACCAGCAGTTAATTAGCGACTCGCTGCCGAGTAAGCCCGACTTTCCAGCCTTAGTCAGTACGCTCGATGTCATCGCCGGTAGCAGCGGCGTTAAGCTCCGCACCATCTCGCCCGACACAAATGCACCAGCGGTTGACGCAACGGCGACTACTGGATCGTCTCCAGTGGCGGTGCCATTTTCACTAGGCGTTGAGGGTAGCTATGACGCCATGCTGCGCTTTTTTACAAATATCGAACTATCTAGCCGCCCCATCCGGGTAACAGGCATTTCTCAGCAAGGTCCCAATGGCAGCCAACAAATGTTGCTCGATTTGTCGAGCTACTACCAGCCACCTGCCGATCTGAGCCTTAAGACGGAGACAGTGCAATGAAAACTAAAGACCTCGTATACATAATTCTAGCGGCTGTTATCTTCTCGGTTGCTGGCATACTTGGCTATAAACAGTTAGCACCAAAAGGTAGCTCGTCCAAGCAGGTTCAGGTTGAAGTTGTTACCCCGATCGACTCTAACTTTGATCAAGGCTCCCTTAATGTGCTAACCGACCCCAACCATGCTCGCAACTTTACTCCGTCAATCGATCTAACTACTGGTCTAGGCAATACCAAGCCGTTTAACCCGATTTAAGCTGAGGTTGTAGATGCTGTCCCTAGATAGTCAGCAAAAAGTCGAGAAACTTATATTGCAAGCTGGGCTTTTAACGCCGACTAAGCTCGATGCTATTAAGCAGGAGGCGGTGCAGCACAATAAGTCGCTATTATCGGTTATCACTGATCAAAAGCTGGTTGGCGAAGAGGACTTAGTGAAAATCCAGGCGCAGGCCCAGGGCGTACCCTACGTCAACCTGGAAGGTGTCAGTATTAGGCCAGACATTGTTAACCTGTTGAGTAAGGATGTAGCCAAAAACTACATGGCCGTCCCATTTGGGCGAATGCAGGGCAAACTGGCAATTGCTATGCTGGATCCCACTAACGTTCAAGCCGCCGACTTCATTGCTCGTAAGACCGGCCAGGTGGTTATTACCTTTATGGCCTCGCTAAAAAGCATCGAGCAGGCGTTGGGACAGTACAAGGCCGAGCTAGGCGACGTTGGTGATGCCCTAAATGCCGCCAAAGAGCTAGATGCTAAAGACGACAAACCTAAATCGGGTAAGACGCTGCAAACCTTGGTGCAGGACGCACCGATTACCCGAGCACTTAACGCCATTTTGGAAGCAGCAGTTCAGCAACGAGCTTCCGATATTCACATTGAGCCTCGCGAGAAAGAGCTAAAGATCCGCTTTCGTGTTGATGGTATTTTGCAAGACACCATGACCCTGCCCAAGGCACTCGAGCCGGCTTTGATTTCGCGCATTAAAATCCTAAGTAATCTAAAAATCGACGAGCATCGTGTGCCTCAGGACGGCGAGTTTCAGATAGCTGCCGGTGGCCAAGCCGTCGACCTTCGTATCGCCATCGCGCCCATCACTTGGGGCGAGCAGGTGGTTATTCGTCTGCTTAACAAAGACTCGCAGCTATTAACGCTCGATTCGCTAGGCTTTAAAGGCCGGGCTTTTCGGGTAATCAACGAAGGTATCCACCGACCTCACGGTATGACCCTAGCAACCGGGCCGACTGGCTCTGGTAAGTCGACCACCCTGTATGCCGTTATTCAGGAAATCAAAAATGTGGCCATTAATATTGTCACGCTGGAAGATCCGGTAGAGTACAAGATGGACGGGATTAACCAAATTCAGGTTAATGGCGACGTCGGCTTAACTTTCGCCAGCGGTCTGCGTTCCATTTTGCGCCAAGACCCAAATGTCGTCATGGTAGGGGAGATTCGTGACAAAGAAACCGCCGACTTGGCCGTCCAGGCTGCCTTGACCGGTCACGTTGTGCTGTCAACACTGCACACCAACAGCGCTCCTGGCGTGCTGCCGCGTTTACTCGATATGGCTGTCGAGCCGTTTTTAATAGCCTCGACGGTCAACACCGTCATTGGCCAACGCCTGGTACGGCGTTTGTGTGACGTTTGTCACCAGGAAGTTAAGTCATCAGAGACTGAAACTCAGTCAATTAGCGAGACGCTAAAAGGTATTTTGCCAAAATCTCAGACCGAAGTTAAGGCTAAAACCGAAGATCTGGGCTACGAGATCTTGCCCATAGCCGGTCAAAGCGCTTATACTTTCTATAAGGCCAATCCAGAGGGGTGCGACAAGTGCATGAAGGGCTACAGAGGACGCATCGGCATTTACGAGGTCTTTGCCATGACCGACGGAATTGAAAAATTGCTCTCACAGCATGCTCCAACCACGCACGTGCAAGCACAGGCACAGGCTGACGGCATGCTGACCATGAAGCAAGATGGATACCTAAAGGTCTTAAATGGCATCACAACATTAGAGGAGGTGGCCCGCGTTGCGGCAGACTACTAATGGCAGAAACCGCTCCAAAAATTGAAGTTTTACTAGAACAGGTCATCAAGCTTGATGCTTCGGATCTTCATATTCAAGTCGGCCTGCCGCCAATGTTGCGTGTGGACGGCGGCCTAAAGCCGGTTGATGGCGCTGCAGTACTGGACGATGATGCTGTCGAAAAATTAGTTTTCTCGATTCTCGATGAGGATCAAAAGGGCGTCTTAATTAAGGACAAAGAGCTCGACTTTTCATTCGCCTTCGGTGATTACGGTCGTTTCCGTGTAAATGCCTTCCACGAGCGAGGCAACTTAGCCGCCGCCTTGCGTTTGATCCCTACAAAGATCCGCACCCTAGATGAATTAGGGTTGCCTAAAGTCGTCGGCAAGTTCGCTGATTTTCCGCGTGGGCTGGTGCTGGTCACTGGACCGACCGGATCTGGTAAAAGCACCACTCTGGCTGCCATTCTAGACAAGATCAATACCGAAAAAGCCATGCACATCATCACCATCGAGGACCCGATTGAGTACGCTCACCATTCCAAAAAATCGATTGTGGTACAGCGCGAGATTCACTACGACACATTTAGCTTTGGTGCTGCTCTGCGCTCGGCCTTGCGTGAAGACCCCGACGTGGTGTTAGTAGGTGAGATGCGTGATCTGGAAACGATTTCCTCAGCCATTACAATTGCTGAAACCGGCCACTTGGTGCTGGCTACATTGCACACTAACAGCGCTGCCCAATCGATTGATCGCATGATCGATGTCTTCCCGCCACATCAGCAGCAACAAATCCGCGTGCAACTGGCTGGCATGCTGCAGGGCATTATGGCTCAGCGCTTGGTGCCAACTATTGGTGGCGGCCGTACTGTCGCCGCTGAAGTGCTGTGGGTAACGCCGGCCGTCCGTAACATTATTCGCGAAGGCAAAACTCACCAGCTAGATGCGGTCATCCAGACCGGCGGTGAGTACGGTATGCAGTCGATGGACAAAACCTTGGTTGGCTTAATTCAAACCGGCAAGATCACCTATGATGAAGCCAAGAACTACGCCGTCGATCTAGAAGAACTCGACAGGATGATGAGAGGCTAATGGTAACCTTCGTCTACACTGCCAAGAATCTCGACACTGGTGAAATGGTTAAAGCTGAAGTCCAAGCTGATAGCGACCAATCTGCTGCTAAGTTGTTAATGGGCCAGCGGCTGTATCCGATTTCGATCGAGCCCAAGGACGTGGGTGGTTTGATGGCGCTAGTGCCGTTTGTGAATCATATTGGCTATAAAGACCGAGTTATTTTTACCCGCCAACTAGCCACCTTAATAAACGCCGGCTTGCCGCTAGTTCAGTCGCTTCGCACCGTTCGTGATCAGGTTACCAATAAACCCTTGCAGTTGATAATCGATGACATCATAGCTAGCGTTGAAGGAGGCAAGAGCTTGGCGGCTGCTTTTGCCCTGCACCCCGACGTCTTTAATGTCGTTTACGTTAACTTAGTGGCCGCTGGTGAGTCGTCGGGTACACTCGATAAAGCCTTGGAGCGACTAGCCACCCAGCAAGAAAAAGATGCTGCCATCCTGAGCAAAATTCGCAGTGCTTTGATTTATCCGTTCATAGTTTTGATCGTCATGGTGGGCGTGGTTATCTTTATGCTAACTACCGTTCTGCCCCAGATTGGTAGCTTATACAAAGACCTGGGCAAGCAGTTACCACCCTTAACCGCGGCGCTACTGGCTGTCTCGAACTTTATTGTTAACCAATGGTATCTGGCGCTTATCATTCTTGCCGGGATTGGCTATGGCTTCTATTACTTCTTTAAAAGCGAAAAGGGCAAACGGCTGGCCGATACTTTTAAGCTGAAAATGCCACTGTTTGGGCAGTTGTTCCGCAAAATGTATATGGCTCGTTTTGCGCGCACCCTAGGCACCTTGGTAGCTACTGGTGTGCCGTTACTGGAGTCTTTAAATATCGTTAAGAATGCTGTCAACAACTCACTAGTGGCCGATAGTGTCGAGAAGGCCAGCATTAAGGTGAAAGGTGGTAAATCACTATCCAGTTCGCTCGAAAATGATCCTAACTTCTTGCGGCTGGTGCCACAAATGATTGCCATTGGCGAGCGTAGTGGTGCCATGGATGACATGCTCGATCGTGTGGCGACATTTTACGAAGACGAAGTTGATGAGCAAGTTAAAAACATTTCGACAGTCATCGAGCCGGCCATGATGGTTATTTTGGGTATTACAGTTGGCCTTATTATTGCTTCAATCTTGTTGCCAATTTACAGTCTAATTGGTTCTGGTGGTCTAAATAATATTAAGTAGACTTGACTTTTATCAAGCATAACTACAATATAGAGTCAGTTTAAATAGTTATGATGCTGACACTTAAGGAGGTGATAAAGCAAATGTTAAAGAAATTATTAAAAAAACAGCAGGGCTTTACCCTTATAGAAGTTGTATTGGTACTTGCCTTGGCAGCCTTGATTATCGTTATCGTCTTGCTAGCCTTGAGTGGTGCTCAGAAAGCACGCCGTGACACTCAGCGAAAAAGCTCAGCGGGACAAATTTTGGCAGCTGTTGAAAGTTGTGCTTCCAATAACAATGGTGCATATGCCAACTGCAATACCGTCGGCAACATCATGGGCGCGACTAAGTACTACGACCCTACCGGCAAAGCTCCTGGCGGAACGGCCTATACTGCTGCAGCCGGAGTCCCAACTACAGCTGCCGGAAACACGGGCGGTACTGTATGGTTAGCCGCAGGTTCTTGCCCGGGCGTTGCGGGCGGACAGGTTGCTGTGTATATGCAGCAAGAGACCGGTGGTACACCTTACTGCATCACCAACAACTAATCGATAACAAACTAAAAAAGGCCCAACCGGGCCTTTTTTAGTGCCATAAGTTATAATACGCTTATGGTTATTATTGTCGGATTGTTTGGTTTGCTGATTGGCAGTTTTATAAATGCTGCCGTTTGGCGATTGCATAATAAGCAGGAACACAAAAAAGCTGACAATAGCGTGTGGCATGGCCGCTCGGTTTGCCCGGATTGTAAGCACCAACTAGCCTGGTTCGATCTAGTTCCGGTTATCAGCTGGCTGAGCCTAGCTGGAAAGTGTCGTTATTGCCGCAAGCCGATTTCGGTCCAATATCCGGCAGTCGAGCTGGTGACCGCCGGCTTGTTTGCGCTGTCGTACATCAAGTTAAACCCAGTTGGCGCCCTAGGTTGGCTGGACTTTGTTTTTTGGCTGTACTACCTAACCATACTGCTGGTACTGGCAGTATATGATTTGAAATGGTATCTATTACCCGACGCCGTCCTGCTACCGGCGATTGTCGTTGCCATTATCCAGCTTGGTGTTCATTTGTCCGTCGGCCAACCAGCGGCAACGGTTGGTTATAGTTTACTGGCTGGCTTTTTGGCCGGTGGCTTCTTTTACGCTTTGGCAGCGGCATCTGGTGGCCGCTGGATGGGCGGGGGAGACATCAAGCTAGTGTTCTTTTTAGGATTAATACTTGGGCTATCACGAACGACACTATTGTTAGTACTGGCCTTTAATATCGCTGCCGTTGTCGGCGTGCTGTTAATCACGGTCGGTGTTAAGAGCCGCCGAGACATGTTGCCGTTTGGGCCATTCTTGGTCGGTGCGGCCATAACGGCCCATCTTTATGGATTGCAAATAATTGCCTGGTACTTACGGTTGTCAGGCCTGAACGTGCTATAATCATGCCAGTTATGCTTAATGAAAAATCTCAGTCTGGCTTTACCCTTATTGAGATCATGCTGACCATGGCCATCGCAGCTTTATTGGCTGCCACAGCCTTTGCTGGTCAAGGATCATTTAGGGCCAGAGCACAGTTCTTGGATGCGGTAGAGAGAGCGAGGAACGACTTGGTAAATTACGAAAACCAAGCAACCACAGGTAAAAATGCGAGTAGTCCGTTCAGTCATAGTAGTGGCGGGACTTCACCAAACCAGACATTTTTTGGTATCCGGGTTCTTTTTAGTCCGACGGGCTATTACATTGATAGCATTTATCGCGATGCAAACCAACCGCCTAGCAATCAATTACAATTTGGCGAGCATAATTACATTGGTTTCCCTTACGGCGTTCACTGGGTAGCTGACGGCTCAAGTAGTGATAACGGCGACAGTATTGTCTTTATCCAAAACCAGTCGAGCGCCAAAAAAGAAGCCTACACATTTAACGAAGCCGATGACCTGCATAGGTTGCCTTTGAGTCTAAGCGACTATGCGCCAGGTTCGGCCTACCAAAAACCGCGCAATTATCACCTTTGTGACTCCGCTAACGCTCATTGTGTTGATATCACAGTTGATCCAGCTGACGGTGCTGTCACCCGAGGTGTCATCCAATGACCAGGCAACGCGGCTTTACGCTTATTGAGCTAATTTTCTCTTTTGCTATCTTAGGCGCCGTCCTGGCTAGTTGTTTTGCCTTATCTAACCGAGCTTTTCGCCAAGGTCAAGAAGCCCGCAGTCGCGTTATAGCCGCCAACCTTGCCCAAGAGCAAATCGAAGGTCTGCGCAACTTCCGAGACAACACTATCTGGGCTGCTTTTCAGGCTAACGTACCGGCCGGCACCGGCTTTCATATGGATTCTACCTCTAGTCACTGGGTGCCCAAGTCCGGCTCGTATAATGACCCAAGACTGGGTGGTGCCAATGTGGCGATTGTTGGCAGCTACTCTCCCGCTAACGAATTTAACTACAGTGTGACAGTCACCTGGCCGTCAGCTAGTGGGCCGCCATTTACGACAATTTTATATTCAAAGCTAGTCGATATTGGCGGAGTGAGGCCTAAGTGATGCTACTTCGTGCACAAGGCGGCTTTACCTTAATTGAGCTAATACTGGCAACTGCCATCTTTAGCTTCATGCTGCTGATTGTGGCCCAAGGTTTGTTGCAGGCCTACCATACTCAGCAAAACAGCATGATTTCGCGGGATACCGAACAAAATGCCAGACTGGCAATGGATACCATGACCCGCGAAGCTCGGACTGCTTCAGACGTTACTTACGGCGGCGCCGTGCCGAACTATATGTGCTTGGCTGTCGCTGGCGGCTGGGTAGAGTATATTATCAACCCGGCTAACCATCAGCTAGAGCGACGGACCCTGATTCCGGCAGCGCCTTGTCCTGGTCCGACAGCTTCGATCCAGAGCCTAACATCACCGAACGTCTGGGCTTACGAGTTAGACGCGATTAAAACTGCGGGCTTTGGCCCGACCTATGTCCCGACAGTAAGCATTAGTTTAATCGTTGGTCCGAAAGATCCTAGCGGTACCTTGGTGAATCATAATTTGTGTAATCCGTCTGCTCCGAGCAGTCAGTTTTGTAGCGTGACTAATCTAACAACTACAGTCAGTTTAGGGGCGACGACACCATGAAATACCAGAACGAACGCGGTTTTGTAGCGATGATAACTACCATCTTGGTTAGCTTAATGTTGCTGCTTATTACCACTGGTGTTGTGGCGGTGCAGGCTAACGAGCAGCGCCAAGCAACTGATATCGACAAATCGATCAAGGCTTACTACGCGGCCGTAGCCGGTGCCGAACAGGCCATGGCTGATATTCAGTCAGGCACTGTGGCTTATGGTGCGTCTGGTTGCAACGGCACCAGTGGCCCCGTTGACTCCAGCGAGCGAAACATTGCCGTCACTTGTACGCAAATTCAAAAGCAGACCAGTAGCTATAGTGGTTACCTGCAGTCTGAAGAAGCCTATCAAAGCCCGCCAATTCCGGCTGGCGCCTTTGACAGTCTGACTATTAAGTGGCATCAGCAGGGCGTCGACCCAGATGTGGTTAAAAGCACCTACACTGGTCCGGGCGGTGTA
>DATIHE010000024.1:0-5056 GCA_035481015.1 Candidatus Nanoarchaeia archaeon
CGGGCCCGGCCCCCCGCCGGCACTCTCTTTCGTCTTTCAAACCCAGGCGCTCACATTGTGAGCGCCTTTCGCTTTTGTGGCATAATAAAAAGGTAATGCTAGATGACTCACAGTTTGTCAGCCGACTCGATAAAAGTAACGCTCTAGGCGTTATCGCGGGCCAGCCGGATCAGTTAAAACAAGACTTCGATTTCGAGTTAAGTAGTAAAAACAAGCCAACCAACATCGTGCTAGCTGGCATGGGCGGCTCGGCTTTGGCCGCAGAATTTATTAATTCCTGGCTTCTAAATAGGCTACCAGTGCCGCTGACCATTACACGGGACTATGCCTTGCCAGCCTGGCTAGACAAAGACAGCCTGGTGCTTATTTCCAGCTATTCGGGTAATACCGAGGAATCGCTTAGCTGTTTGCAGGCTGCCTTGAAGCGCAAGTTGCGAGTTGTCGTGATCAGTTCAGGCGGACAACTGCAAAACGAAGCAAAGGCCAACAAACTTACTTTCATAGCTTTGCCAACTGGCCTGCAGCCTCGACTGGCAGTGTTGTTCGAGGTTAAAGCCATCAGTGCTTTGCTTGAAAAGTTTGGTTTAGTGTCGGGTTTAACGGGTGAGCTAGCGGAAGCAGCAGATTGGATGAGCGCCCACACCGGTAGCTGGAGCAGCGACTCGTCGACCGCTTCAAACCAAGCCAAACAAATCGCCGAGGAGCTGTTTAATAATCCGATTGTTGTTTATGCCGGACCGACGTTGGCCTATGCCGCCATGAAGTGGAAGATCGATTTTAATGAAAACTCTAAGAATTTGGCCTTTTACTACATCTGGCCAGAGTTTGACCACAACGAATTTCAAGGCTGGCGATTCCCTAAAGACAAAACTTTTAAGGTGGTTGAGCTACAGTCAAAGCTGGATAACGATCAAATCGCCAAACGTTTCGATATTTCGAACCGATTACTGAGTGGCCAAATGCCTTCGCCGATCATTATCTGGTCCGAGGGTAAGTCCAAGCTGCAACAGATGTTGTGGGCGGTTATTTTAGGTGATTTTGTTAGCGCCTATTTGGCATTTTTGAATGGCATTGATCCGACACCCGTTGAGTTGGTCGAGAAGCTAAAGAAGGAACTGCAATGAACTACACCGCTCCGCAAGTACCAGCCATTTTGGTTGGCATCATGGTGGTCTACGTTGGCCTGTGCGCCGGCATGATTGCCCAAAAACACGGTAAAAACCCGGTGCTTTACGGTTTACTGGCCGTCATTAGCCCTTTTAACCTGATAATTCTCGGTATGTGGGCCTTCGGCAAGTTCGAACGACCCAAAGAGGATTAATGAAAACCGGCGGACTGTGGTCCGCCGGTTGTTACCGGACGATGCCGACAATGAAGCCGGTAGCAATCAGGCAGCAGGCCGAAACTTGGGCCAGCCGCCGGATTTTGATCTGGTTGACTAGCCCGCTCAGCCCAGCCAGGCCAGCCGCCGCTGCGAAGAAATAGAGCAGAGGCGCATCGATGCTGGCGGTCACGGCGAGCAGGGCAGCTGCCCCTAAACAGGTAAATGTGATTCCTCTGTTCGATCGCTCGAGCTGAGTTTCAGCTTGCACGCGAGCCAGCATGAGACTGGCGGTCAAGTCGTTTTGCAATAGCTCAGGATCGTCGGGGTCGTCTGTTTCCGGCGAGGACAACCATTTACGGACATGCTTCCCGAAGGGCAAGACGCTATCTTGCTTTCGTATCCGCAGCATTGCTAGGCCAATGACCAAAAAACCAACTGCGGCCATGAAGCCAATCAAGCGTAGGATGATCACAATACCTCCAAGGTGCGAGAGTGTTGATATTGTCTACTCAAGCGTTAGCCCTGTCAAAGAACCTATTCGTAGCGCAAGGCTTCGATCGGGCGTTTGCGGCTGGCTTTAAAAGCCGGAGCCAAGCCAAAGACGATGCCTATACCGACCGAGATGCTGACGGCACTCAAGAAGCTGCTGGGAGTAAAAACTGGCGTAATTTTGGCAAAGTGGCCGATAGCCGTCGCCATGCCAACCGCACCTGCCATACCCAGCACGCCGCCAAGCAAACTCAAAACTAGGGCTTCAATTAAGAACTGAGTCAGGATCATGCTGCGGGTAGCGCCCAACGCCTTACGGATGCCAATCTCACGGGTGCGCTCGGTGACTGAGACCAGCATGATGTTCATGATGCCAATGCCGCCAACCAGCAGAGCAATCGATGCGATGGCGGCGATAAAAGTGGCAAGCAGGTCCAAGATGCTACTAACGGTGCCGATCAAATCTTTTTGCGTTAAAGCGCTGAAGTCTTCTTGGTTGCCGTGGTTACTTAAGAGCTTGTCGTGAATGCGAGTTATTGATTGATCGACGTTGGTGGCGTCGTCAACCTGGGCAATAATACGGAAGATCTGCGGGTTGTCCTTAGTCAGACTTTTGGCAGCGGCAAAGGTGATGTAAATCGCCGAATCGAAACTGGGACCGCCCAAACTGCTACCGGTATCGGTTGATCGCACAACGCCGACCACCTTAAAGTCGGTGCCGCGGATTTGAAAAGTTTGACCGATGGCATCATCGTTGCCAAACAGATCGGTTTTAGCCTGGCTACCCAGTACGGCGGCATTTGCCGGGTCACTGGCATTTAAAAAGCGGCCCTTGTCGAATTTTTGGTCACGAATGCTTTGGTAAGCCGGGGTGGTGGCTAGAATTAGTGCGCCTTGGGCTTGGTTGTTGTTGCGAGTGGCTAGACCCGAAATTAAATCGAGTGGCGCGACGTTTTTAATGTGATCCAGCTTGCCGATGCTGTCGGCGTCAGTTTGCGTCAACGTGCTAGTGCCAATGCCAGCTTCGGGGCTAATGCTGGTTTTCCCGCCTGATTTAGAGATAGTCTTGCCAGAAACGACAGTGATGATGTTGCTACCCAGATCGCTGATACTGCCCGAGACGCTTTTTTTAACGCCAGCACCGATGCCGTTAATGGCCACTACGGCACTGATGCCGATGATGATGCCAAGCATGGTTAAGAAGGAGCGCAGCTTGGCGCCTAGAATCGCCCGAATCGCCATTTTAAAGTTTTCCCAAATCATTCGACACTCTCAATTCGACCATCTTTGACGTGCACCAGCCGCTTGGCAAAGCGAGCAATGTTTAAATCGTGAGTAACTATGATGACTGTCACTCCGCTGTGGTTCAGGTCGGTTAAGAGCTGCATTATGACTTGGCCGGTTTTGCTATCGAGGTTGCCGGTTGGCTCGTCGGCTAGTATTAAGCTGGGCTGGTTGACCAAAGCGCGGGCGATGGCGGCACGTTGCAACTGGCCGCCAGATATTTGATTGACTCGATAGCTAGCTCTATCGCCTAGGCCTACCTTGTTTAATACGGCCACGGCTCGTTGGTGCCGTCTAGCCGGTTTTATGCGGTCGTAAATCATCGGCAGTTCGACATTCTGCTGCAGGCTCATGCGCGGGATTAGATTAAAGCTTTGGAACACAAAGCCAATCTTTTCACGGCGCATTTTAGCTTGAGACTTGTCGCTAAGCCGGCTAACGTCGTGGCCCTCAAGCTTGTATTCACCAGTCGAGGGCGAATCTAGCAAGCCGATGATGTTCATCAAGGTCGATTTACCAGAACCGGATGGCCCCATGATGGCTACGAATTCGCCCTGTTTGATCTGTAAGTTAACGTCACGAAGAGCGATAGTGTCTTCGCCGCCATGAAAAACCTTATTAATTTCTTTAAGTTCGATAACGTTCACTAACTAATTGTAGCTGACAGCGTCAATGTCCTAAAAAGTGAAACGGGTGGCCGGGAAGATCCCGACCACCCGCTAGAACGCCACGGTGTCTTGGCAGTCTGAGTCGAGCTGATCGCCCAGGTGAGCCGGCAGGTCGTTTTGATGCAGCAGCTGCGCGGAGACGTTACGAACCAGCTGGTTGTAGTGCTCCTGCAACAACAGGCAGTCGTTTGTGGCCTCTGCCCTGATCCAGCGGTTGTAGGTCAGCTCAGAATCGGCTGAGCGGACTTGCCCGTAGAGATCTTTGAGGTCGGCGATACTTTCCGACGGAGCGATGTTGCCAATGCTCGGCGCGATGATCTGAGTTGTGGTCGCAGAATGCTTGGCACTGTTCGCCCCAAGCATTACGCCGATGACCAGCCCAATAACCAGAATCGGGATGGCGGCCGCGAGCAGGCTGATGGGTGCAAAGCAACCTGATGGCGACTCGTCCTCAGATTCAAACTCGGCCCTCAGTTGCTCGTACTGCTCGCGTCGATCTTCCCTAGACCAGTCGTACACGGCTTTACTCACGCCGAACCTCCGTGCTCGAGTAGCGTGAGCGTAGAATACTCTCGTAAACAAGCTTTTTGCAAGCACTTCCTCGACTAGGTGGCCTACAATCGGTAAAATAACCTAGCTTACGGAGAGGTCGCATAGAGGCCTAGTGCGCTTGCTTGGAAAGCAGGTATGGGGGCAACTCCATCGAGGGTTCGAATCCCTCCCTCTCCGCCAAGACTTGAAGCTGAGCTTTAGCTCGGATGCAGGTCTTGATATTATCGCCGCTTAAGCTTTTGCTGAGTGGTTTTTTGGGGCAAAATAGACTTCAGTTTAAGTGAGGTGAGGATGCCCAAGATGGAGAAACCCAGTGCCGATTTGGTGGCGCTGTACGAAGAATTAATCGCTAACCGGCCGATCGATAGCCGCATGATGTTTGGCAGCCCTTGCGGCTTTATAAACGCCAACATGCAAAGCGGCGTGCATGCCCAAACTATGTTCGTACGCCTAGGCGAAGACGATCGGGCCAAATTTTTGCGGCAGCCAAACACTTCACTGTTTGAGCCGATGCCCGGCCGGCCGATGAAAGACTACGTTGCTTTTGTGGAGCCGCTCGAAGAAGACCTGGCGAATTTGGAGAAGTGGCTTGATACCTCGGTTTCTTACACCTTAACTCTGCCGCCGAAAGTGAAGAAAAAATGAGTGACATGCCGAAAACCGAAGAAGAATGGAAGCAGAGGCTGACGCCCGAGCAGTATGAAGTGCTGCGCCAAAAGGGCACTGAGGCGCCGTTTAG
>DATIHE010000025.1:0-25834 GCA_035481015.1 Candidatus Nanoarchaeia archaeon
AGGGCCTACAAGACTGACTGGCAGCTCTCGAGAGAGCTCGGCGTAATAGCTGCCGAGATCGGCCGTACGCCGACAAGTCGCGACATCGAGCTCGGCTGCCAGGCTGGCCGTTGCGCACACCGCGATACCTACATCCGTCGCTTCGGATCAATTTCCGAGGCCAACCGAGCCGCCGGCTTGCTCTAGTAGCAGCCGGCGGTTTTCGTGCTGCCAGGTTAAAAAGAAGCAGCCCCCTGCACCAAGTTGCGGTGCAGGGGGCGCGTGGGCCGAGTTGCCTTTTGAAGTGAGCCTTCTGAAAGGTAAGAAGCCGCCGAACGCTCCTTCGACGCCGCCCCCAGGAAGAAAGCGAACTGAAAGGGAAGCGCAGGGCTCAAAGCCCGAGATCGTCAGGCCTCAGCCAAGAAGCGAGCGAGATCGCGTGGTGAGCTCAGCTTGAGGGCCCGATTGGCCAACCGCCGCTCATACCAGTTGTACGGCGTCATGTAGCGAAATGGCCAAACACTGCCGATCACTACGAAATATCCGTAGGAGGAAATGCCGCGGTGGAGCTCGATGAGCGGATCACCCTCAGCCAGCTTGGGCGGATAGCTCGCGCGAGCGTCGATCTGAAACCGTCGGCTAGCCCAACGGGCTGCCCTGTCAGAGTGCCTCTGAATCCTCGCGCCGGCTCGCTCGCTACGATTCTGCCGTCGCTTTTCGAGGCGCGCCGACAAACGCCGGTCGTGATCAAGCCTTTCTTGGCTCGTGTCTGGAAACTTCCCCATCGCCATCCTCTCTATCTCGACTCTGGTGACTCAGATAGGATGCAATAAAAGCTAAGAAATTGCAAGCATAAGCTCGATTAGGCGTTATCGTCTCGCCACCTTGCACTGTCAGGTTGCTTGGAGTGAAGGCCTCACCCCAAAGTCTCCGCCGGAACTAGCAAAATCGCAAACAGTGCCGCCCAAATCAACCGTTTGATCATTGAACGCTCAGCAGCTCGATTTCGAAGACTAGCGTTGAGTTGGCTGGAATGGCTGCAGATGGCGACTGATCGCCATAAGCCAGGTCGGCCGGAATAACTAACTTCCGTTTACCGCCGACCTTCATTCCGACGACACCCTGGTCCCAGCCCTTAATCACCTGCCCGCCACCTAGGGTGAAGCTAAACGGCTGGTTGCGATCATATGAGCTGTCGAACTTGGTGCCGTTGGTCAAGGTTCCAAGATAGTTAACACTGACGGTCTTGCCAGCGACAGCTTCGTCACCGTCACCAACTTTTTCATCGGTTATTTGTAATTGATTCGGCTGCACTTGGTCCTCCTTTGGTTGTTGTTGGTCATTAGATGCTTGCGATTGCTTTTGCGAACTGTCGTAATTACGCTTCCAAGCGATGCCCCCGAACACGGCTGCGACCACAATGACGGCTCCGATCCCTACTCCGACTAGACGATTCTTCACGAGTCTATCCTTTTGTAAAATTATAAACTATTGGCCCAGATGTCCGGCTACCAAAATAGTGGCTACAACGATGACAAAAATTATTAAGGCTAGAGCGACTACTTGTTTAAGCTTCATACCATTGCAAACTCCTCTGAATGTATACGATCAGTACTAACCCCGGCCGCCTTAAATTGGACTCGCAAGGCTTTCATCATCGGCGGTGGGCCGCACAAAAAGATATCCTTGCCGTCTAGTCCGCCACACTGTTTGGCAATAATTTCGGCTGTAATATTGCCTTTTTCTTTGGCAACATGACTAGTCGCGGCAAACTGATGTTTGTCAGTATTAACAGCTTTTTTGACTTCTTCCATGTCAATTAGCTCGGCGGGATCGGTCACACAGTAGAAAAAGTCGATATGATGCGGTACGTCTGGCAAAGAATTAGCCATCGCCAGAAAAGGTGTGACGCCAATGCCACCGGCCACCCAGATCTGGTTGGGGTTACCATAGTTGGTGTAGCTAAACTTACCAAAGGCTCCCTCGACTTCGGCGGTTGCTCCTTTCTTTATACCCTGCAGCTGGGTCGTAAAATCGCCCAGGGCTTTAACGGTTAGTCTGAAGTCACCATCGGCACCTGGTGGCGACGAAATCGAAAAAGGATGCCACTCAGTGGCAATGCCGTGTTGATGGAAACGAATAAAGGCAAACTGACCAGCCGTAAAACTCATCGCTCGCGACAACGGCGCCAAATGGACCTGTACAACTTTTTCGGCTGGCGTGCCTACTTCGTCTACTTTATAGCGGTAGCGACGGATCAAAATACGGCCAGCTAGCGTGTAGTAGACGTAGGAAATTAGCCCTAACGCTATGACCGCGCGCAAGTAATTCTGCACAAATGGGTCATGGCCAAAAACACTGGGAATAAACAAAACATGTAGGCCAGCCAGAACAAAAGCCACTCCCATGAATTTATGAGTAAACAGCCACCATTTGTAGGGCAGCCTTACAAAGAAAGTAATAAACAGTAGGCCGATCATCAAAAGCAGTGCAAATATGCCGTAGGTTACTACCCAACGAAAGCCCAGTAAGCTGCCTGTAAAGTGCGGTAACAATAATGACGCCGCCTTGTTCCAACTGGTCAGACTGGCCCTAAGCGCCAAAAAGATTGGGTGAAACAAGATAAGTACCAGGCTGGAGCCGCCGACTATATGATGCCAAATGTAAACTCTGTTCAAACCGCCAAACCAGTCCTCTAAAAACCGCCATCTGGTACTTAGTACAAATGACAAAGCAAACAGTGTCATGCCTGTCAGAGAGCAAAGCTTGGCGGCGACACTAAAGGCAAAATACAAAGTGGCGCTCTCTTGGCTAGTAGCAAAAATAAAACGTAACCAGGCGGCAAACGGTATCAAGGCCAATATCAAAAGCAGCCAAGGGCCTAGCTTAGACTGGTTGCGTTGCCACCATGTTAGCTTTTCTGGGTTCATATACTTAAGCATTATAGACAAGCGGGTACTTCTAGCCAAACCAGATATTGCCAAACTTGCCTGCTAGGGCGCACAATTAGCCCACTATGAAGGCAATGACTGCCAACCAAGTCGAGCAAATCGCGGCTTCGCTTTACGACCCCAGCTTGGCTTACCATAACTTTGACCATGTCGAATCAGCTCTACGCGAAGCTGAATTAATTTGCCAAAGTTACCACCGCCACGGCTTACCGATCGACGACAAAATCGTTATGCTTGCTCTTTTATTTCATGATGCTGGGTATCATGAAGATCACGCGTCCAAAGGCTTTGACAGCAAGGAAGCTTATTCAGCTCACCTAGCCAAGCAGCAACTAGCTAAGCTCGGTCTTGATGACCAGCTAATTTCATCGATTACACAGGCCATTATGAGCACTCACAAAGACGCAGTGGCTGTGACCAACGAGGACAAAGTCGTACGTCTCGCCGATGTAGCCAATATTGCCGGCGACTATCAGCAATTTATTACCAACACCCGCAAGCTAAAGCTCGAATTTGAGTCGATGAATCATAGGACGATGAGCTGGGAAGACTGGAAACAGTTTAACTTGGCGATTTTGGAATGCTACCTTAAACAAGACCTGGACCAGTCAGGATTGTACCAGGAGGCTAATGGCTCCAGCTTTATTGCCAAGGCTCGTAGCAACCTTGATCGCCTAAAACAAGAGTCAAGCTAAACCTCCTATGCTTGAGCCTTCTGATGGCTGGTCTCATACTATTAGTATGCCCCAGCCCACTTTAGTGAAATCGCCCAAGTCCTTTCGTCAAAACGACGAAGCCTATTCAGTGCAGCTTAAGCCAGTGGCTGAACCCCGCTGGCTGCCAGTGCTGTACTACATATATTGTATGCTGGCTGGGCCTTATCTTATTTGGCGCTTTACCATCATTAATTGGCAGGTATGGTATGGCCCGGTTGCCTATTTGGCCGAAATCTACGGCTTCGTGATGACACTTACCTACCTGTGGATTGCTCGTCGTATCGACCATCCAGTCCATCGACCGACCAAGCTAAATCGCAGTGTCGACGCCCTTATCCCGACCCTAAATGAACCAATCGAGGTTTTAGAGCCGGTTGTGCTGGGCGCGTTAAAGGTGCGTGGAATAAACCGAGTACTGGTGCTAGACGACGGTAATCGGGCTTGGGTGCGAGCCATGTGCAACAAACTGGGCGCTAATTACTACGCCCGAGGTTCCAGCGAGCATGCCAAGGCCGGCAACCTAAACTTCGGCCTACAGTACAGCCAGGCCGAATTTATCCTGTCGCTCGACGCCGACCATATACCGATGCCCTATTTTTTGGAGCGGACTTTAGGTTATTTTGACGACCCGCAGCTGGCTTTCGTGCAAAGCCCCCAAACTTACTACAACACCGATAGCTTCCTGTTTAGACGTCGCCGGGGTAATAGTTTTTGGAGCGAACAGTGTATGTTCTATGACATGATCCAGCCTTCTAAGAACCGTTACAACTCGGCTTTCTTTGTTGGTACGAGTGCGCTCTTGCGCCGCAGCGCAATTGACAGCATCGGTGGCTTTGCTACCGGTACGGCCACCGAAGACATTCACACTTCACTCAAGCTGCATGCTCGCAAATGGAAGTCGCTATTTGTGCCCGAGCCATTAGCCTTTGGCCTAGAGGCCGCCAGTTTTAAGGAATTTTACAAGCAACGTCGACGCTGGGCCGCCGGCTCGCTGGGTCTGCTGTTTCGCTCACCCGATTCTCCGTTGCGCGCCAAGGGACTAACCTGGCGACAGCGTTTAAACTATATCAATGCCACGTTAGCGCATTTACAAGGCGTTCAGAAGCTACTATTTTTCATAACACCCATCCTTGCCAGCTTTACACTAGTCGGCCCGATCGTAATAGGCTATGGCTGGTATAACTTGATCTTTACAAGCTTCTTGCTGATAGCCGTCGGTTTCACCGCCATATACGCCCGCGGTACTTACCATCCCATTTACACCGAAGCTTATTCGATGGCCAACTTGCTGGCCCACTTTGGCGGCATAAAAGGCATTTTAAAGGTTCAGCGCAAGTTTGCGGTGTCTAGTAAAACCGCCAAACCCAACGAGCCGACTTGGCTTAAAAACATACTGTGGTTCTTGTTCGCGATTGGCGTCATCGGCTTGCTGCGCGACATCGTCTTGTTAAATATGGGCGATCCTCATCGTGGTTTGCTTATTAGTAGCCTGATCTTTACCGACCTAAACTTAATCTTCCTGGCCTCGTTTTTGGCTTACTTGTGGGGCTATGAACGACGCAGCGACGATCCTCCGTCTACCGGCGCTGTGCAGTGGTACGAGCACATCAAGCGCTCCTATGGTCGTCCAGTGCCTGAAACCCTTGTTGCCCAAGACTTTAAACAAAAGACTCCGAGCTAGTCGAAGCCTTGCAATAATTACTGGTGGAGATGACAGGAGTCGAACCTGCGACATCCTGCTTGCAAAGCAGGCGCTCTACCAACTGAGCTACATCCCCATGGTTGTTGAAAAAAGGTGGTGGGCTTGGCAGGACTCGAACCTGCGACCTCGTCATTATCAGTGACGCGCTCTAACCAGCTGAGCTACAAGCCCCCCATCTTTTTTCAACTTACCACCCCCGCGATCGGGGCTGGATTAACTTAAGTATTTAAGCAGAAAAAAGCATTATCTACAAGGAGTCTAGCCTTACCTGCCAACCTGTGCTTAAATACTGCTACGCCGATCTGGGAGGCACGATGTTTGAAAGATTCACCGACCGCTCAAGGATGGTGTTGGTCGAGGCGCAAATCGAGGCCAAAGAGATGGGCTGCGGTTTTATCGGTACCGAGCACATTCTGCTAGGGCTGGCTAAAAACCAAGACGGTGTCGCGGGCAAGGTGCTCTTGGCGCTGAGGCTGCCCTACGACGGACTCCGTCGGCATGTCTTGGCTCAGTACGATCAGGACCGGCTAGATAAGAGCAGGGTCGCTTCCCCGCCTTTCACGCCGCGAGCCAAGAAGGTGATGGAGCTGGCGTTACGCGAAGCGCTGCAGCTGGGCCACAACTACATCGGCACCGAGCATCTGCTGCTGGGCATCGTGCGCGATGGTGACGGCATTGCGGCAAATGTCTTGCTCGAGGTTGTCGGCGACCTGGCCGAAGTACGGCAAGCGGTCATTCAGCTGATATCGGGCGCGCCGTATCCCTCGCTACTGTCGAGCGCTACCGTCACTTTCGCGCTACCAAAGTCGCTCGAGCAAGCCATCTATGCTCGCAGTCGTGATCTGCGACAGGCCGTTGGCAACCTGGTCACCCGGCACGAATTGCCAGTACCGTTACTGCCGACCTCGCCCAGCTCTGGGCAGGGCGAAATGAGCCTGGAGCAGTGCAAGCAGTTCGTCAATTGGTGCCAACGTCTTGACGACCTGGTCGATCTAGCCAACGACCACCCGTTCATGGTGGCAGCTCACAACATCCGAGCAGCCATCGACCAAGCCGAGCAGGCGCACATTGAGAGCGAACTGCGTAGTTAGACCGACCAGATCGACGCGGCCCCTCTTCGGAGGGGCCGCTTTCTGCTATAATCCCCTTATGCTCATCCAGCGAATTATTTACGGCACACTCATTATTGCCATCGGCGTTATTACTCTTAAGTATAACTACCAACTAGTAAACACTACCGGTCGGCAGGATTGGATCGAAAATATCCTCGGTGGCGGCTCAACCTACTTCGCCTTTAAACTATTCTCGATCATTTTGGTTTTAGGTGGTCTTCTATACATGACCGGCCTGGGCAGCGGCGTCGCCCAACAAATCCTATCCCCACTAGGCAAGGCGTTGAACCCAGGAAATAACTAAAAAAACCCTCCGCCTCCTCTGGCAAAACTAGCAAAGAACGCAAAACCATACAACAAGGCCAAATAAAGGATGATTACTCTGGTACTCTGCACCGCCACCTTACCAGTGTGAAGTTCGCCAAACATTAAGAACTGTCGTCGCAATAACCCCATATAAATCAGTCCGGCCAACGTGAGACCGATCATTAGGAGCGCTGACTTGGTTTGCGCCGTCACAATGAAAAACAAAGTTGTCAAAAATAGCCAGTAAAATAGCAAGTTTAATAGCCTTTCCGTGACTGGGAAACTCTTGTTCTTTTTAAAAGAGAGCCAGGAAAGGAATAGCGGTATCATCAGCACAAAGATTATGAATTCCATACCCTAAGCATAACAAAAAAGACGCGGATTGCGCCTTTTTTGTTATTGAAAACTTGGTAGTGCAGTGTAAAACGTCATTTACCCGTAGAAACGGATAAGTCGACCTAGGATGTCCGCGTTACAAAGGTTGCTGAGCACATCCCTTGCGGGCAGCTCTAAACATTTTTTGTAACGGCCGCAGATCTAGTCTACGGTTTCCATTGCTGGATGACTTACTCCCTAGAAAGGAGGTGATCCATCCGCACCTTCCGGTACGGATACCTTGTTACGACTTCGTCCCAATTACTGAGTTCACCTTAGGACCCTGCAAAGAGGATACTTCGGGTGCCCCCAACTTTCATGACGTGACGGGCGGTGTGTACAAGACCCGAGAACGTATTCAACGTGGTATGCTGACCCACGTTTACTAGCAATTCCAACTTCAAGGAGGCGAGTTGCAGCCTCCTATCCGAACTGGGACCGGTTTTGATGCGATTAGCTCCCCCTCGCGGGTTGGCAAACGCGTTGTACCGGCCATTGTAGCACGTGTGTAGCCCAAGGTGTAAGGGTCATGCTGACCTGACGTCATCCCCACCTTCCTCCCGGTTGGCCCGGGCAGTCTCGTTTGAAAAATACAACAAACGATAAGGGTTGCGCTCGTTGCGGGACTTAACCCAACATCTCACGACACGAGCTGACGACGGCCATGCAACACCTGTCACTAGGTTCCCGAAGGCACCGCCCTATTTCTAGGGCCTTCCTAGGATGTCAAACCTTGGTAAGGTTCTTCGCGTAGCGTCGAATTAAACCACATGCTCCACTGCTTGTGCGGGTCCCCGTCAATTCCTTTGAGTTTTAAGCTTGCGCTCGTACTCCCCAGGCGGCAGGCTTATCGCGTTAGCTTCTCAGCACAGAGGGTCGATACTCCATACTAATAGCCTGCATCGTTTACGGCGTGGACTACCAGGGTATCTAATCCTGTTCGCTCCCCACGCTTTCGTACCTCAGCGTCAGGGACGACCCAGCAAGCTGCCTTCGCCATTGGTGTTCCTGGCAATATCTACGCATTTCACTGCTACACTGCCAATTCCACTTGCCTCTGTCGTCCTCTAGCATGCCAGTATGCGATACAGTCTAGATGGTTGAGCCACCAGATTTCGCATCACACTTAACACGCCGCCTACGTACGCTTTACGCCCAGTGATTCCGGATAACGCTTGGATCCTACGTATTACCGCGGCTGCTGGCACGTAGTTAGCCGATCCTTATTCATATGGTACCGTCATAATCTTCCCATATAAAAGCAGTTTACAACCCGAAAGCCTTCTTCCTGCACGCGGCGTTGCTCCATCAGACTTTCGTCCATTGTGGAAGATTCCTCACTGCTGCCTCCCGTAGGAGTCTGGGCCGTATCTCAGTCCCAGTGTGGCTGGTCATCCTCTCGAACCAGCTACTGATCGTCGCCTTGGTAGTCCATTACACTACCAACAAGCTAATCAGACGCAGGCCCCTCCCGAAGCGCATTACTGCTTTAACCTTGCGGTATCATGCGGTATTAGCCGACCTTTCGGCCAGTTATTCCCCACTTCGGGGTAGGTACCAACGTGTTACTCACCCGTCCGCCACTAACGAACTATGAGGGGAACCTTCGATTGCGCGATTGTTCTCCAAATAGTTCGTCCGTTCGACTTGCATGTGTTAGGCACGCCGCCAGCGTTCATCCTGAGCCAGGATCAAACTCTCCAACAAAACCTGTTTGAAAGGTTGATTCGGCGTCAGTTTTAAACTGACTATTGGGCTTATACTCCCCTTGAGTAGGTTTATACTCCCCCGAGTTTGTATTAACGGTTACACTGCACTACCGAGTTTTCAAATGACAATTCTTGACTGTTGGGTCGTCGCACGAACCATTTCGTTCTGCACTTCGGCCGAACAAAAATCAGCCGGCCCGGGGGCCGCTGAGTTAAGTCGCTATAGACTTTCAAGACCTATACTAATTTAGTAGTTCTGAACCTATAAGTCAACCCTATTTGCGCTTAGTTTTGGTAGGTCGCTTGGGCTTCGTGGTCGGCATAACGATGGTCGGTTTTGGCATGTTCGATATTATTGTCCTTTTGGATCGTGGCCGGTTCGGCAAAACAAACTGGCGATATAGCATGCGTAAGAGATAAAACATCCAGCCAACTAGTAAAAGTGAGATAAAGATTATAAATGGCTCAGCCTTCTTGCGGGCCGCATCTGAAACTAGCGGCGTGGTACTAGGAAA
Source organism: Candidatus Nanoarchaeia archaeon (assembly GCA_035481015.1). Classification (GTDB taxonomy): domain Bacteria; phylum Patescibacteriota; class Saccharimonadia; order UBA4664; family DATIHE01; genus DATIHE01. The sequence goes on from DATIHE010000025.1 coordinate 9,366, forward strand.
TTTTGTAATGTCGATCACGGCTGGTAGCTGTAGTCCTTGCGGCTTGCTAACGGTCGAAGGTTCCGTGGTCGGGGCGGCCAAGGCTGGTGCCGCGCCAGCTTTGGAAGCTGTTGGGGCTGGCTGAGACTTGGTCGTGGTAGTAGTTGGTGGGGCGGCTGGCGGTGCTGGAACCGGAGCCGGTGGTGGTGGGGTAACAGGACTAATAATGGCGTGTATAGCCAGCCAGGTCGCTTTATCAGCCTTGCCGGTCGGTGGGCACCCGCAACGGGTACTCTGCTGAAAATCTTTAACCGCCTGGACCGTTGAACCATCGTATATACCTGTGATGACAATGTTTGAGTAACCAAGGTTTTGCAGATAGAACTGCATGTGCCTGACACAGTTGTCGCTGCGGAATAAGTCATTACCGTTAGCATCCGATATGTGGTTTGGTTGCAGCAACGGATGTGGCGAGCCGCCAGAGCCAGCCGGGCAAGCGTAGGGGTTGCTGACAGCCGCATGGGTCGAACGATAAATCATATAAACACCGACTGCTAAAATGGCCAGCGCCAAAAAAACTAACGGATTAAACTTGGTTTTAGCTCTTACTGTAGCCATTTGATCTTTTATACTCCAAAGCGCTTATGCTAGCAACTACAGGTTGTAGTATTTACGGCGGATGTAATCACGGTACTGGGCTTGCTTCTGCTGTCTAAATTTAAAGTAGAAGATGCCGCCGCCGACTATTAACAACGGTAGGAAGATTGACAGTATGAGCGGCCAGTAATTTACTTTTGCCGTTCCGAGAACCACGAACTGAGTTGGCTTATTTGAAGCAAAGCTTAATCCTCGGCTTTTGGTGTCGAGCTTGATTGGCTTAACAACACTCCATTTGTCGTTGTCTACCTGCAGAACGCTGATGTTGCCGTACTTCTTTAGCTGTTCGGCGGTTAGGCCTAGTCGGAAAGTTACCGGGCTGCTGTAGGTATCTATCGAATCACCACTTTGTTTCTTGCAAACTAGCGTGTAAGGCCCAGCTAGTACCTCTTGCTTGCCCCTCGGTACCTTGCTGGAGTCTTCGTCAAACACCATGCTACAGTCGGCGTTTTCGCTTAAGGCGCCGGCCGGGATTATGGCCGTGGCCCGGCCGTCATCGCTTGTGATAGTAGTTTCGGCACTGGTGGCGTTGGACGAAAAGGCTTTGGTTTGAACATCCGCAGTGGCATAGGGCGAAGCATTGCCGGCTGCGTCATAAGCTTTGACGCGATAATAATAATGAACATCAAATGCGGTGTCGGTGTCGGAAAACTGCGTAGCCGTAATGTCATCACCACTTGTTGTCCAAGTTGTTTGGTCAAGTGAGCGCTCGATCTTGTAATGGGTCACGCCCACATTGTCGGTAGAGGCCGACCAGTTAAGTTGCACCGAAACGTCATTTAGCTGAGCGGTTAGCTCGGTTGGCACGGTCGGCGCTTCGGTATCAGGCACAGCAGCTGGTTGTGTCGAATGATTTGACGGAGTTCCCGGGCTTGGTGGTGGCCCGCCAGGCGAAGGCGAGGGAGACGGAGATGGTGATGGAGACGGAGACGGCGAAGGTGAAGGTGACGGTGACGGTGAGGGCGAAGGTGGTGGTGGCGGTGGGGCTTTGACAGTTACCGTTACCGAGCTACCACCTCCCCCGCCTGCGTTGGAGCAGGACAAGCTATAGGTAATGGTACGTGGCGCATTGGTGTCGGCAGTGTGATTTTCGCTACCCGACGGCCCTTTGCCCCCTGACCAGCTAGGATACCCCGAGGCCGTACACGAGGTTGGGTTGTTAGCAACGCTCCAGGCCAAGGTCAGGCCACTATTGGTATTAACGGTAATAGCTCCGGCTTGGCTATTAGCCAGCAGGGTCACCCGTGGCGCTGGCGGCGGTGGTGGCGGAATGGGGTGAAAAATAAAGCGCAAATCAACTGTATTACCTTCTGCTAGGTTGGTATTAATAACTACGCTATTGCCGTTGTTGCTGTCACAAACACCTCCAGGCGTACAGCTGAAGGTTCCATGCCCAACAGTTACCTGGTCATTACCACCCACACAGCCATTATTCAAGCAACTAACGCTAGTTAGCGTGAACCCTGATGGAACATTGGGTATGCCAACCCGATGATCGCCGGCTGGTAGGTTAGAAAAGCGGAAGGGGTTGTTGGCGTCGTTGGGGACCCCGTTACAGCACATGTAGACTACGGTAGCGCCACCGGGCGGATCCGGTGCACTTTGATTAGGGTCATCGATTACCTTGTAGCCTTCTATAATGGTCGCTGTAGCAGCGTGAGTAGCGTGATAAGCCCAATAACCGCCAACTGCCGCCACGATGACGATTGCGGCCAAAGGCAAGCTGAACAGGCGACGTCCTACTAAGACTCCGCTTGAGCCACCCTTGCGATGTGAACTGATTGCCATAGCTGTATGTCTATAATAGACAAACCGCTTAAGCTTAGCAATCTGTTACTTGCGTTTCTTTTTCTTATTGCCCAGTTCGAACCAGCGCCGCTTGCGTTCAGCCTCGCGCTCTTCAGCTAAGGCCTGGGGCAGAGCCAATCGGTAGCGGCCGTACAAATAAATGTCCCAGCAGACCATAATTGTCACCAGCAAGGCTGGCCAAACTCGCCACGAAAAATAAGGCAAGTTTTCGTACTGCGCAAAACTTCCTAGCAGACCGGGCCAAGCAATGACTTCTGTTTTCCAGAACAGCTGCTTGGCAAATGATTGAAAAGCCGCCGACTTGGGGTATCGCCGTCTAAGGTACAGCCTGGTGGCAATGCCGCCGACTAGTAGCAGGCCAAAGATAACAGCATAAACAATGGCTTCAACGCGTAGCGGCTGGGCGGTCAAAAAAGTGATTTGTCTACTAACGCGGTCCAGATTAAACAAGCTTGCCAGCAAAAAGCCTAACAGCGCGCCGACAGCAACCTCGAGCGGTGTGTGGCCTAGGACTTCGTGCAGAGGTTGCTCTGGTACCTGCGCCCGACTGTCGCGGCCCAGACTGTCGATTAGCCTGTTTAAGGCTACTGCCTGCTCCCCGCTTGACCGCCTGACGCCAAAGGAGTCGTACATAACGATCGCCGCCAGGATTGCGGTCAGACCAAACAAATGGCTACCCTGCCCGTCAAGTAATAATGAGGTTGTGGCCAGCGAAACCACCACGGCCGAGTGGGCGCTAGGCATACCCCCTGAGCCGTACAAATACTTAAAATCTAGTCTGCCCCAGGCAGCCGCCCAAGCAAATTTTAAAGCCTGAGCAACTATCCAGCTTACTAACGGAACAACAATGTAGGGGTTATTTAACACTCCGAAACTCCTTGGTTGCTTTGATTTTAACAGATTTGAGCTTGCTTATACAGATACAAAAACGACGACCGATCGGTCGTCGTTGCCCTGTTTGTTAGTCCTGACCCCGCTACCAGGCTGATAAAGCCAGCGGACTATTTGTTTCAGTTTTAGCGACTTTCCCAAGCGACCAGGTATAGAAAGTGTTTCATTGCCTGTCATTAAATGTTGTTATGTCAATCAAAAAGCTTGGCCGAAACCAAGCTGCTATATATAAAACGCATGCTCGGTTTCGCTATTAGCTCCACACTTCCCAAGCGACCATATATACAGGAAGTGCATCATTGCTTGCACAAACTTATTTGACTGTCCGCTAATCTTAGAGGAATCTGGGCTTTGGTCAATATTACAAACATACAAAAAGATGCCCTAAGGGCCTCTTTTTGTTAGAACTTTATCTAGTCAAGTGGCTAACTAGAGTGCCTTAACCTACCGGGTCAGACGACGATCCAGGCTAAACAATCCGGCGGCGGCCATTAACAGTGCGGCCGTGATCAGGAAAGCAATTGCTACCCCACCACCGCCTGCGGCTTGAGCCTGAGCGTGTAGTTGCTGGGCAGCTAAGGTTTGAACCTGGGTCTGATTACTTGTGACATTACTGTTTTGGGCGCTAGAGGTGCTTCCCCCATTATTGGCTAGGGAAGCAGCGGCCTGACTAGCGAATTGGCTGCTACTAGTAGTGTTGGCCACCAGCGGCGCAACAGGCTGCGGCGGGTTGCCGGCAGCGGTATCGATACCAACGCTACCAAACCAGTGGGCGCCCGGCATGATGTTGATAATCAGGATACCGAAGACCCGTCTGAAACTGAGCGTGCTGCCAAAGATGTTGGCGATGTTAGAAGCAACGGTGGCTTTACCGCTGGTGGCGTTGCCGCCGACGGTATTGCCCGAGACATTGGCATCGCCAGATACCGCACCAACGCGCACATTGTTATTTATGCTGCCATTAACCGTATTGTTGACGTTTGTATTATTGGTTTGGTTGCTGGTCGCGGTGTTACTGGAGCTTGGACCTGTGTTGTTGTTCGAGACAGTCGCCCCACCGTTGGCCAGTAATGCGCCGCCGCTGGCGCCACCCCCGCCCAGGTTCAGGATGCGCCCTACCCAGTGTCCCATGTCATTCACTAGTACGAGGACGGCGTTGTCGCCAAAGATGCTGGTATTGAAGAGGTTGAAGGCATTACTTTCGGTATTTGCTTCGCCGGTAGTAGCGCTGCCGGCAATAGTGTTGCCAGAGGTATTGGCGGCACCGCTTTGGGCACTAGCCTGAATATTGTTATTAAAGTTGCCGGTATTGGAATTGTTGATGTTGGCATTGTTCGTGTTGTTGGCCGAAGCATTATTAGTTGAGCTGGGCCCAGTACCGTTGTTGGAAACCGTCGAACCATTCGACGGGCTACTGCCGATGCCTTGGGTGAGATCAAGCCCAGGGAAGAGAATGTCACCGTTAAGGTCACCGTAGATGTTCAGCATTCCAAAGAAGGTCTGGCCGGCGCCGATCGCACTGTTAATTAGATTTACGATATTGAGCTCGGCTGTAGCATCGCCGCTTCTGGCATCACCCCCTGTAGTGTTACCGCCGACGTTGGCGTTACCACTCTGAGCTAACAGGTCAACATTGTTGTTAATGGTGCCGTTGGTTTGAGAAGTAACAGCCACGTTATTTTGGCAATTTGTCGTAGCTGAGTTGGTCGAGCTGGGACCAGTTGTGTCATTGCCGTCGATAGCGTCTGGGCAGCTTGGCACGACTCCAAGCGCACCACCGCCACCGTTGGTAGAAGAAGGCACGTTTAGCTTTAGATCGCCCGTGTGGTTGCCAAACAGGTTATTAACGAAATAGTTCATACCGCCGCCTCCCCAAGCCCACATAGCGTTCAGGAGGTTTAGCAAGTTCTTAACAACGGTTGCCGCACCGGTAGTAGCCGAGCCACCTGTGTTATTACCGGCTACGCTGGCATTGCCACTGTTGGCAGTCGAGGCATCAAAGTTACTTAAAGTAATGTTATTGATCAGCTGGGCCAGCAAGTTGTTGGTGTTGTTGAGGCTGGAATTGTTATTACTATTCGGCCCGGTGTTGGTGTTGAACGGATCGTTGGCCGCCAGAATAGATTTAAGTGTGCCCGAAGGATCAGCGCTACCGGCAGTCAGCGCGTTAACTGAATCCGATGGCGTGTTGGGCTTGACGTGATACCAGCCAACAACGGCGTCGTAGGTATAAAACGCTGGGCACTCCCACAAGCCAGTTGAAGCGTTCCAAGTGAAGCAGCTAACAATGGTCGGTTCCCACTTACGGGTCGCGTCGTTAAAGGCGTAGTCTGGGGCCTTACCAGTCGGCGTGTCTGGGCCGGTAGTAGGTGCCGGTGCGGGCGGAGGTGGTGATGCGGGTTGCGTGTCAGCTGGTGTCGGAGTTGGATCGGCAGGCGGTGTTTGACTTTGATCTGTTGGAGTAGTGTTATCGGTTGGGGTTTGAGTGGTCTCGGTAGTTGTAGGAGTAGTTGTAGCCGGATCGGTAGTATCCGCCAAAACTGCAACAGGAATCTGAGCGGCCAACATCAGGCCAACCAGCATAGTGGATATCAGTCGTTTCAACTTCATTACCTACTCCCCTTCACTTTATTATCAGATATAGCAGCTTGCTCGGCAAGTGTTTTTTTGTGATTTAGCACAAGCATTTTTGTAATTATGGATAATTGCGAGCGAGGTCAAGCCTCACTCATTGGTGTTTTAGTTATTAACCGTAACCGTAGTACCTACGCTAGAGCTGTTAGAGGCTCCGTTACTGGCGGCTGAGCCGCCGTTAGTATTACCCGAAACGTTTGCAGTACCACTGGTAGCTGTTTGATTACCACCGTTGTTATTTTGAACGCTAATTGTATTGTTGTTGGTTTTGTTCCAATTGTTGTTGTTGTTAATACTTGCCTGGTTAAGTGAACCTGGACCGGTGCCATTTAGGGTAATGCTGTCACTGCCCATGACGAACGAAGCGCCGAACGGCGAGTTGGTGACACTGACATTGGTCATCAGACTGAACGAGTTGGTGCTACCACCAGTCGTGGCAGAGCCGCCGTTGGTATTACCGGAAACATTCGAGTTGCCAGTGGTTACTATCTGAACATTTTGGTTGATAGCGTTGATAGCGTTGTTGTTTTGTTGGTTAACGTTGTTGTTATTGTTAACTGAAGTTTGGTTTGACGAGCCGGGACCGGTTGTGCCGACATTGATTGTTGATGCTGCTGCCAGGCCAACGCCTAGGGTTGCAGTTGCTATGGCGATGCCGCCGTAGCGAAGTGCTTTCTTAATCATTGTTCTTCCTCTCATTAGTAATTAGTTGAATCAATAAATTGAATGATTCCAGGTGAAGGGCGAACCCTTCACCTCTAACCAACGATTAGTTGGTGACAGACACCGATGAAGTGGTGCTGCTGTTGTTCTGAGCGTTGCCGCTGGTGGCTGAGCCGCCGTTGGTGTTGCCCGAAACGTTCGCGTTGCCAGAGGTTGAAGTCTGGTTGTTCGCGTTAACAACAGTGATGTTGTTGTTGTTGGTCGAGTTCCAAGTGTTGTTGTTGTTAACACTGGCTTGGTTGGTCGACCCTGGACCGGTCGTGTTCAGCGAGACGCTGTCGCCATTGCTAAAGAAACCGGCTGGTACACCGCCACCGGTGGCGTTGTTGACAGCCACGGTGCTTGAGGTGCTGTTGCTGTTTCCAGCACTACCGCTGGTGGCTGAGCCGCCGTTGGTGTTGCCCGAAACGTTAGCCGAACCCGAGGTTGAGCCCTGGGTGTTGGCGTTGGTCAAGCCCAGCGTGTTGTTGTTCTGCTGGTTGACCGTGTTGTTGTTGTTGACGCTAGCCTGGTTGGTTGAACCTGGGCCAGTGGTGCCAACTGTTACGGAGCTGGCAGCGGCGACACCGATACCTAGACCGATGGTAGCCATGCTGATGGCAGCGTAACGTAGAATTGAAGTTTTCTTCATTTGAAAACCCTTTCCTTTAAATGTTGTTGTGAGTTCCGGGCCCGAAGGCCCGACTTGTACTATTTGGTGACGGTCACGTTGCCAGTGCCATTCGAGCTAAAGTGAACACTCGAGTTATTGCCTGTAAAGCTAGAGCTGAAGCTTGAAACATTAGTACTAGTAGAGCTACTAGTGTTGTTGCTGCTCTGTGTGACCGTGATACTGACGTTGCCGTCAGAGTTTGTGATAGTGGTTGTAGCAGGACTGCTGGCAGTCTGGCTACCGCCCGATACCTGTACCGTCGTGCTGCCGTTGCCGCTATCTACCGTCTTAGAACTGTTGTCTGGCACGTCTATCGACTGACCATTTACAGTTACTTCGGCTTGATTGTCACTAGCTGCGTTTTGGGTAGCTAGCACGCTTGGGCGGGAAGCGCCTTGGCCGACCACAGCCGCCGCAGTTAAGATTAAACCTACCGGCAAGGCTATGGGTAAACCGATTTTCAAAAGGCGATTTGTTTTCATATTCCCTCCTGCCCGTTAAGCGATCTTCTTACCTGCGTACAATGCACTGCCGACAGCACCGATTAGGCTCAAAATGGCCGCAATCGATAGTAGTAAGGCCGACAAGCCGCTGCCTTGATGTGCGCTAGCTGTATTAGCCAAGGCATTACGCAACGCTGACACGTCGATCGGGTTCAAAGCACCAGTGTTAGGCAATGTGCCGCCACCGACGTTGCTGGTTGGAAGGCTTCCCCCTCCGGTGCCTAGGGCACCACCTCCACCTGTGCCACCGCCTGTGGGCAAGACGCCGCCACCTACTGCTGAACCGTTGTTGATCGCCACTGTCGTGGTCGTAGTGTTGTTGTTTGTAGCATTACCGCTCGTTGCCGATCCTGCGTTGGTATTGCCAGAAACGTTAGCCGTGCCAGTAGTCGCTGTCTGGGAATTGGTGTTGACCACGGTCATGTTGTTGTTGTTGGTCGAATTAACCGTGTTGTTGTTGTTGACACTAGCCTGGTTAACAGAACCTGGGCCAGTATCCGTTACCGAGATTGAGTCAGCTCCTAGAGCCGGCCCTGCTACCGCCAACGTCAGCAAACCTGACATCGCAACAGTAGTGATCAGTTTGTGAAATTTCATCTTCATTCACCCCCTTCCTTATATACGTTTTTCATTAGAGCTCCGGGCCCAAAGGCCCGTTCGACCAGCTTTTTAGGAAACTGACAAACTACGAGGACGGAACGCGTATACTTTCTCCTTTTAATTAATTAGCGCTTTACACCACTAAAAAGTGAGCTTACGTTTGGGCCATTTGCCCAGGCGTAACTCACTTTTTGGGGGGTAAACAAATTCCAGGTTCCATTAGCAGGAACATCGCTGCGGGCACCGTGGCTGAAGCCAGAACGCTTCAGCAACACAGTGTAGCCGCTTAGAATTAGACTAAACAGGTACAGAGTAGTCAAAAGTGGTAGACCTAAGCCCTTACCAATACCGGCAGTCAAAATAACCGGTACAGTTATGCCCTTGAATGCTATCGGCAGGGTTACCTCAAAGAAGGAACCTAGTCGCTGTAAGCTATCTGCCGGCGACGGGCCCTGAGGTTTATTAGGCTGTGGGATCTGAGTAGTTAGCCCACCCTGTTGAGTAGTGACGGCTGGCGGAATTGATACTCCGTAATTGCTAGTGGGTTTGGCGGCAAGCTGTAAACGGTTAGCCAGTGTCGGCTTAGGCTGCTGTATCTGATTAGATTCCGAAGCAACGCCAGTTTGATTGGCGGAGTCTACCAAACCCGGCTGATCGTTGTTTGATTGGCTGACATCGGGGCTAGCGGGAGTTTTGGCCCCATCGGCACTGTCAGAACCGCCAGTAGTCTGGGGTTGGTTGTCTGTACTACTGTCAATTTGGACTCCACCCACCTCAGATGATTGCTTGGATTCCACAGTCACGCTGGTAGCGGAGTCAGGCTGGCTGCCTGAACTGGTTGAGTCTACAACAACCGAGGTGGAGCTTGATTGCTGGACATCACCACCCGGTGCCTCAGCGGCATGTGCTGCCTGAGACATAACCAAACCCGCGCTAATTAAAAGCGAAAAAAGTAGCCCGGCTCTAATATTAGGGCGAAACATATTCTCCCTATCCCCCTTAATAGCCTTGCCTCACAAGCAATAGCTGTAATCCAGGATAGTCTTAGTCCTGATTGGCTGCATTGTAAGTTTATACAAAACTAAATTGAGCTTGCCCGCTAAACTTTAGTCATTTGGTATAGACATTTATCTGGCGAATCTACTAATTGGCTGATTAGTCAGTTGGGATCTCGGCTGCAGTTTGGTTGGCAAGTGGCGAATCACCAGTTTCGTCTTGAATCTTTTCTTCTAGTTCAGCTTCACCGACTAAGGCTACCGAAGCCACATGGTCAGACTCGTTCATACGCATGATGCGTACTCCCTGAGTTGAGCGGCCAATTAGCGAGATAGCACCGACCGCCAAACGGATTACCTGCCCCTGAGTAGAAACGATGACTAAGTCTTCTTTGGTATCACTGACAGCTCGCACATCGACAGTTCGACCGGTTTTGGTCGTCACCATACCAGCTTTAATACCGACACCACCCCTGGCATGGGTTGCAAATTGCTCGATTTTTGTTCGCTTGCCGTAACCATTCTCAGTAATTACTAACAATTGTGAGTCTGGCACCACAATATCCATACCGACGACGGTGTCACCTGGGCGCAGACGAATACCACGCACGCCTCTGGTTGCTCGTCCCATCGGCCTGGCGTCGGTCTCCTTAAAACGGATGGCCTGTGCCAAAGCGGTCGAGATTACAATTTCGTCCTTACCAGAAGTCAGCTTGACCCATTTAAGCTCGTCACCGTCGTCTAGCTTAATAGCAATCAGGCCACTAGTACGAACGTTGGCGTAGTCGGCCAGCGGCGTCTTTTTAACTGTGCCGTTCTTGGTGGTCATAAATAGATAGCCATCGGCTGTACCCTTGTCTAGATTGACCAACGAGGTCACTTTTTCTTCAGGCTGAAGCTGTAATAAGTTAACAATCGCCTGGCCCTTAGCAGTTCGGGAGGCCGCCGGGATTTCATGGACTTTAAGCCTAAATACCCGGCCTTTGTTGGTGAAAAACAGCATAAAGTCGTGGTTTTGGGTCAGCACCAAATGTTCGACGACATCTTCTTCTTTGGTTGCCATACCCATAATGCCTTTGCCGCCCCGACCCTGGCTTTTATAAGTGTTAGACGGGATTCGCTTGATGTAGTTGCCGGCCGTCAAAGTGACGATTACCTGCTCGTTGGGCACTAATTCTTCTTCGCTGAACTTGCCCAGCTCGCTGTCGACGATTTGCGTGCGGCGCTTGTCGCCATACTTTTCACGTATCTCAACCAGTTCTTCTTTTATAACTTTAAATATCTCGGCTTCACTCGATAATATCTGCTCAAGCTCAGCGATCAGCTTGAGGACTTCTTTTAAGTCGTCCTCCACCTTTTGGCGCTCTAGACCGGCCAGGGTACGCAACTGCATCGACAAAATGGCTTTAGCTTGCAGCTCGCTCAGCTTGAACTTCTTCATTAAGTTATTTTGGGCGTCTTCGGTCGTTCGGCTGGCCCTAATCGTGGCGATAACTTCATCAATGTGGTCTAGGGCGATCTTGAGACCCTCTAGAATGTGCGCCCGCTCCCTCGCCTTGCGCAGCTCAAACTCGGTCCGTCGGCGCACCACTTCTTGGCGATGCTTTAGGTATTCCCGCAGCATCATTTCTAAATTCAAAACCCGCGGCTGAATGCCGTCGACCAGAGCCAGCATGTTGACATGGAAGGCCGTTTGCAGTGGTGTCAGCTTGTACAGCTGGTTAAGGATCTTGTTGGGGTAAGTGTCACGTTTGAGGTCGATAACGATACGTAGGCCGTTGCGTGAGCTCTCGTCACGCAAATCGGCGATGCCAGTGATCTTTTTGTCATGATGTAGCTCGGCTATCTTCTCGACCAGCACAGTTTTATTAACGGCGTAGGGAATCTCGGTGATTACAATGCTAAAATCACTGCGTTTGCCTTCGACGATCTCGGCCACGGCGCGAACGATGATGCTTCCCTTGCCCGTACCATAAACTTGGCGGATTGACTCGGCGCCGTAAATGATACCGCCAGTCGGGAAGTCTGGCCCTTTAACGAACTGGGCAAGCTGTTCAACCGTTGCTTCGGGATGATCGATCAAGTGGATAATAGCGTCTACCAGCTCGGCCAGGTTATGTGGCGGGATATTGGTCGCCATGCCAACGGCGATACCCATCTGTCCGTTCAGAAGCAAGTTTGGCAACTTAGCCGGTAAAACTACTGGCTCGCGCTGCGTACCGTCATAGTTGGGCCTAAAGTCGACAGTTTCTTTCTCGATATCAAACAGCATTTCCTCGGCCAAGCGTGATAAGCGAGCCTCGGTATAACGGGCGGCAGCGGCCGGATAGCCGTCAATTGAGCCAAAGTTGCCCTGGCCGTCAATTAATGGGTAGCGCAGTGAGAAATCTTGGGCCAATCGGACCATCGCATCATAAATCGCCTGGTCACCGTGCGGATGGAACTTACCCATCACTTCACCGGTCACACGAGCGCTTTTAACGTATTTGGCGCTGTGACGCCAGCCATTGATATTCATAACGTGCAGGATGCGTCTGTGCACTGGTTTTAAGCCGTCGCGGACATCTGGTAATGCCCGCGAAACAATCACGCTCATGGCATAGTCCAGATAGCTGGTTTCCATGACGTTTTCGATGCTAGACGGCCGTATATTGCCTGCTTCGGTGTGTTCTAGCTCTTGATCTTCAATTGGTATTTGCTGCTGTTCGTCTTCCACTAAATATCCAAATTGATCACATTTTTAGCATGGGTTTGAATAAAGTTTTTACGCAATAAAACTTCCTCGCCCATCAGCTTATTAAATATTGCATCAGCTTTTTCTGCATCTTCGACATTCACTTTGAGCATCACCCGATTTTCGGGATCCATAGTAGTCTCCCACAGTTGGTCGGCATTCATCTCGCCCAAGCCTTTGTAGCGCTGAATATTTGAGACCCCAGCCTGCTTCATCCGGACCTTGGCTTCGTCATCAACGATTTCAGTCTCATCCAGTCCCTCGCCGTCAGCTGGCGGCTGAGTGCCGGCTTCTTCGTCGGCAGGTTCGGGCACGGCAACCTCTTCTTCGTCGGCTTTGCTTTTCTTGGCTGCTTTCTTTTCTTGAATTAGCCGGTCAATTATGGTGTCTCTTTCGTCATCGCTATAGGCGTAATACTTCTTTTTACCGGCCTGCAACAGATACAGCGGCGGTTGCGCCAAATACAAGTAACCACCATTTACGACATCCGGCATGTGGCGATAAAAGAAGGTTAGCAGCAGCGTCGATATGTGGGCGCCATCAACATCGGCGTCAGTCATGATAATGACGCGGTGATAGCGTAGTTTAGAGACGTCGAACTGCTCACCAATGCTAGTGCCAAGAGCGATAATGATGTTCTTGACTTCATTATTAGCTAACATCTTGTCTAGCCTGGCGCGCTCAACATTTAAGATCTTGCCGCGCAATGGCAGAATTGCCTGGAAAAGGCTATCGCGGCCGCCGACAGCTGAACCGCCTGCCGAGTCGCCCTCGACGATGAAAATCTCGGATTCCTTGGGGTCCTTACTGCGGCAGTCGGCCAGCTTGCCTGGCAGCGTCATGCCTTCTAGGGCGCCCTTCCGAATTACAGTGTCACGCGCCGCCCTAGCAGCAATGCGGGCCCGCGCCGACAGAGTCGCCTTGCCGATAATCTTGCGGCCTTCGCCGGGATTCTCTTCGAGATAATAACTGAACCACTCGTTCATGACCTGCTCAACGTAGCCGCGGATTTCCGGGTTACCTAGCTTGGCCTTGGTCTGGCCCTCGAACTGCGGATCGGGTAGCTTGACCGAAATAACTGCCGTCAGACCCTCACGGCAATCCTCGCCAGTCAGGTTCTCTTCATTATCCTTGATCAAGCCGTTCTTGCGCGCGTAGTCGTTAATGACGCGCGTAATTGCCGTACGAAAGCCCGTTAAGTGAGTGCCGCCCTCTGGGTTGTGGATGTTGTTAGCAAAGGTGCGCACGTTCTCCGAAAATGCGTCAGTGTATTGGATAGCGATCTCGATCACGGCATCCTTGACCTGCTTCTCGATGTAAAACGGCGGCTCATTAACCAGCTCTTTGTCGCGGTTTAAATGCTTAACGTAGGACTTAATACCACCTTCAAAGTAATAATTGTAGCTACGACCACTCTCTTCGTCGCTAGCCTTAACTAGCACACCCTTGGTCAAATAGGCTTGATGGCGCAGGTAATCGAGCACCGTGTCGTAGCTAAACTTGGTAGTCTCAAAAATATCGGCATCAGGGTAAAAAATAATGGTCGTACCGGTACCGGTAGCTGGGCCGACTGCCTTGACATCGGCTTTGGGCACACCGCGTTCGTACTCTTGACGCCACAGCTTGCCGTCCAGTTTAACTTCGGCAATCACACGCGTCGAAAGCGCGTTTACAACGCTAATGCCGACGCCGTGCAAACCACCGGAGACTTTGTAGGCGCCACCACCAAACTTACCGCCGGCATGCAGCACGGTTAATACTGTTTCTAGGGTGCTTTTACCAGTACTAGGGTGCTTCTCAATTGGGATACCGCGGCCTTCGTCGATTACTTTAACGCCACCATCGGCTTGCAAAATAACCTCAACGCCCCAGCCATGGCCAGCCATAGCTTCGTCGATAGCATTGTTTATGACTTCCCAAATTAGGTGGTGCAAACCCTCAGGACCAGTACCACCAATGTACATACCGGGACGTTTACGAACAGGCTCCAGGCCCTCGAGGACTTGGATCTGACTAGCGCCGTATTGTTGTTTGTCTGCCACCTAGTAGAATCTACCTCACAAATAAAAACGGCTTTCGCCCATCTGTAGTTATTATACCGCTTAGCCTACAGGTGAGCAAGCTGGGTCAGGTGTCTAATTAAAGCTAGCTACTATCTCGTCACGAGCCGATAAACAACTGCTAGCCAAGCCACCTTTTAGTTTGTCACACAGTAGCTTAGTGCGTTTATCGCCATGGTCCTGCCAGGTTATCTCTTTCGATGCTCCAGAATAACAATCGGCCTGATGTTCGGCCTGTCCCAGACTGCAGTCGGCAATAATCTTGTCGGGGTCGCGCAGCGTGTTGCCACTAATGTCGCGGCCCATACTTTGGTAGCAAGTGCCAATATACGGCTTCTCGACACCGTCACAGACCACAAACGACGCAGCATAATCATAGCCCTTGGCCTTAAGGATGTTAGAGGTCTGTATAAGGAAGCATGGGTTCTTTTGCTGTTCAGGCACGGCGTCGCAGGGATATACCGGATCGTCGGCCTTTAGATCTACCGAAACATGATTAACTCCATCAGCCACAATGTTTTGCATAAATACACCGCTGTCACACGACTGCGATTCCCAGCTTTTACCTATCGCTTCACAGTAAGGCAAGGCTTTAAAGATGTCTTGGTTAAAGCGGATGGTTAAACCATGCCCCAGACCGTGCAGGCAGTTGTAGTAACTCAAGTTATAAGCTTGGCCGCTGGGCTCGCAGATCGTTGGCATCTTGGCGAGTAGCGCCGCGTCGTCAAACTTGCCCATGTACGCCTCCATGATGCCGTGATAATAACCGCTAGCACATACTTCAGTGCCAAACTTGCTGGCTGCCGAGACACTACCGTAAAACTTGTAGGCATTGCGCCCAACCGTGTGGACGATGGCGTGGCAGTCAGCTTCAAAGCCACGATCATTAGTTGTCAGCTCGGCCACCTTATCCAAGGCTACCTTGGCGCCCTGGGTTTTTATTACTTCATTAAAGTAATTGTCGTAACACTTAATGCGATTAGCCACATCGGCGGCACAGTTATCAACCGGCAAACTAGCATGAACTGCCGTTGACTTGATGTGTAGCTTGCCCGTAGCAGCCATAGTTACGCCTGTAACTAGGCAAGCTACTAGTATGCCGATAGCTGCAAAACTTAAACGGCGCCTTCGTTCAAGGGGAGCTTTACGCTTCTTGTGCTGCCTTTTAGTCGCCTTAGGCACTTTGACCTGCTAACAAAATCCACTTCTTCATAACTACATTATAACTCTTATGTTGTGCAGGTTAAGCATAAGTGTTTTAATTATGGTGGAAATCATGTTTAAAGATCTCGTATCTAATTTATCGTATAGCCCTCAAGCCGGCGGTCAACTGACCTATTATTTGCGTCGTTTAAATAAGGAAGGTATTACTCGCAAGTTGTCGGCTGTCTTTGGCATCTTTGTTTTTATGCTGCAAATTGCCGTGGTAATAAATCCAGCTTCGGCCAGCAATTCAACTTCACCTAACGACATCATCTTTGGCGGCCTAAACAGTAGCGACCCACACGGTGATTTACTGCGCATTTGGGACGCCGATCGCGACAGCACCGGTCACAACGGTTTTAGGGTGCTATTCGATCATTACGGCATTGGCCGCGCTCAAATTGCCGCCATGAACCCAACGCCGGTCACGATTAGCTCATCTGACCATAGCTTGCTGTCACTGGGTCGAGACGGCCGTTTTGCAGGCCAGCCCAATACTGAAACAGTCGATTTATCCAGCGTATCACCACCAACAGCTGCCACCAGCAATCCCTACGCCTGCCCAACCCCCCACCCGACGCTGCGCTCCGGTTCTAGCGGCGACTGTGTACGCTATTTGCAGTGGAGCCTCAACCACAAGAATGGGGCGACGCTAGCCGAGGATGGTGCTTTTGGTCCACTGACTGATGCAGCCGTTCGCGCCTTCCAGACTGGCCACCGGGCCGCTGTCGGCAACCTGGTTGACGGCATTGTTGGGCCAAACACTTGGGGGGCTCTGGACTCCATTAGCCCTAACCCACTCAGTGGTGGGCATGTTTACTACTCCAAGCCTCTTTATTACTGGGACACCAGCGGTCACACCAACAACTATCTAGCTCTGAGTGGTAAACGCGCTAACGGTAGCCCATTCTGGATCATGCTACAGTGTGGCAACTTGGTAGTTACTAGCACCCCAGCGCCTCCGCCACCACCACCTCCGCCGACTGTCACTCCTCCCCTGCCGCCACCACCGCCGGTCACGCCGCCACC
>DATIHE010000026.1:0-30176 GCA_035481015.1 Candidatus Nanoarchaeia archaeon
GGCGTCTTGCGAGGCCTGATTTTGACCCAGGTTGGTCAAGATAACGATCTTGGTATTGGCTAGCCCTATGCCGTCATCACCGCGCAGTTGTTTCAGAACATCGATGCCTGTGACCTCTGGCATCATGATATCCAACAGAATTAAATCGTAATCGCCGCCCTTGGCTTTTTGCAGGCCTTCTTTGCCGTTTACAGCAAAATCAACTTTGTAGCCATGGCCAACTAACAGCTTGGCGTACATTTCGGCTATAAACTTATCATCCTCGATTATGAGTATTTTCTTTGATCCAGCCATGGGCTCCCTTCAGAACTGCATTAGTTTCATTATCATCTTTACTTATCTTGGAAGCAATTTCTTTGTGCAGTGGCAGGCTAAAACCAAAGGTGGCTCCTCTACCCTTATCGGACTGGACCCAAATGTAGCCGTGGTGGGCTTCAACGATCGATTTGCTGATGTATAAGCCTAAACCCGTGCCACGGCCGCCTCGCATACCTTCGGCGCGGTAGAACTTGGTAAATAGTTTGTCCTGAGCGGCCTTGGGGATGCCCTCACCATCATCGCTGACGCTTACGTGCAGTTCTTTTAAGCCAGCATCAACAAACAGGCCAATCTGGCCGCCTTCACTGGTGTGCTTGAAGGCATTGTCCATTAAGTTATTAATAACTTCGGTTATAGCCAGGTGGTCCATAGCCACGATGGCTTTTTTCTTGGCTAGTTTCAGCGTTAGTAGTCTGTTCTGCTCTTTGGCTCGGGATTCAAGGTCTGGCAAGATGTCAGACATAAATTGGCTGAACTCAACAGGCTCGAAGGCGTAGTTCAGTTCGTCATGTTCAATGCGGGCGACGTTTAGCAAGTTGTTCACCAGCCCAGATAACTGGTTGGCGCTTAGTATGCTACGTCGCAGATAGCTGCGCTCAGTGGTGCTCATTTTCTTGCTAACCTCTAGTTGCATTAAATCCATGTAGCCCTTGATGGTAGCTAGCGGCGTGCGTAACTCGTGGGCGGCCAAAGCCACAAAGTCGACCTTCATGCGCTCGAGTTCGTGGCTAGAAGTCACATCGCGCATGGTAACTAAGGTTTTCATGCCGTTGGGATCGTCGCCAATGCGGACGGCGTGGATGTCAAAGTACAGCAAACCGTCGTCGTGCTCAAGGTCGAGACCGATGCCATGCCATTCGCGGCTGCTACCACCCTGACGGCTAGGTGATTTCAACCAGTCGTGTACCTGGTAGCCGTGCTCAAGTTTGAGGACATCATCAAAAGGCTTACCGGCGACGTCAGCTAGGCTGTGCCCGGTCAAACTCATAGCAGCTTTGTTAAACAGCAAGATGTCATTATTGTTGTCCAGCGCGAAGACGCCATCACTCATTGAGTCGAGCACGACGCGCATTTTGTTACGTTCGGCGGCAACAATCTTATTTTCGCTGTCTAACTGGCCCAAAACTTGCTGCAGAGTTTCGGTAATATCGTTCAAGGTCTTACCCATTTCACTAAATTCGGTGTGGTCATCGGGTTTAAGACGATAGGCAAAGTTACCAAGTGCAACCTGGTGCAGCGCGGCTTCCAGGGCGCGAATAGGTTTAGCCAAAAGGTTGGCAAAAATGACACTTAGCACCAGGGCCGGTAAAAGGCCATATAGTGCCGCAGGAATAAGAAAAGCGCCGATGGCAACAAGTTCGCCACCAGGCGTCTGGCCGCGCGTCATCAAGTACCAGGCAAGGCTGACGGTTAGTGCCGGCACTAGCGAAACGACGAAGAATAAGTACAGTGCCCGCCGCTGAAAATGATTATGTAAGCTCACGTTATTATTCTAATGCTTATGGATTGATGTTGGAAGCAGTACCCGAGAAGACTACTTGGCTTTCTGACGGTTGTCTTCACAGTACTGGGCACTAAACTGGTCGTGACAAACCTGATAACCAACGATAGTGGCCAAGGTTTGCGATAAACGCAGGTTGATTCCGAGTTGCGGCGGCACGACTTTGATGATCACTGGCACCGTGCCGGCGCCCAGGTCTTCAATTACACGAAAAGCGCCGCGCGACAGATCTAGCTGTCGGCCAGTCCAAGCCTCGGGCCCATAATCGTTAACCAAGCAGATAACTGAGCGGCCATTTCGGCGATTAGTTATCTGTAAGTAAGTGCCGCGCGGAAAGGTTGTCGAGGCACAAGTTAGCGCATCGGGTGCCGGTAAGCCAAAGGCGTACCAAGATGCCACGCCTACCTGGTCGGCACCGCTGACAGGTGAAATATCAGTAACTTTGGTAGTACTCGAGTTAGGCTGGATCTTTATGTTAACCGTCGGCTTGGTGGTGGTGATGGCAAAGGCTAACGAACCAGTAGCAACGGCGCCAACCACTATAAACACTCCGCGCAACAAATGCTTAGAATGCCTCTTGTGCAGAATTTTCTTGCGAGTTAGTAGGTGTTTTATTTTCTTTTTGGTTTTAGTTCGCATAAGGTTAGCGTTGACTGTAGATACTATAACATAAGAAGTTTGTATTGACTAGTAGCTGGCGGCCCGATCGTCGGGTACGATCGAATACCAGGTGTTGCCGGCATTCAGGGGGATCTCTTTGCCAGCAGCATCAACTAGCTTAGTACGATCGGTGTTGGACGGCTTGTTCCAGGTGCCTTCAACTGCGCCACCGTCGCGGAAAACGACCGCCCTACCGCTGCCAATCGGCATGCCACTAGCCCCCATCCGTACGGTTTGCTCGCCAATGCGCGTTAACCCATAAGCCGTTGGCATATACTCAACTACAATGTTTTTAACTTTGATCTGTTGGTTGTTGTTGCGGTCAATGTGTGGCGCACCGGCCAAAAAACGCAAGTAAGAATTGCTGGCTGCTTCGTAGTGATACTCGACTTGGTAGCCATTGTACGAATAATTGATGCCTATGGTTGGGTGGCTTGGCGTGGCTTCGGGGCTATCAGCCTTACGAAGTGATGGCGCAAAAGTGGCAGCTTGATTGTAGCCAAGCAGATTTAGCAAAGAGTCGAGCTTGGCAGCGTCGGTGTACAAATTATGCGGTGCGTAGCGGTCGTTAGCTCGGTAAAAATAGTTGCCGTAGGAAAACTGATTCAAATCTTTTAGGTGTAGCGGGTTAATTAAATCAAGCGCATCAGCGTTACCGCCGGCGTGAGCGACCGGCGCATTGTACTCCAGTCCCCAGCTGACAAAGTAGGTACGAATACTTCGCACCGGGCCGTACTGAGGCGGCTTAGTCTCTAAAAAGAAAGCCAAAAAGCGGGTAATGCCGCCTTCGGCTAGGGCTTCATAAACTACGCCGGCGCTAGACAAGCCTGATTGCGGCCTGGCATCGATCTGGTTTTCGATTACCACGGCGACGACCGGTTTGGCGGCATCGGCGGCCGAAACCTCCAAACCAGTCAACGGCGACAAGATTGGCGCCGGTTTAGCCGGTTCTGGGGCAGGAGTGGTTGGCTTGGCCGCGACGGGGGCAGGCTTCGCTTTGTGAGTTAATTTGTAACCGATGGCGCCCCCGGTTGCTAGCACTAGGATAGTTATTCCAGCGACAATCATCCAATGCTGCTTAAACCAGGCCTGCCAGTCTTGGCTCAGCTTGGGGCTAGATTGTGCGATGGGTGCCGGCGCAGGTGGTGGAGCAATCGTTGGCGTGGGAGCTACTGCCGCATCATCTGGCTTTACAATCTCACCAGGTTTTGGACTTGGAATTATATCGGGCATAAGACGATTATAACAAATCAAGCTTATGCTTAACTTAAAGGCACAAAAAAAGAGCCCGGAGGCTCTTTTTTAGAGTCAAAAATTAGACTAAGCGGCGTTCTTGCCTAAGATGCGGTACATCTTGGTGCCACAAACTGGGCAGGTGCCTTGGGCGGCCTTGCGGTCGGTCTTACCCATGTCAACAACTTGACCTTCGAAGTCGCGCTTGTCGCGGCACTTGACGCAGTAACCATTGTAAGTTGCCATTAACTCCACTCCTTATTTGATGTTTGCACTATAGAGGCTCGGGGCTAGAGTGTCAACTTGCAACCGACTTTAAGGCATTTTTTAGTCGCTCGGCAACGCGGGTTTTACCCAGTACAGCCATGGTTTCAAACAGTGGCGGCGTAGCAACAGAACCGGTGATCGAAACGCGGACCAGGCTAAACAAATCGCCAGTTTTAATCTGTAGGGCTTCAGCTAAATCGCGATAGGCCTGTTCTAGTTTTTCGGCCATAAAGTCGGTTTTTTCGGCAATTTCCAGAGATTTTTTTAACCATTCTTTAGTCTCTTTGGCTGCGGGGGCTTTCTTGAGAATAGTGAGGTCGAACCGTGGTTCGTTGAAAAAGAACGAACTCAGTTCTGGCAGTTCGGAAAGGATTTTGAGGCGCTCTTGGAGCAAGCCCAGAACGGCCTTTTTGTAGTCATCTGGGCTGGAAGCCGCTTCTTTCGGCCAAAATGGCTTACAGACAGCTAGGAGCGCGTCTAAGGACAACGAGCGAAGGTATAAGCCGTTCATCCAGATCAGGCGTTCAGAATCAAACACGGCCGGACTTTTTTGTATACGCTCTAATGAAAAAGCTTTGATTAACTCATCCCTGGTGTAGATTTCCTTAGTGCTGCCGTCGCCCTCGTTCCAGCCTAGGGCTACCACAAAATTAATAATGGCGTCGGGCAGGTAGCCTTCATCGCGATAGTCAAGTACAGGTTTGGCGCCGTGGCGCTTGCTAAGTTTGGCCTTGTCTGGGCCTAATACCTGCGGCAAATGCGCAAAGACTGGCGGCTGCCAGCCAAAGGCTTCATAAACCAGTAGAAACTTTGGAGTGGTAGAGATAAACTCGTCGCCGCGCAGAACGTGCGAAATCTCCATTAAATGATCGTCAACAATGTTGGCAAAGTTGTAGGTCGGGAAGCCATCGGATTTCATAGCCACAAAGTCGTCCTGGTCATCGCTGCTAAACTCCAGCGGACCACGAACAGCGTCATTCCAGCTAATGGCTCGACCTTCTGGCACCTTGAAACGTAGCACGTGGGGCTCGTCGGGATCGCCTAGGTTAGTTAGGCAGTGGCGATCGTATTTAAACGCTTTATGCTCGGCTTGCGCCTGCTTGCGCAGGTTATCCAGTCTCTCAGTGCTGCACCAACAAGGGTACAAACTTCCCTGCTCGACTAGTTGGTCGGCATATTTCTTATAAATGTCGAGTCGTTCGGATTGCACGTAAGGACCGTGTTTGCCACCAACGACAATCCCTTCATCCCAATCCAGCCCCAGCCACTTAAGGCTGTCCTGTATCTGGTTAACAGATTCGGGTACCAACCGCTCGCGGTCGGTGTCTTCGAGGCGCAGTATAAAACTGCCCTGCTCTTTTTGGGCATAAAGCCAGTCGAACAGTGCCGAGCGCACACTGCCAAGATGCAGCATGCCGGTGGGACTGGGAGCGAATCTAACGCGCACTTTACTCATAGTAGTAGCTTATCTAAATTAGCGGCCGAGCTAAAGAGCTAATTGGTCGGGCGAAATTTCTTCCCACTCGTCACCGTCGCGTTTTAACAATCTGGTCTTAAAGCTGACTGCCTCTGGGTCGTAAACATTTTCGTAGCGGACGCCCGACCCAGCCGCTTTGTGATAGTGAGTTTTGCGGTCTAAAATGGCTGGACTGGCGATGCGCTCCATCATAAACTCCTCGCCATCTTTCTCGAACTGAATAAACGAGACTTGTTGTTCAAGCTCAGTATTGTCTTCGAGGGGTTCGGTGCGTTTGCCATGCTTAGTGATACCAAATTTAGCATCGATGGCATCGGCAATTCTATCCCAGCCGGGATCGTCTTGGTAGTTAGGCATTAATTTATGAGCAGCTAAAGACTGTTAACGATCTTTAAGATCTGCTCCCTGTTAAGTTGGTTATTGCCTTCAATAGTGTACCAGATGCCCTTATTGATCCAGCTGGCTTGGTTACCGTTGTAAAGGTAAACAGTTAGTCCCTGGTCTTGAACAGCTAGGTATTTATCGGTTTTTTGATTCACAAAGTTTTCGAGTAACGAACGGGGGTCCCAGTTGGTTTTGGCCTGCGATAAGGTCAGGGCGTCTCCATTGGCGGAGTTGAAGTGGATGGTGACTTGACCCGGGCTATATGAAACTGGACCGGCTAGAGCAAAGCTGGGCGGCACATAGCTAGGCAAGCTGGCTTCGATACCAGCCTTAGCGCTGGCTAGTTTTAGAGTCATTGCCGGATAATTAGCAGCCCAAATCCAGCCCGCCATGACTGCCAAGGCAACTGCAGTAATAGCCACACTGGAGGGCTTTAAAGTGGCTGCTAAGTTGGCTGGGGCCTCTGCTGGCGGCACTAGTTTTTGCAGGTTATCAACTTGGGTCGCGGCAGCGTTTGGAAGCGCAACGGTTGGGGTTGGAGTCGGAGTGGACGCTACTGGGGGTATCGGAGTTGCTAACACGGGCTCGGCCGCTGGAGCTGGCTGAGACTTGGGCTCCTCTGGCGGCGCCGCGACTGCAGGCGTGACAAATTTATTAATGGCGCTGCTCTTTGGCATATCACTTGCCTTTGCTAGGCGGGCAGACTGTCGGCTGGCGTCTATAGCCGCTGCCGGAGCCGACGTCGTTGGTGCTGGCTGGGGTGTAATTGCGACAGAAGGCTTAATAACGGCGTCGATCACGGTTACAGCTTTTTGTGTAGGTTCAACTGACCTATCCGAGCCGGTTGGCGGCTTGTGGAATTGATTCGAAGGATTGATAGTAACTGGCGCTACCGTAGCCGGTATCTGGGCTGGTTCTGGTTCGACCGACTCACTAGTTTCAGGAACAACTGGTTCAGGAGTTGGTGGTAGTGGTTCTGTAGCAGCGACCGAAGCGCTGGGTGGCCGGATATCCATCATAGCGACGGGCCGCGCACCCGAGGTAGCTACCTGACCACCACCGGCGTCATCACTAACAACTGCGCCACAACTGGCACAGTATTGGCGGTTCCCGATGGTTACTCGGTCGGTTTTGCCGCAGCTAGGACACTGCACTTATAATCTCACTTAACTTAAGCCTACGATACAAGAAGCGTAAGCGTTTTGCAAGTCAGTCTAAACGCTTCCCCTCCTGATATACGCGCCACATAAATCGGGGGATGGCTAGTTGTCGCTTGAGGCGCCAGGGCTGCCTAATAAGTCGCCACAGCCATTCCAGGTTAATTTTCTGCACCCAACCAGGCGCTTTGGGCAGTTTGCCACCAAATTGTTGGTAATCGAACGTGCCACCCTCGCCTATCATCACACCGTGAGTTAACTTTTCTTGCAGCCGGGCCATTAGCTGCTCTTGTCTCGGGAAACCCATGCCAACCAAAATAATATCCGGGCGGGTTTGATTTAGGATGAGTTCCAGGTCAGTTTCCACACCTGGCGGGAAGCTGCCAGTGTAATAGCCAGCAACACGTAGGCCGGGTATTTTTGAACCCAACTGCTCGGCAGTTTGCTTGATAGTCTGACTGGCCGGCGTGCCAATTAAGAAAAGCTTCAATCCTTCAGCTGTGGTTCGTTGCAGTAGCGGCCAGGTAAGGTTAGTGCCCAGGATTCGATCCGGTAGTTGATGCTTCATATTGTCGGGTCGAAGAACAATTTCGGTGATTGATTTTAGCCAACGACCAAAACTGCGCTCTCCGCCATACAGGTAGTAAGCTGCCCAGTTAAGTGCGATGCCGTCGGCTAAACAAAGGCTAGATCCGTTTAGTAAGTCTCGCGTCTTACTGTCAGTCGCGGCCCGTTCGATGAATTCAACATAAGGCTTAACTACATAAGTAGCCGGACTATTTGGGTCCTTAGCTCGCTCGATAATTTCATCAATCGCCTGCTCGATCGTCAGGGCGTCAACTTTGACGCCAAACAAACTGTATTTAGCGTCCCTAATGTCTACTGGCACGCTAGCGAACTCCAGCCAGACTGCGTTTGTACTCGTCTAGGTTGTCGAGGGCAATGCCGGTGCCCCGGGCAACACATAGCTCGGCATCGGCGGCAACTACGCAGGGTACGCCGGTAACGTTGGTTAACAGTTTATCCAAATTCTTAAGTAACGCGCCGCCGCCGGTCATTATCATGCCGCGGTCGATAATGTCACTAGATAGCTCGGGCGGTGTTTGCTCTAGAACGGCCCGGATAGCCAGAATTATTTTTTCGAGTTCATCGGCCATGGCTTCGGTGGTTTCGTTAGAGCCAACCTGGATGGTTTTAGGCAGTCCGGCTACGATGTCACGACCCCTGATCTCCATGTTGCGGTCTTTAGTTAGCTTTAAGGCGCTACCAAGCTCTTTTTTAACCTGTTCGGCCGTCCGATCGCCAATCGCCAAGCCATATTTGCGTCTGATGTAATCAGCGATGGCTAGATCAATTTTATTACCGCCAACCCGTACGCTGTTTTGGGCGACAATGCCACCTAGTGACAAGATGGCGATTTCGGTGGTGCCGCCGCCAATATCGACCACCATATTGCCAGCGGCGGAGGCTATCGGGATACCGGCACCGATGGCGGCGGCAACTGGCTCTTTGATGATATAAGCGGCCTTGGCGCCAGCCGCTAGCGTAGCGTCGATGACGGCACGGCGTTCGGTCGAAGTTGCGCCGACCGGTACACACACCATCACATCTGGTCTGGCCAAACGAAAACCACCTGACACCTTGGATATATAGTGGCGGATCATAGCCTGGGTGACTCGATAGTCAGCGATGACGCCGTCCTTTAGCGGTCGGCTGGCCACAATGTTGTCTGGCGTGCGGCCGAGCATCTCTTTGGCCTCGGCACCGATAGCCATAATTCGGTTATCGTCAGTGTTTAGGGCCACCACACTTGGTTCGTTAATGACAATGCCGCGTTTTGGCAAATAAACCAGCACGTTAGCAGTGCCTAAATCGATCGCAATTCTTTTAGAAAACATCATTAGTAGTATAACGGGGTAGGCCAAGGCGTGCTAGCTGCCCTACCTGCGGCTGGTAATTTAGCTCGTGGTAGTCTATATTGCACGCTAGAATGCTGCGCCGAATACTCACGCCCTTAGCTTATTTATCGCTGGCAGTCCTGCTTGTCGGGGCTACCATTGTTTTAGTGGCTTATGGTCGTGGCTATAGTTACGATATTAAATCTAACCGCTGGTTGATAAATGGCTTGCTATTGGTTAACAGCTCGCCGAGCGGCGCCACTGTTAAGATTAACGGCAAGGCATTACGTCGAAAAACCCCTTATCGCAACACGTTAGAAGCTGGTGATTACTCGGTAGAAGTTAGCAAGCTAGGTTACCGCAGCTGGGCTAAGACACTTAGTATCGTAGCCTCGGGGGTCACTTGGGATCAATATATTTTGTTATTTCCTCTGGAGATACATACCCAGCAGCTGCAGAACACCTCACCGGTGGTTGGGATGTACTCCAGCCCAGATCGTCGACACATTGCCTACCTGACAAGCGGTAACGACGGTGCGCTATGGGCTCTGGTTGGCGACGGTCATCAGTCTACCAAGGTTTACACACCCAAGACCGCACTGGGCGACCAGCCAGCCGAAGTTTTAAGCGACGTCGTCTGGTCGGATGATGGTAGTCATCTGCTGGCCCATAGCACGATTGGCCCCAAAACCAGCTATATTTTATTACCAGCCAATGGTAATGGCGACCCGATTAATTTATCGGATTTGTTCGGCCTAAGTCTGGCCAACCCGCGGTTTAACCCGTCAAACTGGCGAGAGCTCTACTTTGTCGGACCCGAGGGCTTGCGACGGTTAAATGTTGAGGCTCAAACAGTATCGGCAGTTTTGGCTGACAAAGTAGCGGCTTATAACTTCGCGCCCGGCGACAAGATTCTGTACATCCAAACTACCCCACTGGGTAAATCGGTCTGGAGTCTTGACCGTAGTGGGCATAAACAAGAGTTGATTCAATCGCTTGCCGAGAGCGACGCCTATGCCATGGAGTATAGCAACTACTTGGGGCGCGACTATTTGGCCGTTATACCAGCTCAA
Source organism: Candidatus Nanoarchaeia archaeon (assembly GCA_035481015.1). GTDB lineage: Bacteria > Patescibacteriota > Saccharimonadia > UBA4664 > DATIHE01 > DATIHE01. The sequence continues at coordinate 9,969 of DATIHE010000026.1, forward strand.
GCACACACTCTAACGCTTTACCGCGATATTTTTTCACCCACCCCAATCGCCAAGGTCGTGTCCAAGTCGGCTGATCAGATCACCTTTAATGACGAGGGTCGGTACTTGATACTGCGTAATGATGCAGAGTTCATGGCTTACGATGTCGATCGGGACAGCTTGGCTACACCGGTGCAGTTTGGTGGTAAACTCAGCTTCTTTGGTTGGTTTGATAACTACCATTTACTGACAACGGTTGATGGCAAGCTGCGGCTAATGGACTTTGACGGCACGAATTCGATCGAGGTCGATGGCTCAGCAGCCGGTTTGGGGCAGGCTTATGGTGCGCAGGATGGTAAACGGTTGTTTTGGATTAGCCAGTCCGATCCCAAAGGCAATCCACAGCTATTCTATCTAGAGCTTAAGAAGTAGCTACAGATTTGAAGGCAGGCCCGAGTTAGTCGGAGCAGCCGGCTGGTTTTTGTGTTTGAACAGGCCTGTGAAGCTATTCCAGACTTGAAGCATCTGGTCAGTAAAGCTCGGTGCGTTGCTCGGCAGCGGCTGGGTCGAGCCGGTTGTCGCCGGCGTGGCGCCCTTGAGCTGTTCGGCGGTCGGGTTAGTCTGTTTAGCCTTAATGATCAGCCGCTTCCAGCTGGTTCCAGGCGGCGTACAGGTGATCAGGGTCATGGTCGGGTCGCTGGTTTGCGCTAGAACTGTTAAATCGGTTGGCTCGACAATTTTGACCTCACTGATTTTGTAGTTCAGCTGCTTGCCCTGGTAATCCACCTGGAATTCGTCACCAACCGCCAGCTTGTCGAGCAGCACAAACACAAATTTATAATTACCTGGTTCCCACCAGTCGTTCGATGAATGCCCAACGATAACGCTATTGCCCGGCTGGCCCGGGTTGGGCGTATTACCATAGTGTACAACCCCGTTCTCGAGCGCTTTCTGGATTCTAGTTTCATCAAAGCTTGGCTCAAAGACGATTGGCGCATTAACGTTAATCTTGGGGATGATAATAGTGGACTGGGTGCTGACAGGCTGGGCTACCTGTGTGGTCGGAGTAGTCGGCTTATTGGTTAAGTACTGCAACTGACTCAGTAGTACCTGCGATTTAAAGAAAGCCAGCAGGAATAAGAAAGACATAATGGCCGAAACGATTGGCCGTAATTTGCTAGATTTTACCTTACGGCTACGTCTGGCGTTCTCGGCGGCTGGTGAAACTGGCTTCACCGGCAGTGTCGGTGTCGCCTGTTGGCCCTGGACGTCAGTCTGAATGCTAAGGGCAGCTATCTTGGCGCGGGCTGCTGCCGCTGACTCTGGCTGATTCTCGCCACCATATGAAACACCACCCGGGCCAAGTGGCCGGATGTCTAGGGTATCGCCTGTGGTGTCGTTGGGTTTCATTTTCTACTAGCCTTAGGTATTATTATACAGTTTAGGTGGTCGCTTGCCGCCTGCGAATCGAGAATTATAGCCGATTTGAGATTGGCTGGCAACATCTGGGCACCTTAACCATGTTCCCTTCGCCCCGGCACGTCAAACCAAGCTTTAGCTGTTTGGCGGGCCGAGAGGAGAAACGCGACGAAAGCCGGAGTAAGTTTATCAGAACTTATGCAGGCTGCAGTGCGCGTTTCGACGAGCCGCTGTGGTGGAATTGGTAGACACGCGGGACTCAAAATCCCGTGTCAGCAATGACGTGTCGGTTCGAGCCCGACCAGCGGTACCAAAGAAAAGGCCCGACATTTATCGGGCCTTTTCTAGAAATCATCCTGTCGCAAAGTATTATCAATAGCTTTGACCAGTCCGCCTACTAATAACACTTCATTGTCCGATTGGGCGACGGTTTCTCTAGCCTGTCTCAGTGCGTAGGCTCCGGCTGTCAAGGCTTCAAACGGCTTGGAGGGGTTCTGAATCCAAAAGACGCTCGTCAGGCCGATGGCGGCTGGCAAGAAGAAATCCATGGCGCTAACGCTGGTGGTTAAGCTGATTTTGTCTTCGGCGGCGACGATCAGCTCACGCGAGACCAAGGCATAGTCAGCTTTGCTTGCTTGTGCCAGTTCCTGCATAATCTCGATCTTATTGGTCACATCGCCGCTTTTGATGCGGATTGGTACTCCGGCGGCTTCGCTAAGGACGAAAATCTGCGGCATTGTGGCAACTATCAAAGTATTCGGACGATCAATCAGTGCTTTTAAATTGTGCTTCATACTCGTAAACGCGTCACCAAAAGCCACCACGCGGGCCTCGGCTGATCTGGTAACTAGTGCTTCAGCTAAGATCGAGGTTTCGCTAGAGTTCGACAGATCAGCTCCTAGTGCCAAGGCGTCCGAATCCCCCGCCATTCTAAGCAACTCACCCAACGCCCCATTGCCCAAAGATCCGGCCGGTGTCGAAGGTAGGAATCGACTGTCAGGGATCTCAGCTAAAAGCGCGCGCAAGCTATCTGGTAAGGCAAGCGTGCACTGCCCTATGCCAGCAGCTTTAGCGATCTGATAAACGGCTTGGATAACTGAAAAGTGGCCCGGATGCCCGCCTGGGAGCAACAGCCTGCCGGCTCCGCTCGACCGCAAAGGCCGGTTCCACAAAATCTTAGGGAACAGTGGCTGGTCGGTTTGCTTCAGATAATCCAAGATTAAATGTCCAGTGTAATACTAACCGGGCAGTGATCTGAGCCAAACACGTCGCCGTGAATCTTGGCTTCTTTGACGTGAGGTACTAGAGCTTTAGAAACCATCATGTAGTCGATGCGCCAGCCGACATTATTGGCACGGGCGTTGGCCCAGTGTGTCCAGTAAGTGTAGTGGTCGCCTTCTTTGGTAAACAGGCGGAAGGTGTCAGCAAAGCCACCGTCAACGAAATTCTGAAAGCCTTCGCGCTCTTCATCGGTAAAACCCTTCTTGCCGACGTTGGTCTTGGGCCGAGCCAGGTCTATCTCGGTGTGGGCGACGTTTAGGTCGCCACAAAACACCACCGGCTTCTTCTTCTCTAATTGCTGGCAATAAGCCAAAAATGCCGGGTCCCAATGCTTGTGCCGTAGCGGCACGCGACTCAAATCATCTTTGGCATTGGGGGTATATACAGTGACGACATAGAATTTCTCGAATTCAGCGGCCTGCACGCGTCCCTCGGCATTGGGGTCGCCGTATTCATCGCCTGTCACGTCAAATTTCTTAATAATGTCTTGCGGCAGACCATTAATGGTTGCTAGCGGTTTGGTCTTAGTAAATATGGCTGTGCCAGAGTAGCCTTTCTTAACTGCCGAGTTCCAAAACTCAATGTAGTCTGGCAAATCTACCTCGGCCTGTTCGGGTTGAGCCTTGGTTTCTTGAATACACAAAATGTCGGGCCGGTGTTCTTTGACGAATGGCAAAAAATTATCCTTGTTAAGGACGGCCCGAATGCCGTTAACGTTCCAGGAATAGATAGTTTGCTTCACGCGTACGATTATAACAGGCTAAAAAAGAGAGCCGCTTATTCTAGCGGCTCGTCTTCTTCGTCGAACTCCAGGCGCTCGTAATAAATTGGCGCCATTTGGCCGATTTGGTATCTTTCGACGATTTCGTGGGCCTCTTCTTCGTCGATACCCAGGCCCATGATCTTTTTGACTTTGCTGACCGGGTCTTGCTCGCTCAGCAGGATTTGCTCCATGTCCCGCTCGCGTTGCAGGATGTCCTCAAACCTCTCTGCCATCTTACCGCCTCCTTTTCAATTGAGCTTAGCTTAAGCCAAGAGTTTTATTGCTGCATTGGTTCTTTTAACAAGCTTGTTGGATTTTACTAGACATTTTTTTAGCAGTTGGATTGCTTCAGTCCCGCGGTGATGCGAGTAGTATTTTGACTTGTCGTGTAGTTAGCCGTCCTTGACGAAATTGACATCCCTACAGGAGCCGCCGTGGATTTCAACCCGTTGCATTCCCCACTTCTCCGCCGCACCGCCGCCTCGCTGGGCAACCCCGGGGCGCTCGCCAACTGTCGCCGCGTCATCGAACAACGCGAACGGCAGGAAGCAGCAGTCACGCGACAACTCGCCCCCCACCTTCCTCTGACCAACCCCTCCCTCTTCCGCCACCAAGTCGGCTAACCCACGACCGCCCTGGCTCGGACACACGTTCGAGCCAGGGCAAGCCGCTAGTGTATACTACCTTTGAAGTAAGGAGCGGCATGGACAAAGAAACTCTACAATCTATCCACACAGTAATGCAGGAAATCAGTGAAACACGCGGCAAAGTTAAGGCTATGCGCGACGACTCGAATGACGTATTAGAGCAAAATGACGAGTATCGAACCTTGCGTGATGAGCTAAAAGAAGCCACTGAAAAGCGCAGAAAAGCTAAGCAAATTATGGCCGATGACAAAGATTACCAAGCGTTGGCCAGCGAGCTAGAAGAATTAAAGTTTAAACTCAAAGACCTACAAGAAATTCTAAGCCATCATTTAGTTACGTATTACAACCAGACCCAAAACAACGAGTTCACTGACCCGAACGGCGACGTGCACCAAATTACCCTGTCGGCCAAGATCGGCCGAGGTTAAAAAAACTTCAGGCAGCTAAGCGCCTGAAGCTCCTAGCTGCCTGATGTATGGATCGTCGGGGAAAATTCGACGAATGCCGCCGCGTGGGTCGTCAACATCGCCGATATAGCGCGGGATGAGATGGATGTGCAGGTGGCCTACTGTTTGGCCTGCCACCGGTCCGTCGTTGATGCCAATGGTGTAGCTGGCCGGCTGGAACTGTTGTTCGACGGCGTACTTCGCTTCACGTAATAGCTCAAACAGGTCGACCATTTCACCCATTGTGAGCTCGAACATCGACGCGATGTGCCGCTTGGGAATGATCAGCGCGTGGCCTGATGCGGCCGGGCTTTGGTCCCACTTGGCGTAGCCCAGCGACACCTGACGGATGATTTGTTCGGGGAACGACTTAGGCTGACAGAACGGGCAAGGTTTGCTCACCACCAGATTATGGCACAGATTTCGATCTGGAGTTAACCAATAAGGGCTAAGTCGCCATTTATTACTAACGGCTCCATGCCTAGTAGCTCATCTCGTAGTATGTTGTCTGGGATGGGATTGAGTAAGAATATTTTTCGATTCATCTCGAAAGCTTTAAAGATCTCAAGAAAAGTTGCTCCACCGATATAGTTGGGCTGTCCGTCTTTTTCGAGATTCAGGACTAAGATGGCGTCGTTAGCCTCGATCTTGCGATTTTGCTCGCGGATCATTTCGGCCTTCCAGCTGCTGTGAGCCTTGGCGCTAACTGCGCGCACTTCGTCTTCGCGTCCTGGGTTATCAAAGCTATTGGGTAAAGTTATCGTATGCCCTGCCGCCTCAAGGGTGCGTTTGACGGCCTCAACCTGGGGGTAAAAGGCTTTGCTGCAACAGATAAAGATCTTCATGATTTTGCCCCGGCTGTTTGCTTGATGTCTTTTGATTCGTCGACATTGCAACCGGCCCACAGCCCTAAGTTTTGCTCTCTGGCCTGAAGTTCTGCGGCCTTGAAACCCTCGAGCTTAGAATTCGGGAAGATCGTGTAGGCGAAGGCGTAACCTTGTTTGACCAGCTCCATGTTCACGAATGTGCCATCGGGCAGGTAAACGTAGCGCAATAAGCGGTGGTATTTGTCGCGGTCGCTATCTAGTGGATCGGCCTCCAGGCGCACACTTTTTCCGCCCACTAACGATTCAGTTTTCTGGTGAGCCGTTTCGCCAAAGCACTGTACTGGCTTGCGAGGATCTTTGGTTTCTGGCGTATCCATGCCAATCAGTCGAACAGTCTCTGTTTTGCCATTGCTATCCACCTCTATTGTGTCGCCGTCTACCACCTGTTTTACCGGATACAGCCCGGGCTGGTGATTCTGGATTGTTGTAGCGGCTCCGGTTAGCTTTTCTGGATAGGTTTTGCCAGCAACCAGTGCGCCAATCAAGAGCAATATTAACCCTGCCAAACTAATGTGGCGTCGTCGTGGGAATCGTCGGAGTGGCTTAATTGGTTCTAATTCGTCCATTAGGCAGTAATTATATCTGATGGTGGCATAAAAGTGATTATAACGGTTACGAGCCCGTCCCAGTATATCGGGACGGGCTCGTTAGTGCTAGGCCGCTACACGATGCCAGTTGGGGTCGTTGTAGGGCCGATAACGTAGCCAGAAGCGGGCCTCGTCGGCCATCGTTTTGGCCCGCATGATGGCCGGCTTCGGGTTGGCCCTCGTCGTCTGCGACTCGAGCACAAGACGCAGGTTGTTCTGGATGGCTCGCATCGCGCTGGTGACATGAGCGATGACGACCGCCGTTGGTTCGAGCGGCTCGTAGGTGCCCAGCAGGCGGATGCGGCGATCGAGGCGGTTAATGACCTGGGGGGCGTTGGTAACTAGCCAAGGCTGGCTTTCACGCAGCACAGTGCCGATTACGCGCAGGCAGTAGCCCTGTGTACCCTCGAAGCCGTAACTTTCGGCTAGCCGCCGGGTGAAGCCTCTGTCGCCCATGTTATAGCCCTGCTCGGCCATGCGTTCTTGCAGTCTGACGACGAAGCTCCAGGGCTTGTCGTAGCCAATGCCGCCGGCGGCCCGCCACAGCTTGCTCATGGCGTTGGTTGCCGACAGTCGTGATGACGTCAGCAGCTCGTAGACGGCGTTGGCGTGTCGGTTGTCGTACTCGAACCGGTCGGTCCAGCTGGTTTGCTGAGCATTAGAGATGCCGGCGATCCGTCCAGCGATTTGCTGCCGGTCGCGCAGGTCCATGGCAGCTAGCTCACTTTGCCGAGCGGCAGCCCGCATAGCGTCGTCGTTTGGCTCCAGTACGTCGATCGCCTGGCTGATGTGGTCGATAGCGTCGATCTTCTCCAGGCTGCGGGCGCGGCCCATGCCGCGACGGGTTGTCCGCAGTAGCCGTCGCTGACGAGCTAGCTCGTCTTGCCGCAGATCGAACAGCCTGTCGGCGACGTTGGTCATTACCCAACGACGCTGGCCGATGGCGTGGTAGTCCAGTATCTCCCAGTCGATCTGGACGCGCAGCTTGGCTACCAGTAGCTCAACCGTCAGGAACTGGTCGGTACCGGCTGTGACGTTGGGCGCCCACAGCTCGCCGAACAACGGTGACCACCTGGGCTCGCGAACATGCGTTGGGTGATAGCCGTGGGCCCTGACCGTGTAGGTCGGTCCCTCGGGCAGTCGCATCTCGGCGACTTTGTCTTCGCGCAGAGTGATAGTGGTGACCTTTTGCCTAGCCATTGCTCTCCAATCGGGGAAGTAACTCAAGGTGCACGGATGGTTGGTAACAAAAAACGAGCCAAAATTGCTCGTACATTGCCCGAGAACCCACCCAACCAACCGTCGAACTATTCCGATGCGCCGATTTTAGCCAAAAACTGCTAATTTTTCAAGCATAAGAACGCTCACCCGCTCCTGTTATAATGAGCCAATGAAGCTTATTGGAACCCTTGGCCTGGCAGTTGCCATATTTTTCGCTAGTCTAGCCTCGCTGCCCGCCTTTGCCCACCTGGGTGGTGGTTCGCCGTTTGTGCTGTTGAACCAAGAGTACGCTCAAGCCAATCCCCTTACCGGCCTCGACCCAGATATTTCGCTCGATGCACCGCCGTCGGTTTATACGGTTGGTCAGCCGATTAATTTCTCGATTGATCGCAACATTTTTGGCTCACCCGATCTGCAGTTCCGTTGGATTTGGGACAAAGGCGGCCAGCCCGAATTGGGTGACAACCTGAACCATACCTACAACCAGGTCGGCATGCACAGGCTTACCTTGGATATTAAAAATGACCCCACGACCGACTTTAGTTTGATCGACAGCATTAATGTGCCGGTGACACCGACCAGCGGCTATAAATTACCCACCACCAAGGTCGCTATCCGTAATTCCAAGCAAAACGCCAAAGGTTTTGTGGCTACTTTTGAGGCTGTTGCCGAGGCGGACAAATCGTCCAAAATTACCAAGTACCAATGGAAGTTTGGCGATGGCCAGAGCGCCGAAGGCCAGGTAGTGACCCATCAGTTTGAAGGCAAGGAATTCCGGCTCTTCCCTATGCTGCACCTGGAAGACTCTAACGGTTTGACTGCCGATGCTGCTTTTGAGGTCGATAACGGTAACAACGCCCTGCAGTCCTTTGACATTCAGGGGTTAACTGTTCTGGTCTCTCCTACTTCATCCCATCGTGATCGGCCTAAGCCTGTTTGGCTAATCGCTGCTGTCGTTGTAGGTGGTGGTATTTTATTCGGCTTCTTGGAACTGGCAAAAAGAAGCTAGCGCTACTGAGTACGCAGAATACGGGTTTGGGGCAATGCGCTTGGCGCCACAGCTATCGGCTGTGCGATTATCCACAGGCTCAGCATGGTATATAAAACCATTAAACCCAACATTGGATATTGGCTAACCAGCGCTTTTTTAGTATTCGGATATATCTTTAGCGCCTCAATGTGCGCCACGTATACCGCCGCCATGTGGCCGATGACGATTAGGGCAACTTGGCTGTACCAAACTGTTGCCGCGCCGATGATGCCGATATTCAATTTGTAGCCAGCGGTGCCAAACAAGTTCCAGCCAAAGCCAAATGGATCAGACAGCGGTCGTATAATGCTTTGGCCCTGCACGAGCAGCAGCGTGAAGTAGTGAGCTACGTTATAGACAACGGCTATAGGCACTAATGAGAAGGCAAAGACCTTAGCTAGCTGGCCGGTTGTCTCTTTGGCGCTGGTGACGCGCCGCATCAGCCAAATAAAACACCAGTAGAGGGTCAATAATACGAATGGCGACAGGGCTAGGAATGTAGAATCTAGCAGCTGCGTCTTGCCGTGTAACCATACTGGCAGGGAGGCCACAAATCGCCCCCACGTCGAGGTTTCTTTTAGCCCGTCGAAGCCGGTCGATGACAACATAAACATTATGAAAACCACAAGGCTAAAGTGATCGGCACTGTCTTTGAGCAGGCCGACAAATGGCAGTCGCAGTTTTATCTTGCCGCCTTGGTACTCAAGCGGCGCCACTTTACTCACCAGGCCAAAAAATACGCTAAAGAATTCACCATATTTGAACCATGCCTGACGGCCGTACCAATAAGCAAAGGCAATAGTTATAAGCCCGTAGCTAAGTAGTAGTACCGAAAGGTTGCGTGGCACGATCCCCGCTCCGCCAGAAAACAGCTCGAGCCAGACGATAATGTAATAAGTGGCCAGCGCTGGCCAATAACCCAGCGTTTTGGCTGGATACGGCTCAACCCCCGTAAAGTGCCTGCCGGTTAGGCGCTCTAGCCACCCGACGCCTATCTGTAGGGGATTAATGATCGGCCAAATGTTGCCGATGATAGCGATTAAGTAGGTTAGGCCAAGCATGAATATTATCCAGAAAAATGGCACGTTAAAGTTTAGATACGGCTGCTGCACGCCAATGAACCCGGCAATAATGGTTAGTACGAACAGTAAAACGCTAAGGATTTGCAGGACCTGTACGGCCCAATGCGAGCTGGCTAAACTGCTCACCAAATCGGTCGTAGTATAACCTTGTCCTGTCGGCTTTTTGTTGACCGCCAAGCCGATAATTAGGAACGATACTATTACCGCCGCCGCCGCGCCATACATAAATAGCCATAGCGGCACCGGTAGTGTATAGGTCTGGCCAAAAGCATGGGCCGACGCAGCCTGTGGTACCAGAGCGGCCAGAACGGTTAATAAGGTCCACAGGCTGGTCTGCTTACTTAGGCGCAACTTCTACCGCCCCTAACTCTGTTTTGGAACCTTCTAGCTCGAACGGAAAGCGCCCGCTGGTGTCGGCTGTGAATTTTATCTCGCCCGGCTGGTTCGGCTCTAGCTCGACTGACTTGTCGTAGCCGTGCAAATGGACTTCGTCAGTTGCATCGAGCGTAATTTTTATCGTGACCTCATCGCCTTGATTGACCTGAATGGTTTCGGGGCCTGAAATCAGTTTTTTGTCCTTAATCTCGAGCGTAAACGTTTTCTGCTGTACGGTTTGTTGCGGCGTAGTTTGCGTCTTAGGTTTCGGCTTAAGCACAACAAAAGCACCGATTAATGCCAGTACTGCGACGCCGATAACCAAGCTTTTCCTATCCATCTTGCTCCTTGTTCTTAATTATACTTTTTCAAGTGGCGACCAGAGGTTGTTACGGTTTGTCTTTATTTAGCTTTTGCAATTCGTGTAAAATCTCTAGCTGCTCATCTTGCAGATTGGATATATAGGTCAGAGTTTGGTGGTCGACCTCAGCTTTAGCATCGTTTTGTGCCTGCGTTTTATTTTGGCTGCGCTGCAGCGCCGGCAGCGCCCATAGCTGGATCCAGCTGCCCGAGATCACGCCCAGAGTGATCTTAAAGCCTTCCGGGGCCGGAATGGCTAGTAATGGCACGATCAAGGCCAGATCGAAGAATATCACCGAGGCTAAAATATGTGATGTTATCCATTCCAACACACTGTCGTTTAGCCTGAGTAGCGGCGATTCTTGAGCTCGTTTTTCCTTGAGTACCTCTTTGGGATGCCTAACTTTGGGATGTGAGTCCATATTAAGCCTAGTTTAGCATGTCGCCCGCCTGTCATTGCTTTTTCGCTTGGCAGAGAAGATATTAGTATTGAACTAATGTTGAGGCTCGGTTTGAATGCCCTCGCTATCTCGAAATTAAAAAAGAGCTACGGTAACAAACCCGCCTTACGCGGAGTTTCGCTGACCGTCGAAGCCGGCGAAATTTATGGCTTTTTGGGACCGAATGGCGCTGGGAAGACCACTACCATCCGGTGCATCATGGACTTTATGCGACCCGACGGCGGCGAGATCAAAGTTCTTGACAGTGACGCCCAGAAAAACTCCGTGGCGGTCAAAAAGTTGATTGGCTTTTTGCCGGCCGACAACCAGTTATACGAAAAATGGACCACCCGTGATCATATAAACTTCGTCACCTCTATTCGCGGTGCCGCCAATGTCGACAAGCTGGTAAAGCGGCTTGATCTCGATCCCAGAAAACAAGTAAGGCACCTTTCTACAGGCAATAAGCAGAAAGTTGGCTTGATCTTGGCGCTGCTGGGCGATCCAAAGCTGTTGATACTGGACGAGCCGACCCGTGGTCTTGATCCGCTGCTGCAGCACGAGATATATGCCATCCTAAAAGAATATGTGGCCGGCGGTGGTACGGTTTTTTTGTCATCGCACAACCTGGCCGAAGTGGAGCATATTTGCAGTAATGTCGGAGTTTTGCGAGCCGGCGAGATCGTAGCTTCCAAGAGTATGAGCGAGATACTGGCTATGAACGTTCATATAGTTACCGCTTCTTTTCGTGGCGACAAAAAGCCTGCTGATTTAAAAATCGTTGGCGCTGAGACGATCAGCTCTGCCAATGGGCATGTGGTCTTGAAGGTGCGCGGCGATATAAATCCGGTCATCGCTAAACTAGCAGCCTACGAGCTGGCTGATGTTGAGATAGCTCACGCACCATTAGAAGAGATCTTTATGGAATACTACCGAGGCCCGTCATGATGTCGATTATCAAAAAGGAGTTTTTGGCCAAACGTACTTCCCTTTTGGTCTACTGCTTAGTCGTCTTTGGCTTGTTGTGGATGTATATTGGCATCTACCCTTCTATTCAGGCTCAGTCGGCGGCCTTGTCGAAGGTTTTGGAGGGGCTAGGCCCGGCTGTCAGGGCTTTCGGCGTCAGCCAGATCAGCTTTGACACACTTGAAAAGTATTTGTCGCTAGAGCTATTTGGTATCACTTGGCCGATTCTAATGATTACCTTTGTCGCTGCGCGCGCCGGTCAATCGATTGCCGGTGAAACCGAAAAAGGCACTCTGGGCACGGTGCTGTCGCTGCCAATCTCCCGCTATAACATCTTTTTATCCAAGTACCTGGCCGGACTAACAGCGCTTATTATATTTGTCGCCGTCACTGTTTTTAGTGGCATCCCGATTGCTCAAGCCTTTCATATCGCCCACAACTCGGCCAACTTCGCCAGTCTGTCGGTGTTATGTCTGTTGTTTAGTTGGTCGCTATACAGTCTAGGCATGTTGTTTTCGACGGTCTTCAACGAAAAAGGCCATGTTTACTTGGCTTTAGGCGGGATACTCATGGTGATGTATGTGGCCAATATCATTGCTGGCATTTCCAGCAAGTTTAGCTGGCTACGGTTGATCTCGTTGTTCCACTTTTTCAACGCGGCAGAAGTGCTAATAAACAACCAAACTAATTCGGCGTCTTACATCGTCTTTAACGCCGTAATTGTATTTGCTACCTTGGCCGGTTTGTTTTGGTTCGCGCACAAGGACGTTATCGTTTAGCTAACCGGATCTAGGCAGTGCTAGTCTGCTTGCGGGTAATTCGCGCCGGCAACATCAATCGCCACATAGGCCTCATCGCCCACCACCCAAGCGTCGTGTCCAGCCGGAACATCGACTACTTCATCAGGACCGGCCTCTATCTCACTTCCATCATTCAACACGACTTTCAGATGACCTGACAGGCCAATCAGAACGTGGTGATTAGGGCAGGTATCGGTGCCGACAACTGGTTTTAAGTCGACCGACCATTTCCAGCCTGGCTCAAATTTGGCATGCATTATTGTTCCACCGCCAACCTCCACGATCTCGACCTTCATTTTTGGTGGAGTCATAGTTTCGTCGGGGGTATTAAAGCTCTTTTTCTCCATGCTGTCGTCCTTATGTAAATTATCCCCAGCATAGGTTAGCGGGCGAGCAATGTGATTGGCGAAAGTTCTAATTAGGTTTAGGTCTGGGCCTGTAAAATGGAAAAACGATTATCCTCGGTGTCCATGGCCGATATCCATAAGCCGACGCCAGGGATCATTTGTGGCTCCATTGTGTGCTCGCGTTTTTCGTTCAGTCCCCCGAGGATTTTACCGCCGGCATCTTCCACGGCTTTCATTGCCACCTTGATGTCGTCAACTGAAATTACAACTGACGGAGGTTGGCTCAAAGGGTCGTCGTTTTTTTCATAGAAGCCGCCATTGATGGCGCCTTTGGTCTGCACCATACCATCTGCATCGGTTTCTGTGGTCTGAGCGACTACATAATTACCCATCTCCTCGCCCATCGGCTGGGCCTTCCAGCCAAAGGCTGTCTCATAAAACTTAACCATGCGAGCTTGATCGTTATACCCCATCTCGAAATGTACTACCGGATTCATTTTACTCATTTGACGACTCCTACTTTTTACCATTATACATTCTGGGTGTTGCCGGTCGGATTTTCAAACTATACCGTTTTAGCTTTTGAGTTCCTCTGCCAATCCGACAAGAATCTGTTCTGGTCCTCGCATATAACACAGGCGGTAAAGGTTCTCATACTTTACGATCTCCCCAATGAGCTCTGCCCCATGTTTTTTTAGCCGAGATACCGTATTATCTATATCTTCAACTGTAAACATAGCTCGTAAGTATCCTAAAGCATTCACTGGGGCATTTCGATGGTCGGCAATTACCGGTGGAGTGATAAAACGGGATAATTCGATGCGACTATTGCCGTCAGGCGTAACCATCATGGCAACTTCTACTTCCTGATTGCCTAACCCTGTAACCTTGCCAGCCCATTCGCCTTGCACAATAGTACGACCTTCGAGCTGCAGCCCAAGTTCTGAAAAGAAAGCAATAGCCTTGTCGAGAGACTCAACAACGATGCCGATATTATCCATTCTTACTAGATTGGATCGCCTAGTGCTCATAGGATAATTATATAACGAATTAAGCATAAGTACTTTGGCTGGGGCGGTAGGATTCGAACCTACGAATGACGGAACCAAAATCCGTTGCCTTACCACTTGGCCACGCCCCATCGTCGAAGTCTCGCTTCAGCCTACATAATACGCTTATGTTCAGCTTGCTAGGAATAACTGATATATTTTAGCTGATTTAAGCCAAACCGTCACTCAATCTGTCTAGGTTGCGGTATTATTAAACCAAGCAAGATGCCAGACGAAGCACCCAAGATTTCCATCATTATCCCCGCATACAACGAAGCGACTTTGTTGACGTTGTGCTTGGAGTCGATCGAGGAGCAAGATTACAAAGGTACCTACGAGGTAATCGTTGTCGATAACGGCTCTAGTGATCGCACCGCCGGCATTGCCAAGCTTTACGGTGCGCGGGTTATTAGTGAAACCGACCACCAGGGGCCGGTGTTTGCCCGCATAGCTGGTTTTAAAGCCGCACGCGGCGAGATATTGGTTTCGACCGACGCAGATTGTGTTGTGCCCCCAGACTGGCTGACAAACATCGCCAGGCACTTTCAGCGCAAGCGGGTGGCTGGGCTAATCATGGCCTTTGAATATACCACCGTAAATACCATTGCCAAGCGCACCGCCAGGTTACTACTACCATTAGCCATCTTTTTGGACCGCTTGAGTGGCGGCCATTTTTCGGGTGCCAACTTCGCCGTTCGCCGTGAGGCTTATGATGCGGTTGGCGGTTTTGACCCTAAATTTACCACTTTCGAAGATGTTGATTTGTCGAATCGTTTGCGGCGAGCTGGCTACAAACTGAAGGTCGATAACAGTATCAGGGTCGCCACTTCGGCGCGCCGCTTCGGCGAAGGTTTCTTTGGCACCACCTGGAAGTATGTACTTTCCAGCTATGTATCAGCCGTGTTTTTCAAAAGGCCTTACCTGAAGGGGCTTGCCACGGTGCGCGAAAAGCCTTTTGATATAACCAGGAGAATTATTAAGCGTCCCGTGCTACTAGCAAGCGTCATTATTATTGTTGGCCTAGCGGTTTATCTGAGCTTCGACCCGCGTTTTAGTATTTACTCGATCGATCGGGCTAAAACCGACAAAAAAGTCATTGCCCTTACTTTTGACGACGGGCCCAGCGAGCCAGCGACAGATCAGGTGCTGTCAGTGCTGGCGCAAAATAAGGTTAAGGCTACCTTCTTTATGGTTGGCGACAATGTTGCCCGTCACCCCGATGTCGCTAAACGTGTCTTGCAAGACGGGCATGTCATCGGCAATCACAGCGATAGCCATAGCTACTTTATGGTTGGCTCGACCAGGCGTATTCTAAAAAATGTTGACGACGGCCAGCAGGAAATTTATCAAGCGACTGGCGTTAAACCTCACTTTTACCGACCGCCGTTTGGCTTTAGGACTTTTTGGGGTGGACGAGCTATTGTCAAGGCCGGCTACACCGTGGTGACCTGGGATGATATGACAACTGACTACTGGGGGCTGTCACCAGATCGAATCACTCAAAACATCGTCAAACACGCCAGACCTGGTGGTATTATCGTGCTGCATGACGGTCAAGAAAATAAAGCCGGTGCTAAACGCGATAATGTCGTCGCTGCTCTGCCGGAAATTATTCAACAACTACAGTCTCAGGGTTATAGCTTTGTAACGCTCGATGAGTTACTGGGTCAGACGGCCTACCGCTAAATGGTCGCGAGTTCGGCCAGCTTTTGGACCACCTGCCAGTTTCTAGTGGTAGCATCGTGGCCGATGATCTTTTCGACCAGATGGTTGTCGAATACTGGCTTGGGGGAGTCTTTGCGCAAGCTGGTGTAGATAATTTGCACGCCGGGGTGGTAGGTTACATAGTCGTCGCTTCGCTCGGCCAATAATTGGCCAGCGGAGTCAGTCAGCTCACCGGCCAGAAAAGTTACATACCGTTTATAGTCTTCGCCCAATTCCTTGCCGCTAAACGGATTATTGTCGACTATAGCCCGTAGCTGTTTTGGAGTTTTAATAAAAGCCACGATTTTATAGTCAAGCTGATCAGTAAGCTTGTCCTCTAGCAGCTGCTTGAGGTCGGTTGAGCTAAGCTCGGATTCAAAGATGATGTTGCCAGTTTGAATATAGGTACTGATGTTCTGTAAACCAAGTGTTGTGCACAATTCGCGCAAATCACTCATTTTGATAATGCTGTGGCCACCAACATTGATCGCCCGCAGCAAGGCCACGTATTTCGCCATCCTGCCTCCTTGCGCTTAATTATAGCGGCATAGTTGACGTTAAAGCTGATTGCTTTACAATTTAGGCTAAATATTATATAAAATAACCAATGAATATGAATAACATTAGCAACCGAACGATTCTGCGCATCCTGGCCGTAACCGCCGGCTTTTTTGCGGCGATTTACGTAGCCTTCGTTTTGCGTCACGAATTAGTTTTGGTGGGTATCTCATTTTTCCTGGCTATAGCTATAAATCCCCTGATAGAACGCTTGACGCCACGTATGCCACGTCAAAAACGACCCTTGGCCGTACTGTTAATTTATTTCTGTTTACTTATTGCCATCGGGCTAATGTTATCGGCGGTTTTACCGCCGCTGGTCGCCCAAACTAATGCCTTGGCGCACGACTTGCCTTCGTATGCCAACCGACTCGAGAGCTCCAACAGCCTAGCTGGTCAATTGCAAGTCCAGTCTGGGGTGGTCGACAAGCTCAGAACCAACCCCAACGGGGCATTGCAGTCGCTATTATTTAGCCGCGGCGCGTCGGTGCTCAACCTGGTCCAGAAGTTTTTCAGTAGCCTAGTGTCGGTATTAACCGTCTTTACGCTGACTCTGTTTATGCTGATCGAAGGACCGATTTGGCTGAAGCGTTTTTGGCAGTTCCAGGACAAAACCAAGCGTGCTCATCAGCAAAAACTAGCCGATGAAATGTACCAGGTGATTGCCAAATATGTCACAGTTAACTTGTTGTTTGCCCTGCTAGCCGCCTCGCTGGTAGTCCTACTGTTGTTTGCCTTCCGTATCCCGTTTGCCATTCCGCTAGCTGTTGTTGTTGGCGTGCTAGAGCTGGTGCCGCTGATCGGCGCCATTATTGGCGCAGTTATTGTTGGTCTGGTTTGCTTGCTAAATTCGGCGTTCGACGCCGCAGTTGCCATGACAGTTTTCTTCTTGGTTTATCAACACGTTAAAGGCAACTTTTTACACCCTCTAGTATTGGGAAAAACCATCGATCTGTCGCCTCTTTTGATTTTGATGAGCATCCTGTTGGGAGCTTCGTTTGCCGGCATCCTCGGGGCTTTGATCGCTGTGCCAGTCGGCGGTTGTCTGCAGATTCTAATTAAGGATTACTTGGCTAGCCATCGACGCGCGGGTTAATTCGTCGCCAGCGCGGTCCATCAGCCGTATCTTCTAGCTCGATACCTTGGGCAAGCAGTTGTTTGCGGAGCTTGTCGGCGCCTTCGAAGTCCTTGTCTTGGCGCGCTCGTTCACGTTGTTCGACTAGAGACTTTTGTTTATTGGTCAGTTGCGATGCTTCGATAATAACGTTGGCTTCGGCCTGGGTCTTGGCGGCTAGCTCGATGTTGATTTTAGCCGTTATGCCTAGTACCTCTCTGACATGGGCAAAGAATTCCAGCAGGCCCGCTGCATCATCTGACTTCAGGTTTTCGGCGCCAAATTTTTCGACTTCCTTAATAGTTTTAAACATAACGGCCAATCCGCCAGGGGTATCTAAATCGTTAAGCAGTCTATTATCAAATTCCTCAGTTGAAGTAGAAACTAGGGTTGTTATGTCGCTGCTGCTCCCGCTGGGCAGATTCTCTAACCCGGCGAGGCGTGAAAAGAAGCTATTAATACCTTTGTAGGTGTTTTCGGCTGCTCGCAGTGATTGCCAGGTAAAGTTGAGCTCTGAACGATAATGAGCTTGCAGCATCAAGATCTTCAGGGCCATCGCCGAGTAACCTTTTTCTTCTAACTGCTCGAGTGTATACAGATTGCCAAGCGACTTACTCATTTTTTGACCATCAACCAGCAAGAACTCGTTGTGCAGCCAGATGTGTGCCAGCTCTTTACCATAGGCCGCCTCGCTTTGGGCGATCTCGTTGGTGTGGTGGGTACCGATGTGGTCGATGCCACCGGTGTGAATGTCGATCGGCTCGCCTAGAGTGGCGTGGATAATGGCTGAGCACTCGGTGTGCCAACCCGGGAAACCTTCTCCCCATGGGGAGGGCCAGTGCATCGTGTGGTCTTTAAAGTGGCCGACCGTAAAGAACCAAACTGCAAAGTCAAAGGGGTGTTTCTTGGCTGAGTCGGTGACGACTTCATCGCGGGCGCCTTGCAGCTTTTCATCCAAAGACTGCCCGCTTAGCTTGCCATAGTCATCCAGCTTAGTAACGTCAAAATAAATGGCTTGCTTGGTCTTGTAGGCGTAGCCTTTGTCGATCAGCAATTTAACAAGCTCGATTTGGTCGGCAATGCGATCAGTGGCTTTAATAAACTTGCCGGGGGGCAGTACATTTAGTCGCTCGGTATCTTCGACGTATTTCTTGGTGTAAAACTCAGCAACCTCCCAGACCGTCTTGCCTTCTCGTTCGGCACCCGTCTCAAGCTTGTCCTCGCCCTCGTCGGCGTCACTAACCAAATGCCCAACATCGGTGACGTTCATGACGTGGTTTAGTTTGTAGCCGGCTAATTTAATCACCCGGCGCAAAGTGTCGTTAAAGACGGCGTTGCGGAGGTTGCCAATATGGGCGTAATCGTAGACGGTCGGGCCACAGGTATAAAGTGAAACCTGGCCAGTTTTGATCGGCTTTAATTCCTCGAGTTTTTTGCTGGCAGTGTTAAAAAGTTTCATGGTATTAGACTAGTGTACCGCAAATTGGGCTTGGCCGCTTGAATCAGTCGCTCAGTCTGGCCAATAGAGCGCTTGGCGGCGTCAGATTTGGCAAAGTGCGCCAGGTCGGCCGCGTCGTGTGCGTCAGAGCCAATAGTCTGCAAGCGCTCATGTCGTCCGGCCAGCTGACGCAAAAACAGCGACTCGGCCTCAACGTCGCGCTCAGTAATCATATTAACTACGTCAGTCTCGATACCATCCAGCCGGCCGCTAGACAATAGCTCTTCGAGTTTGCTGGTTGGTAGCTTATTTTGGTCGAACCACCAGTGTGCCAGCACCGCCACTCCCCCAGCCTGTCTAATAAGTTCGACGTTAGCGTCTAAATCGAGCAAGGCGCCGCCAAAATCAGCCGGCGGCATCGAAATGAAAGAGCTTTTCTTCATAAACAACACATAGGGATAGCCGCGCGGGCCTTCCTTGATCATGCGGTCATATAAGAATTTAAGGTTCTCGTCCTTTTCGCCAGCTGCCTTCATATCGTCCATCATTTTTTGCATTAACTTGTGGTTCTCGGGGTATTTTTCGATGGCCTTGACGATATGAGGCGAACCAACGAAATCATTACCGGAAAACTCTAGACAGTCGGCCTCGGTTAATTTGAAGCCTAGTCCAGTTAAATGGACTACAAAGTGCTTCATCCGTCGAATCCGGCTAGCGGCTAGTTCTTGGCAGCGGTCTAAAATGGCCTGGTTGGTAGGGTCAATAAATAAGCCCAGAACATGTAATGCAGCATGCGCCCCTTCTTGCTCGGTAATTTCCTTTGGCAGGTCAGAGGAGAGCTCGATGCCGACTAGCCAGCGCACCGGTCCCTGGTATGTCCTCAGCTGTTTTAATGTTTCAGCGTCGGGGAGCTGGTCGTGGTCGGTGAAGGCCACTACGCCGATATCGTACTTCTCGGCGCTGTCTAATAATTCCAAGTGGCTTTCGTGGCCATCAGAGTCCTTGGTGTGATTGTGTAGGGATTCGAATTGGAGGCTCAAAATACCTGCCTGCCTTCGAGGGCTCTGCCCAGGGTGATTTGGTCGGCATACTCCAGGTCGCCGCCGACCGGCAGGCCACGCGCAAGTCGGGTGATTTTAACCGGCATGCCTTGCAGCTGCCGCCTAATATACATAGCCGTCGTCTCGCCTTCGGTTGATGGGTTGGTAGCTAGAATCACCTCTTGAATATGCTTGTCGGCAATGCGTTTCTGTAAACTATCAATTTGTAGCCGGTCGGGACCAATACCATCAATCGGCGAAATCACGCCGCCTAGCACATGGTATAGCCCTTTGTATAAGCCGGTCTTCTCAATCGCCACCACGTCGAGCGGCTCTTCAACCACAGCCACCACCTCGCCGTCACGATCTGACTGCTGACAGACAACACAAGTGGCTTCGTCACTTAGATTAAAACAAATCTGGCATTGCTGGACGTGGGTATGCAGATCTTGGACAGCCATGCCTAAGCGCTCCGCGGCAGCCTGGTCGCCACGCAGCAAATAAAAAGTCAGCCGCTCGGCCGAACGTGGCCCGACTCCGGGTAGCTTAGAAAATTCTTCGATCAGCTTAGCGACTGATTCGGGGATTATCTGCAAAAAATCTCTCCTACAGTCCTGGCAAGCCCAGTCCGCCGGCTACTGACTTCATGCGTTCCGCGGCGACTTGTTGTGACTG
>DATIHE010000027.1:0-6629 GCA_035481015.1 Candidatus Nanoarchaeia archaeon
GTAGTGCCGGTGGGCGTCAAAGATGTGATGGGCAACGCCAGCTGATGCCCGGCGCAAGTCGTTACCCAGTTCGAACTGCTTGGTTGGCAATCCGCTAACTAGTTTGTAGACCTTCTCTTCGAGAGATAGGGCTAGTTGATACACACGCAAGTCGGCTATCGACGAATGCGCTTGTTTTTGTTGTGTCCCTGCCATAACAGGCTCCTTGTTTAACTTCACCCTCTGACTCGAGTATACCGAACAAAACCCGAACAAGTCAAGTCTTTCTTTTTCAATCTGTTAAAATTAATCCCAAGCGGCATTTGCCGCTAAAAGTTTGCTTGTACGTTGAAAGGACAGTCGTGGACCTACGATTTATGAACACTGAAGACCTACTAAAGGAGTTCTTCCATCGAGCCCGCAAGGGCAGGGTTCTCAAGAAAGAGTGGCGCCAAGCGAGCATCGACGACATCATCTTGGCGCTATCGATCAAGATCGATGACAAGATTCCGGACCTGATCTAGTGGACCGAAGGAGCAAGCTCGACAAGAAAGAGCAGCTGATCTTGGAGCTGTGGGCCTGTGGTGCTATCCAATTTGCGCCTTGGTATCGCCACGGCTTCAAGTTCAAGTTCCATCAAACCCACCCCCGTGCGCCGCGGGCGCCGATGAAGTTCCAGATCCGCACGCCCGAGGTCCTCACTTACGGGGGCGGCGCGTTGAGCGAGCATCTGCTCGATTTAGTAGTCGAGCTGATGTGCGACGAGGTGGACGCGACGCGTCTGCTGATCGACGCCATCGCCGGAATTCCTAACGCTGGCGTGCCGATCGCTCGCAAGGCGAGTCGAAGATTGGGTGTTCGCTGCGTTCCGATGAAGAAAGAGGGCAGCGGCGACAAGCGGCATATCAGCCACATTGATCCGCCCATTCATCCCGCTCGAGTGCTTGGTCTCTTCGATGATGTCATCTCGCACGGTGGGTCGAAACTCGAGGCAGTTCAGCTCAGCAATGATGCAGACTGGACCGTCTGGGCACTTGTCGTTCTGATCGACTGGCAGCTCGGCGGCCTGGAGTTCATGAAGAACAACGGGCTCCGTGTGCTGACTGTTACCAACGTCGTCGAAGTACTGGACATCTTGCGACGGCATTGTCTGATCACCCGACGCCAGCACCGCCGGGTGCTGAATTACCTGACCGCTGACAGGCTGTACCGAGCCGATCTGGCCGCGTAATGAACAAGAAGGCCGGTCGCTCGTAAGGGTGACCGGCCTTCAACCATTGATGAAATTATTCCTCGTCTTCGCCGATTTCTTCGTCCAGTTGACGGTCGAGCTGCTCCTCGAAGCGTACATCTTGATCGTTGATGTCCTGTGTCAGCTTGTAAACGTCTTCCTCATTGAGATGCGGCGTGGTAGCTTCTTCGGTTTCTTCAGCAACCTCTTCGCCCGTGCCGATCTCTTCGTAAAAGATATATTCTTCTTGTTCGTGAGTCATGCAGTCTCCTTACAAAAAACAAAAGATAGCTTCGATAGGCGAGTTATCTGAGCTATCTAGTTAAAATCCATGACCACTAATTTATAACTTAAAGTCTGGCAGACAAACCTGCAATCTGCCAAAAATAGCGGGGGGAGCTTTAGCTTTTTTGTGACAATCGCCGTTTTAGATTTAAGCTGGTTGGTAAAACATCAGACCTAGCTTGATCTGTAGGGCATCATCGAAGTGTCGTGGATCGAGGGCAATCAGCTTCTTGGTTTTATCGAGCCGGTAAATTAGAGTGTTGCGATGGACGTGCAGTTGCTTGGCGGTTTCGGTCAGATTCAAGCCCGAAGTTAAGAATGCTCGTACGGTCTTGTATAGCTGCTGGTCGCGCAAGAGAGGGTGCAGTATCTGGTGAGCCAGTTCGGCCTTGCGGTCTTGCGAGATGTTGGCCAACGTCACAAACATCCCCACCTGTTTGATGTGATAAACCCGACCCGGCCCCCAAACTTTTAAGCCGACTTCCAACGCCAGCTTGGCGTCTTGAAAACTCTTACGCAAGCCGCCTAAATCGGGATAATACTGACCAACGCCAATCGTTACTTTGTCGTTGTGGTTTTTACTTAGCAGCTCAAATAGGTACTGACCCTTTTCGTTCAGAAAACGAATTGTATTAAGGGTGTTTGGGCTGCTGCCGCCAATCCCTTTTAAGATAACGAAGGTATCATGACCTAGGTAGCTGGCAATGTTGTCTTGGTAGTTTTGAAAGCCTTCGCGGATGGTATTGATAATTTTTTCGGTGGCGTGTGATAGCTCCAACCGCTGCTCTTCGATCGACAAGTGCGAGGCCGAGGCGTGCAGACTAGATTCAAAGCCTTCAAGCCGAGCTAGTATGACAGCTTGCGGCGATCGCAGATTAAGCTGCATAATGTCGGACTGTCGGTAAATAGCCTCTGTGTCGATGCTAGAGGCAGTTAAGAACTCACCTAAAAACTGGGCGCGGACAGTTTCGGTCGATTGGACTTTATCAAGCAGGTAGTACTGGTGAACGATGACCTCAGCGAGGCCTTGCAGCAGGCTGATGGCCTCGGGCGTGATCTGGCCAGTCGAAGTGATAACCCCAAAAACACCGATGGTCTGGTATTCGTAGACAAACGGCACCCAAACGACGCTGTTGGTGCCGAGGTGTCCTTCGACCTGGCGGCCTTCTTGGCAGGCTTTGAGTGCGTCGGGGATAAATTCGCCGATACCATCAGACCCGGCCAACACTGACCCGTCGGTCCCGGCGATCAGCACTTCGCGGTCCAAAATTGCCCGGGCCTTGGTTTGGATCTGTTTGGCCAGCTCTTTAGAGACTTGCATGACGGTTTTCTACAAATCTGGTAAACAATATAGCGAGTTTTATTTGAACGGCATCATCAAAGGCCCGGGGGTCGAGACCCAGCGTTTCAGCGATCCGATCGAGTCGATAAACCAAGGTGTTGCGGTGAATCTTTAGCTCTTCAGCGGTTCGGGTGAGCGACATATCGTAGTTAAAGAAAGCCTCCAGCGTCTGAATGATTTCAGCATTCTCGCCCAGCCGCTCCAAGAGTTCGCGGCTAAAGTAAATGTTGTTTTCATCAACTCCAGACAGCAGCGGGGCGACGACGCCAAAATCGTCGATGCGGTAAATGCGGTCGCGGCCCCACATTTGGGCGCCCAGTTCGATCGCGCTGGTAGCCTCGTTGTAGCTGGTGCGCAGGCCGGCCAAATCAGGGTGGTAGTTGCCGACGCCCATGGTGGTTGGCAGTTTGAGCTCAGATTTAATGATTTCGTAGATGGTATTGATCGACTTCTTAAAGGCGTCGAGCGACTCTTGGAGTTCGCCGTTTGAGGCTAGGTCTTTGAGGATACAAAAGTTGTTTTGACCAATGTAGGCGACGATGTTATCAAAGCTCGAGGTATAAAAACTTTTGAGCGCCCGGTCAATGCCGCGTTTGTAGCGGGCGATTCGGATTTCCTTGTCACTCGACGGGTCGCTGGTGGCCGAGGTTAAGGCTGGGTCTTCGATGTAGATAACGATGGCAATGCGCGGGTGTGATAAGTCGATGTCGAATAATCTGGCTTCGGCCGCCATCAATGGTTCGTCGCCCAGTGGCCGGTTCAGGATATCGTAGATAAATTTGTCGAGGCGCTCTTCTTGCTTGGGGATTTGCTCAATCAGGACGGACTGGTGCATGACTAGCTCGGCGATACTGCGGATGAGCGGGGTGATCTCTTCTTGGTTACTCATGCGCTGGTCGAGCACAATGTAGCCGACGACCTTGCCGCCGTAGTTAAAGGGGATCGCCCAGCTAGTAATGTTTAAATCGAGGCTCTCGCCCTGGCGTGGTTTGGTTAAAATTTGGCCAGAAGGGTCCGTGACCGCTAGCTCGCGATTGACGAGACTGGCGACCTTGGAACGGATTTTTTCGGCAATATGTTGACTCAACACCGCACCACGCCTCATTTATTGGTGTATTGCACAAATAGCGTAGCGTTTTGGCTTGGTTTACTGCAAGCTTGAGAGGAATGAATTTTGGTGGAAAAGTTTAGGCGGGCAAGTGTTACCTTGCCCGCCTTACTGCGGCCTTCTTACGCCGGTGGTTGCGACTGATCTTACGATGAGCGCCTTTGTCAGTTAAGGCCCAGCCGCTGTCGACGAAGCCCGAGGTTGTCCGATAAGACCATCTAACGATCAACCCTTGGCGACGCACATTTGGCTGACGGATGTGGTAGCTCATTTCGCAGGTTTCGGGGTCGCAAGACGCCATTCTTTCAATGCATCTTCGGCTTCGCGGCGGTCGTCGCTGGAACGGGCCAGCCTGACGTTGTCCTCGAGGGCTCGCTCGGTTTTCAGCCACTCGGCTAGGGTCACAGGCTTACTCCTGTACTCTCGGATAGGACGAGTATTAGTGTAGCGCAATATGCCAGATTGAAAAACAGCTTTGTTTAGGCTATAGTTCCTAGGTTGAAAATCCGGATCCTTAGCTCAGTTGGCTAGAGCGCCTCATTGACGTTGAGGAGGTCACAGGTTCGAGTCCTGTAGGATCCACCAGGAATTATCTATTAGGATCTGTAGCTCAGCTGGTTAGAGCGCACGGTTCACATCCGTGAGGTCACAGGTTCGAGCCCTGTCAGATCCACCAGCAATCATTACCGCTTAGGCGGTTTTATTTTTGCCCAAGCAAAGGTATAATCCGCCTGCACGTTGATATTCTAGTTCGAGAGGAGGGTATGTGAGCAACCTGCGTCAGCAGTGGGAATTTCTTTGGCACCAGCTAGGCCTGACCGGTGATCCAGCAGTGCTGTACGGCATCATCGAGCAGTGCTACAGCCAGCCGCATCGTCGGCACCATACCCTCCGCCATTTGAGGGAGGGGTTGGCTGAGCCGGCCTTGATCTCGGCGCTTGAGCCGAACTTGGTGGAGTGGGTGTGGTTCTTCCATGACATCATCTACGATCCACTGGCACAGCCAGGTGTTAACGAGCGAGCCAGTGCTGGGTTGTCGTACCAAATCGGCCTGATGCTTGGTCTCGCGCCGGACTTTCTGCGTCGTGCGAGCATCATGATCGAGGCCTCAGCCCAACATACGCCAAGCGACGACCCCGACACCCAACTGATGCTCGACGTCGACATGGCGATCGTCGGACGTCCGCCGCTGCAATATGAAGTGTACGCGCACCACATCATGGACGAGTTCGTGCCGATCATCGGTCTGGCTCGCTACGTTCGGGGTCGCCGGCAGTTTCTGCAGGAGCTGGTGGGACGCCGCATCTTTCAAACCGAGTCGTTCGGCCATCTGGAAAAGCCAGCGCAGGACAACATCAAGTGGGAGCTTGAGTATTTCCTGCCAAGGAAGCGCGACAATGAATAACGAACTCCTGATCGAGATAACGACGCGAGAAGACGGCTGGCAGGTAATGAGGGTCACCGGCGATCTGTGTCTCTATACCGCGTATGAATTTCGCCATGATCTCCATCAGGCTAGCAGAGAAAACTCAATGGTTGTTGTCGACCTAAGAGGACTCGACTTCTTCGACTCGACTGGCTTGGGCGTTCTGTTTGCAGCCAACAAGCGAGCTCATGGTGTTGGTGGTCAAATCAGGGTGGTCGGTGGCAAGGTTGTCTCCCGTTCTTTGGGCAACACACGTCTGGCGACCGCCCTTGTCTTCTATGACACCGTCGAACAAGCGATCAACGACCGCCCTGACACATCAAGTTAGGGCGGTTTCGCTTTCTAGTGGCTCAACCTGCTAAAATAATGCTAATGGTTGATGAAGCTGCTCTCGATCAATTTGTTAAACAATCTTTGGGCGCTGGCCAAAATCCGACGGCCATCAAAGCCGGTCTATTAATAATGGGCTGGCCAATCGACGCCGTTAATGGCTCGATGGCTAAGCTATCACCAGCCTCTTCATTAGCTGCTAGCACCGAATCGCGCGAGCCATTCATGGCTGCTTACCCTCAGGAACATCCGGTTAGCGTACCAGTCATGCCACCGCCCGCCATTACCCCAGCCATCTACGAACCGTCAAAGCCTTCGTCACAGCCATTAGCTGATCCGTCACGGACTTACAGCCGAATCCGCTTTGCTTTTCAACAACATTTATGGCTGCTACTAGCTATTGCCGCAGGAGTGCTGGTTCTCGGCGGCGTAATAGGTGGCATAGTTCTAGTGGCCAGTCACAGCAAAGGGCAGACAGCCACTCAAAGCTCAACTCAAAGTGGCAACTCACCGGCGGCCACAACTGCTATGCCGCCGACCCCTGGCTCCGGCGTGGTGGCAGCAGGTGAGTGCTTCAAAGTAAATATAGCTAGCGTGTATCAAGTCACCAGCAATACGCCCTGCTCCGTCAAGGCTACTAAGGGTGACGACCAGCTGATCATAAGTTTTGATCCCGGCAACTACACTAGCCTAGAGGACTTTAAGAAAACAACCCTTAGCCAGCTAGACGCGTCTCAGGTTAAGGCAGAATCGGTGACATCGGTTACCATCAATGGCCAAAAGGCGTACCGCCTAACTACCAAGAGTCCGGTGGTTTCAATTATTTATATGTTCTACAGCAGTAAAGGCTACGTAGTCGATGGGGTTAAGCGACACGCCTTTGTGGTTGGCGAAAGTGGATCGGGTACCGGCAGCACAACTGATACTG
>DATIHE010000028.1:0-3997 GCA_035481015.1 Candidatus Nanoarchaeia archaeon
TAAAAGTATTGGGGGGCACAGTCCAGAGCGCCGTTACCAAAGAAACTAGCTACCTGGTGGTCGGCGACGACCCCGGCGCTAGCAAGGTGGCAAAGGCCGGGAAACTAGGCACGTCGCAAATTGACGAAAATGCCCTGCTGAGGCTGCTTGACCAAGCATAAGCGCAAAGAGTAAACTTGCGACAGATATGCCGAAGCCAAAAAAATCTACGCCGACTTACTCGACAGGCATTTTGCCAAGCCGATTGTTTAAGGGTGGGACGGCCAGTGTTTTGGTTGCCGGCTTAGCAGTCATCGCAATTTTAGTGTTTGCCCATTCCTATGCCACTACGCCGATTGTCTCCAAGCTAGCTTGTGCGCCAAATGCGCCGCTTAACTTAGTACCTGAGGTTGGTAAGGTTTGCAAGATTGCCAACGGCCTTTACCGTGTCGACCTGCCTGGCTTCAGCACATTCACGCATGGCTTGGACACGGTGGGCCAGACCAAGCCACCGACGGCCAAAACCACTGGGGCGAGCAGCTGGAGCTACAGCAAAGTGGCGCCGACTTGCGTCAGCCAGAGTGACTACCATAACCATTTAATCTACGCCAATCCGGCCGGCCAAACTAACCGCTACAGCAGCATGGCCAGCCAAATTAACGACACCATGCAGTATGCCAATGGCGACATACACAACGAAGGTTTGGCCTTTGGTTTAAACGTCAACTTTAAGTTCTGGTGTGGTATTGATAACGTTAACTTAAGCACTTCTAGCACCAACTACAGCGATATCGTCAGTGATCTTCGCAGCAAGGGCTTCACTAGCACTCTGGCCAAATACTGGGTGTTCGTTGATACCAACTGCGTTGGTGGTGTTAGTGGTATCATGCCCGACGACAGTTTGTTGCCCAAAAACAGTAACAATGTTGGACCGACCTATGCTCTTGATCTGGGCTGCATTGATGGCGGCGGAGTCATGGCTCACGAAAGCGGCCACAGTCTGGGAGCTGTGCAGCAGAGCGCACCCCATTCAACGACCGGCTGGCATTGTAACGACGGCTACTCATTCATGTGCTACGGCCCCGATGGCAGCTCAAATTCCAACTGGTATCAGGCCTGCAACAATATAAGTTACGACTGCAATAACGATGACTATTTCAATCCGTATCCGCCAGCCGGTAGCTACCTAGCGTCTCACTGGAACATTGCTTCGGGTTTTGACAACTTTATCTCTGGTTTGCCAACGCCACCTAAAGACACCACGCCCCCGACCGCCCCTACCGGCTTAACCGGTGCGGCCGCAAGCAGTAGCCAGATTCGCCTAAACTGGAACGGGTCGACCGATGACAGGAGTGGCGTAGCCGGCTACAAAGTTTATCGTGATAATACAGAAGTCGGCTCAACAACGGAGCCAACTTATACCCTTACCGATGGCGGGTTGGCTGCTAGCAGTTACCATACATATGGCGTCAAGGCTATCGACGGTGCAGGCAACTTGTCCGCCTGGTCCAATCCTGTCACAGTACAGACCTACCGTTTGTGTTTATTCGTTTGCGTCCACTGATTATTGCGCTTATGCTTAAATAAGAATATAGTGACCCTGAGGTCACTGTGACCTGGAGTTTCGACAGGGAGGTGGATAATGGCGCCACAGGTGCTCCAAGGCGTGCGGGTGTTTTTCGTCAAGCAGACGGCCACTGCCGTCGTAGTCACCTTCCTTGGTGGTGAGCTCAGTTCGCCCAAGAAGTTGGTGTTCGACCAGGCCGACCCCAAGAAGCGTCAGCCCCTGGCTGACCAGCTGCGTCGTTGCCGGTGGCGTTTGACGCCACTAACGTTGGTAGGCAGCGACCAGGGCTATCGCGTTGTGCATGAGGCAACAGAGTTCGCCCAGCGAATCACAGCTCCTAGCTTCATCCCCAGCCGCTAGCGCTCCAGCTCCAAAACAGTGAGAGGCCCCGAGTAAAACTCGGGGCCTCGGCACGTTTGTCGACGGCACGGTGCTGTGGTTGAGGCTGGCTAGGTGCCGGTGGTGTTGTTCAGTAGGTATGTCACTTCCGATGCTCGGAAGCGGCGATGGCCGCCCAAGGTGCGGATGGTGTGGAACTTGCCGTCGCGAGCCCAGCGTGTGACGGTCTTGGGGGTGACGTTGAACAACTTGGCAACTTCGGCCGGAGTCAGCAGCGGGTCGGCTACCACGGGCTTGGGCACAGCATCTCCTTGAAGTCGATGAACGGTTTGCTTGCTCGAGGAATCCTCAAGCTTGACGACGTATTTATACTATATTTTATTAAATTATGCAAGCGCAAGAAAAAAGAGGCTTTACAGCTATTATGGTCAAGCCAAGCTAAAAACTGTAAAATCAGCCTATGTCTAAAATTTCTCACGAAGAAGTCGAGCGCATTGCCGAACTAGCCAAGATTGCCTTATCACCAGAAGAAGTCGATCAAATGTCGCAAGAATTGAGTCAAATCGTCGAATTTGTAGAGCAATTGAAAGATGTCGACACATCAAAAGTCGAAGAAACTAACCAAGTTACTGGTCTAGTCGACGTTTTTCGTAAAGACGAGGTCCGACCTGGTGAAACTGACCGAGAAAAGCTGCTACATAACGCTCCTGAACAGCAAGATGGCTACATAAGAGTTCGACGGGTACTGGGATGAGCGATCTAACAAGGCCAATTTCGGAATTAACTGCCTCTATTAGCGAAGGCCGTCTTAAGGCCGTTGAGCTTGTTCAGCAATCCTTAGGTGCAATCAAGGCCTCGGGTGAATTTAATGCTGTCTTGGAAGTGAGCCCAGCTGCTCTCGATCGCGCTAAACAGGTTGATGCCGGCAAACTTACAGGCAGATTAGCCGGAATTCCTTTCATCGCAAAGGATAATTTTCTGACTTTTGAAACTCACACGACTGCTTCGAGCAACATTCTGAAGCCCTTCCATGCCCCGTATCAGTCGACTGCCATCGATAAGCTTGAAGCCGAGGGAGCAATCTTGGTCGCCAAAGCCAACCTAGATGCCTTTGCGCATGGTTCTAGCACCGAAAACAGTGATTTTGGCCCTACTCGCAACCCGTGGGACAAAGACCGGGTACCTGGCGGTTCGTCTGGTGGTTCAGCGGCCGCAGTAGCCTTGGGGTTAGCCAGTTTTGCGCTAGGCACTGACACTGGCGGTTCGATTCGCCTGCCGGCCAGTTTTTGTGGCGTCGTCGGGCTCAAGCCAACTTACGGCCTAGTGTCTCGTAACGGCGTCATTGCCATGGCTTCCTCGACAGATGTTATCGGCCCATTGACTCGTACCGTGGAGGATGCTGCCCTGGTGCTAGATATTATGGCAGGCCGTGACCCGCTTGATGCCACAACGATTGAACGCGGTGACAATTATTCTCACCTGGCAGGGGATTTGAGTGGTCTGAAGATTGGAATTATTAAGGAATATATGGGCGAGGGGATTGGTGAGGATGTTAAGGCCAATACTTTATCGATCATTGATCGCCTCAAATCGTCAGGCGCTCACGTCGAAGAGGTCAGCCTGCCGTCGGTCGAACTGGCTCTAGCTTGCTACTACATCATCGTGCCAGCCGAAATTAGCAGTAACCTGGCACGTTATGACGGTATCAAATACGGTTTTAGCGCTCCTGAAGCGAAGACTTTGGCAGAAACCTACGCCTTAACCCGCGATCAAGGCTTTGGTGATGAGGCTAAGCGTCGCATCATGATCGGCACTTATGTGCTCTCGAGCGGTTATTACGATGCTTATTACAAGAAGGCCCAGCAAGTGCGGACCCTGCTGATACAAGAATTTGAGAAAGCATTTCAGAAGTACGATCTGCTGGTCGGCCCAACTTCTCCGACAACGGCTTTTAAGCTGGGATCTAAGTCACATGATCCGATCAGCATGTATCTGACTGACGTTATGACTGTTGCGACTAACCTGGTTGGGAATTGTGCGATTAGCATTCCTTCAGGCAAAGATTCAGCCGGCTTGCCAATCGGTTTTCAGCTGATTGGTCCGCAAAAGGGC
>DATIHE010000029.1:0-22877 GCA_035481015.1 Candidatus Nanoarchaeia archaeon
ACTTTTATGCGTTCTCCTACCTGTTCACGGCTCCCCATTTCGAGTGTACCGGTGATTACGAAGCTTTGACCGCTCAACTTGCCTTCGATGCGCTTGACTGGGCGCGGCCTTACCCCTGCTTTATCCAGTTTCTCTAATAACTCTTGGCCTTGCTTGCCACTCAGCCACTCAGCAATGCTTTTGGCAACGACCACGCCAACGCCTTCAATGTCTTGGAGTTCTTCTAGATTAGAGTTGCGAAACTTAACCAAACTACCAAAATACTCTGCCAAATCCAAGGCAGTTTGAGCGCCAACATGACGAATGCCAAGACCGTAAATATAGCGATCGAGAGCTACATCTTTGCGTTCTTGGATGGCGTTAACTAAGTTCTCGGCCGATTTTTGCGCAAACCGGGGCATACCAGCCACATCATCGATTGTTAGGTTAAACAAATCAGCACTATCGGCAATCAACCTGGAATCAAGCAAGGCATCTACCGTCTGCTCACCTAAACCCTCGATGTCAAAAGCACCTTTTGAGCCAAAGTGGATAATGCGGCCACGCTCCAATGCATAGCAATTTTGGTTCGGGCAGCGCCAGACGGCTTCTTTATCAGTTTTTACCAGCTTCGTGCCACAAATTGGACAGCTAGACGGCATCTTAAATACTTTTTCATCACCAGTGCGCAGCTTCGGCAGACTGGCCACGACTTCCGGAATGACGTCACCAGCTTTTTGAATAATGACAGTATCGCCAACGCGAATATCTTTGCGATGGATCTCGCTTTCATTGTGAAGGGTTGCCATCTGAATAGTGCTACCAGCCACTACGGTCGGCTCCAGTACGGCAAAGGGCGTGGCGGCACCGGTGCGACCGATCGATATCAGAATGTCCTTGACCCTGGTAGTGGCCTGCTCGGCCGGGAATTTATAAGCCACCGACCCGCGTGGCGCCTTGCCGGCCACACCCAAACGGCGAAACCAATCATTACGATTAACAGTGACCACCAAGCCGTCAGTACCATAAGGCAGTTCTTTGCGCTTTTCAGCCCATTCTTCAGCAAATGCCATTATGCCGGCTACCCCTTTAACTATCTGGCTATGCGACTCAACAACTAGGCCCAGCTCGGCGGCCAGATTGTGTTCTTTTTCATGAGTATCAATGCCTGCTAGCTCGGTAGCTAGCCCGTAGACGTGAAAGCGCAGTTTGCGGACGGCAACTAGTTTAGAGTCTAGCTGTCGGATAGTACCCGCCGCCGTATTGCGTGGATTAGCAAATAAAGGCAAGCCAGCGGCCGCTCTGGTCTCGTTAAGAACCTTAAACTCTTGCTTGTACAGCAGCACCTCTCCCCTAGCCTCAAAGCGGCCGCTATAAACTTCAGCTGGGACGGTTTTGGATTTACGCAAGCTCAACGGAATTGACTCAATGGTGCGTAAGTTGGCGGTGACGTCCTCGCCGCTATAGCCGTCACCTCTGGTGAGCCCGCGCACAAGCAAGCCGTTTTCATAAATTACCGAGGCTGCCAAACCGTCCATCTTTATTTCAACATAAAACTGGTCATCAAAATCGGGCAGTAATTTTACCAGTCTGTTGCGCCAAGCCTCCACTTCCGACTTGTCAAACACATCATTAAGACTGAGCATCGGCACAACGTGTGGCACCGATTGAAACTTTTCTAGTGGTTTGCCAGCTACACGCTGGGTCGGCGAGTCGGGGGTAACAAGTTCGGGGTGCTCGGCTTCTAGCTGGCTCAGCTCGTGCTTTAAACTATCGGCCGCCGCCTCGGACATGATCGACTTGTTTAAAACATGGTATTGATAGCGATAATCATTGATTTGATCGCGCAAGAGCACAATGCGCTCAGCGGCCTCGGCCTTGGTCATGCCAACCCCTCGTACAGTCGGTACAGAAAGACGTAGAAGATCGGCAAAATCGTCAAGGTCACGACCAGCTGCAGCACAGCCAGAACAAATGACGAAAAGACCGGCGGTATCAAGATATAGATGGCAATGGTCGGAATAAATATAACTGCAACCAAAAATAGCGTCAGACCCAGTAGCCGGCCAAATATCGCCCAGCCATGGCCTTGGGCACGCTGCTTGCTCAGCCGCAGGGCCTGTATTGGCGTAGTGCCTGGCTGGCTGGCTAGAAGCAGGGAGAAGCTGTAGCGTGTCAGCCAGCGAACCGTCGGGATCGACAAGATTAGCCACAATAAGCCAACTAGTAGCTTTTCGGCCAAACTAACCTGAACGGTAACATCACTGACGGCCGAGCTAAAGACTGTGGCACCGATTACAAACGGCAGCAGACTGGCTACCAAAACTAGAGCGACCAACAAGAAACGCACCAAGGCCGAGGTACCTTCGTAGTAGGCTTCTTTGAGTTTGACGGCCTGGCCCTTCCCCAACCTTACGACAGTCCAGATTAATGCCAGATTCATGACAACGGCTGCCAAAGAGCCATAGGCTAAGATGCCTGGGTCTTGGCTGAGCAAACTAATTAAGCCAACGGGTAGGGCGACCACGACCGCGACCAGCATTAAACTGCGCCGCTCGTGCCAAAAATCCCTTAGACTGCCCGTCAGCAAACCCCAAAAAGCTGGCGCTTTTTGTTTCACGACCCACCGCCTTCCATTTGTTGCAGCTTGGCAATGCGATCGGCGATTGGGGGATGAGTACTAAACAAGCCAGCTACAAAACCAGCCGCCTTGCCCCGAAAAGGATTGGCAAAATACAGGTGGGCAGTGGTGTTGCTGGCCCGGCGCATAGGCTGTTTATACTGGTCGATTTTCTCGAGCGCCCCCACCAGACCCTCAGGATAACGAGTCAACAGGGCTCCCGAGGCATCGGCTAAGTACTCACGTTTACGCGAAACGGCCAGCTGCAGCAGGGTGGCAATAATCGGTGATAGCAGACTTAATGCCAAGGCGACCAGCATGAATACGCCACTACCGCCTTCATCTTCATCTCTGAACCAAGTCATACGGAAGAATAAATCACTAACCACTGAAATAATCGTGACCAGTACAATCACCAAGGCCATAACCCTGATATCGTAATTGCCCACGTGACTTAGCTCATGAGCGATGACGCCTTCGAGCTCTTCATCTTCCATCATATCGAGCAAACCGCTAGTCGCCGCTACCACAGCGTGCTTGGGGTCGCGGCCGGTCGCAAAAGCATTGGGCGACGGATCGTTGATAATGTAAACCTGCGGCATTGGCAAGCCGGCTGTAATCGAGAGATTCTCCACTATCCGGTACAACTTGGGAGCGTCTTCTTTTTTAACGGGTTTGGCGCCGGCTAAGGCCAGAGCCACCGAAGCCGAGGCGTAGTAACCGATAGTGGCGTAAACTATGCCAAAAATTAACGCAAACCAAATGAAACTTGGCGAGCCAAGCGCCCTGGACATAACGTAGCCGACTAGAGCAATGAAAACGATGAAGCCGACTATTAAAAAGACCGTTTTTTGCTTGTTAGCATCGATCTGGTTGTACATAATTTTGCCTCTAGGTCTTAGAACTTAACCTCAACCGGCTTCTCGACTTCAGCCTGGTTTTCGACTTCAAAGAAGTCACGGGGCTTAAAGCCTAGAGCCGAAGCAAATAAGCTTGTTGGAAAAACACCGAGCTTGATGTTAAAGTCGCGGGCATTGCCGTTGTAAAAGCGACGCGAGGCTTGGATCTTGTCTTCGGTGTCGGTCAGCTCGTCTTGTAGCTCTTTAAAGTTTTCACTAGCTTTTAGCTCTGGATAAGCTTCAGCGACGGCAAATAGGGTTTTTAGCGTACCACTAAGCTGGTTTTCTGCCACAGCCTTGTCAGACGGCGATCCAGCGCCCATCGCGGCTGCCCGCGCCTTGGTCACATTCTCGAAAGCCTCTCTCTCGTGCGTAGCATAGCCCTTAACGGTCTCCACAAGGTTTGGAATTAAATCATAACGACGCTTGAGCTGTACATTAATATCACTCCAGGCTTCCTCGGTGCGAGCCTTAGCACGAATAAGGCCGTTATACGTAGCAACCAGCCAAATCAAAAAAACAACGACCAGGGCGATGATTATGAGTCCCACAGACATCAAATTATTCCTTTACTTAGCTTAAATTATACCACTTTTAGGCTATAAATTGTTATTTCTTGCTTGCCTTTAACTCAAGTGTTTTCTAGGCTACATTAGTTTTAATGACAATGACGACAACCAGCCACAAGCGTCACGATGCCCTGACTGTCGCAACCATTTACAGCCTGGCAACGATAAATTTTTTAATCGTCGCCTGGTTCTGGTGGCATGGCAGCGGTGCCGGCCTCGGCCGAACCACCAGCGGACTGTTGCGCGGTCTGGGTCGCTTGTGCGGCTTGTATGGGGCCTTATCCATCATTCTGGAGTTTGTAACCGTCAGCCGTTTGCCAGTCTTGGAGCAAACCCTGGGACGCGCCAAACAGTTAAAATTACACAAGTGGTTTGGCTACGCCGCTTTCATCTTCATCTTGTTGCACTTTAGCCTGATAACAATCGGTTACGCCATGATTAACCACACCGGAGTGATCAGTCAATTTGTGTATTTATTCTTCAATTTCGAAGATGTCTACCAAGCTATCATAGCGGTACTGCTATTGTTTCTGTTGATTGGCCTGTCGGTTTCAATCGTTAGACGACACCTGCGCTACGAAACGTGGTACTTCGTGCACCTATTGAGCTACCTAGTAATTTTGCTGGCTTTCTCACACCAAATGAAGGTCGGCCCGGACTTCCTGAGCCAACCGCTATTCGTAGCTTATTGGTGGTTCTTGTACATTCTGACCTTTGCCCTGGTTGTAGTTTGGCGCTTCGGTCGGCCGCTCGGTCTGTCTTTTAGCCGGCGTCTGCGCGTTGCTAAAGTTCAGCCCGAGACTCACAACACTTACTCGGTTTATATCGAAGGCGAAAATTTAGACAAACTTAAGTTTAAAGGTGGACAATTCGCCATCTGGTGGTTTATGTCCAAAGGCCGTTGGTGGCAAGGTCATCCTTTTTCTTATTCAATTTCGCCTGGTGGGGACCAGCTACGGCTGACCTTTAAGGCCATAGGCGACTTCACTAACGATTTGCCCAAGCTAAAGCCTGGTGCACCAGTCATTATGGATGGACCTTACGGCGTCTTTACAGCGGCAGCGATTAAGAGACCGAGGCTACTGATGATTGCTGGCGGCATCGGCATAACACCGCTGCGGTCGATGCTAGACGAAGCCGCCAAGGCTGCTGAGAATGTTATCCTACTCTATTCGGTTCAGACTGAGGCTGACTTGGCTCTCAAGCAAGAGCTAGAAGGGCAAGCCTCTAAGCTGGGCGTTAGCTTGATTTACGTTATCAGCGATGATCCAAGCTATCAGGGCGAAACTGGGCGGATTGATAAGGCCAAACTGCAAAAACTGGTGCCCGATGTGGCCCGGCGACAAGTGTTCTTGTGCGGACCGCCACCCATGATGGCTGCCTTGACTACCACACTGCAGCAGTTGGATGTACCAAAACAGCTAATTGAAACCGAAGATTTTAGGTTTTAAGCACTGGCTGGCTGATTGCGAAGGGGCCTGTTTTAGGCTAAAATTTGCCAGTTAGAGCCACGTGCGGACGTGGTGGAATGGTATACACGCTAGCATGAGGGGCTAGTGCCGCAAGGCTTGGAGGTTCGACTCCTCTCGTCCGCACCAAGAAGGCTGGCCGACTCGCTCGGACGGCTTTCTTGGTCTAGCACGCAAACTCCCGCACCACCAAAAAAAGCGGTACGGGAGCTTTTGCGCATGCTGTTACCCCTAGCGGGTAGCCATCGACGCCGGCGTCGGCGTGGCTGTCCGGCTGTCGGGGGTTGCGTCGCGGCCAATGTGGCCCGAGATGTCTCTGAGCTCACTATCGCGGCGAATGGTCTGCAGCAGGCCGCCGTTCTGCCGCACCTGCGCGCGCCACTGGCTGAAGCTGGTGGCTTGGATCTCGCGGATCTGTGGTGCGGCGTAGCGGCGGTAAGCCGCGGTGCCAAGACCGAGGCTCAGGATCGCCTGGCGGCGTCCGCGCCTGGTGTACTGCCGACGAGTCTGCCGCGTGGCAAACGGTTGCCTGATGGTCCGGCCCAGCCTCAGCCCCTTCAGCCGGCTTGCGAGCCGCTTGGTTGCACTCCGATTCCTTATGCGCATGCGCATTCTCTTTTCTGCCCTGAAATGGTGCAGGGACACACACCTGTACGTACAAGGGCGTATTATATAGACGCTCGGCCGTTAATCAGTTAAGCAGTATGCCAGAAGTTTGTATATATAGTGCCGAGCAAACAGAACAATCACCAACCAAGCACCGGATAATTGCTTAAGCTGAGCTTTTTAGCTAAAATAGGCCAGTTCGGGCGATTAGCTCAGTTGGCTAGAGCGCCTCGTTTACACCGAGGATGTCGGGGGTTCGAGTCCCTCATCGCCCACCAAATAGTTCCTGCTAAAATAACAAAGTCCTCGTGACATTACGACGAGGCGCCTTAGCTCAGTTGGTAGAGCAGTGGCCTGAAGAGCCTCGTGTCGTTGGTTCGAATCCAACAGGCGCCACCAAGTAATTATTCGGCCCTAATACGGTTGCCTTAAGGCTGCTCGTATAGTAATATTTCACCTTGTCCGAACAGCCGAAGCCAAACCAAGACGCTTCAGCGTTTGTTTGGCGAGGCAGAGGAGGAACGCGACGAAAGCTGGATAAATTCTTTAGAATTTAGTAAGCTGAAGTGCGCGTTACGACGAGCGGGTGTAGCTCAGCTGATAGAGCGCTTCCTTGCCAAGGAAGAGGCCCAGGGTTTGAATCCCTGTACCCGCACCAAAAGCGCCTCAGACAAAGGTCCTGGGGCTTTTTTTGTTTGCTAAGATAGCCCTATGAAGCCTGATTACGAAATCATTGCGTTTGGAGATGCGACAGCCTGGCGGAATTGGCTAATCGAAAATCACAGTGCTGTTAATGGTTTATGGCTTCGAATATACAAGAAGACATCTGGGATTGCTTCGGTGACTTACGCCGAGGCACTTGACCATGCCCTCTGCTTTGGTTGGATAGACGGACAGAAGAAAAGTTACGACGAGCTCTCGTTCTTGCAAAAGTTTACTCCCCGACGCTCTAAGAGCTTGTGGTCCAAGCGTAATATTGAGCTCGTCTCAAGCCTAACCGAGCAAGGTTTGATGATGCCGGCTGGGACTGCCGAGTTTGATCAAGCCAAAAAGGACGGCCGTTTGGACGCCGCCTACGACAAGCCAAGTGATATGGTAGTGCCGCAAGTATTCTTAGAGGAACTTCAAAAGCACCCCAAAGCAGAAGCATTTTTCGCAACTCTCAATAAAGCTAATACCTATGCAATTGCCTGGCGCCTACAAACTGCCAAATCCGACGAAACACGAAAACGGCGTCAAGAGAAGATTATTGCCATGCTTGATGCCGGCGAAATGCTGCACTAGCCCGGGCAACAGTCCCTATTGAGGTCTGGTGGCTTTTTTTTGTTATGATTAAGCCATGTTTGGTTTAGCTTTCTCTGCGCTCGCCGTACTCATCATTGTCGTTTTGGCAATCCTGGTTTTCGAGATCGCCATGTTTGTTAGTGTTATACAGAACGAAAAGATTACGACAGAGGTTAAGTTACTTTGGATTTTGGGAATGTTTTTAATTCACCCCTTCATTGCTATCGCTTATTACTTCTCGGACCACAGGAAAAACTAAATCAACTAACTACTCGAGGCAAAGATGTTAAACAGTGTCGTTGTTACCTATTCGATCAAGCCAGAGGCCAAGGATGAGCACGTAAAGTTGATCGAAGCTGTGTTTGCCCAGCTAAGCAAAGAGACTCCAGATAACATCGATTACCAAGTAATGTGCCTAGAAGACGGCGTGTCGTTTGTGCATATGTCAACGGCCGAGACCGCCGACGGCTCAAACCCCCTTCCACACTTCTCTGCATTCCAAGAATTTAATCGCAACATAGCCGATCGAGTGACCGCCATGCCTAAACCTGCCAGCGGCACACTGGTAGCCAGCTATAAGGGTCGAGGCTAAATTAGTTTTTTTCTAGCTGCACTGTTTATTCTTGCGTATAATGCTTAAAGTTAAACCACGGCACCTTGGCGGAGTGGTTACGCAGAGGTCTGCAAAACCTTTTACAGGGGTTCGATTCCCCTAGGTGCCTCCAGAAGCCCGGGTGGTGGAACGGTATACACGACGGACTTAAAATCCGTTGCCGCAAGGCTTGTGGGTTCGAATCCCACCCCGGGCACCAATGGACTAGCAGAGGATCCGAATCTCGGATCTTTTTAGTTCGAAAAATGTAGGAACTTGAGCAAGCTAGTCAACCAGCTTGGTACCCAAGTAGAGCTGGGCACTGGAGCTTTCAAGCCAGGGGCTTCGGAATTCACAGTCTTGTCGATTTCCGTTTGTTTCTGCGCACCTACCGAATTCGTTTGCTTACCAGGCGAAGTTGGTGGAGATGGCGGCTCGCTGTCGGGGCTTGTCCAAGGCGGGGGTGGAGTTGGATTGGCGGGCGGTGAAGGTGGAGGGGGCGGAGGCGATGGCGAGACCGGTGTTGGCTTAGTCTCGGCTAGCAATTTATTTAGCAACTCAATAGCTACCTGAGGTTGTGGTTGGCCACAGCCTGGGCAATAGTCACTTTGAGCAGGGATATTCAGCCAGTAGCCTTTGACTATACTCCGGGTACCCTGAACTGCCTGGTAAAGCTGGTCGCTGGTCACTTTTTGTCCGTTTGGGTTGGTACTAAGCCCGGCTAGCACAGTCACATTGGGGTTGGATTGCCTCGCCTGGTTGGCGGCCGCCGTCACAAAGCTAATGTATTTTAACGGTGATGGCTGCGAACCTTGAGCTTGAATCTCATAAACATCGGCATATTTAGCGGCGTCACGAGGAAAACCCAACGATAGGTAATCGTCATAGGGCGCCTTGCTGTCGGGTCTTTGAAACTTAACCAAAGTCACAGCAGGTGTAGAAATATAGATCAAGTGATGGGCGTGAATAAGCTGGCCAGCCAGCATTTCGTACTTGGCGGGATTTTGTTTTTCTTCATCGGGCGTGAACTGCCAGTTCTCGTTGTCGTAAATAATGGCTTTAGCTCGCGGATCGACCTGGTTATTATCAAAAGCCGTCTGTAGGTCTTGATAGCTAGTATAGGTAACTGTCGGCAGGCTGCTCCAACCCTTGGGTGGGGTGCGCATATAGTAGGTTTGTGGATTATTGAAAAAATACTCAGTATTTGCCTGGCTAAACCCAGCATTCTCTAGCTGCTGCACAGCCCCAATGTTAATCATCCAAACAAACGGCTGCGGTCCTGAAGCACGGATGAAAAAAACAGCTGCGACACCAACTATTCCCAAAAGTGCAACAACGATCAAAGCCGGTTTCTTGGCAGAATTTTTTGGGGCTAGTAGATTTTTTTGCTTCATTACTAACTAATTGTATGGCAGGTGATCGTAAAGATGCTTCATGCTGTACTCGTGCCGTTCTTCGTCGATTAATTTGCTGACTTCTTCGCGAGTCATATCGGTCTTTTTGCCAGGATTTAGGATATCTTGTGGGTCAAAGATATTTTTGACTTCGCGGAACAAATTGTAGACATCCTCGCCATATAGCCGTTTGAGGAATCTGGAGCGCATCAGACCGTCATTGTGCTCGCCGCAGGTGCTGCCGCCCATTTTAATGACCATATCGTAAAAGTCTTCGGCGAGATCCAGCGCCTTCTCGCGATCAGCCGCTTTGCTAAGGTCCATGAAGGGCTGCATGTGGAAGTTGGCGTTACCGGCATGCCCCCAGACGGCAATCTCGAGTTTATGCTTCTTTAATAGCTTGTAAGCTTTCTCTAAGAATTCAGGCAATTTGGCGACAGGTACCACGCCGTCTTCGATGATTGGTAAGGCTTTTTTGGCACCGCGGCTCATCCAGATCACGGCGGCGGCACTGCGGCGAATCTGCCACAGCTCTTCTTGTTCGCTGATTTTTGTGGAGACGCGGAAGCTGGAAGCTAGTTTGTTAACAATTGCCTGGGCGCGACGGGCTTTGATGGTCTGGCGTACCTGCGATTGTTCATCGAACTCAGTTAGCAACACGATTTTAGGCAACGGATCGGCTGGTACCAGCCCTTCGATTTGCTCTGGCTTATTCTTGCGCAAAAAATCCAACAAATAGTAATCGACAACCTCCAGGGCGCTCGGTCCCAATTTCTCGAGCTTCAAAACCGCTTCGCCGGCCTTTTTCAGATCGTCAAAATAGCCGACCACTAAGGTCGTTTTAGGATTGTAGGGCATTGTTTTAAGCGTAATCTCGGTTACTACGCCCAAAGTGCCTTGTGAACCGGCGACCAACTGCGACAAATCAAAAGAGCCATCATGGCCTTTGACGCGCCACAGAGCGTAGCCGGCCGCATTCTTTGAAACATGCGGCGGCGCATTCTTAATAATTTCGGCATTATCAAGTAACAAGCTGTCGACGCGGCGATAAATCTCGCCCTCCAGATTGGTCTGGCCCTTCTTTCTGGCCAGCTCCCGTGCACTAATGCGTTTGGTCTCGATCAAGCTGCCGTCCGACAATACAACCTTTAGGCTTTTAACATAATCACGAGTAGCGCCGTATTTAATAGTTTTTTCACCACAGGCGTTGTTGGCGACGGCGCCACCAATGGTTGAAAAGTTGATGCTCGACGGATAGGGCGGCAAGAAACGACCGTGCGAATGCAAAACTTGCTGCAACGAGCTGTACAAGATGCCGGGCTGAATCGTTACCCAATCTTTACCGATCGCCAGCAGCTTGTTCATATGGGCCGGGAAAACCACCATCAACCCCGCTCCTAGCGCTCCCCCGCCCTGATCGGTCCCCTTGCCACGGCCAATCACACTGACCTTATTGCCTTTGTCAGTTTGCTCCTTGGCAAAGGCAATGGTTTGGCGAACGTCGTCGGTGATGCGAGGGTAAACAATGCCTTCAGGCCTGATTTTAAAAATACTGCCGTCAGTCGAAAAGTACTCCAGCGCATCGGCTGAATCGTAGACTTCCCCCTTTAGCCGTGACTGGAGCTGTTTAAAAGATTGCTTCATTACCTACCATGTTAACAATTTTTACCATTATTCCACCAGGCTACTTGGCGGCTCGGGATCGTCCTTAGGCAGTTCAACTTTGACCGGCACCACCTTGGGTTTAATTTTCTTAGGTTTGAGAGCAGGTTTGGATGCTAATGGAGCCATCGATCCGCTAACCTCAGCCACCGTCGTACTCTTCCAGAACAGCAGGGTTTTGAGTGCAGCATCGATCAAATTTATGCGTAGTTGATGGAAATTGGTGGGCGTCTTGGGTCCTACGCCGTGATGCCCGCCGCCTTCGGCCAGCTCTTTTTCTAAATGTTGACGTACAAAATGCTGATGGACGATGACGCCCGTTTCGAAGGCAATGATCAAGAGCAGCAGCCACAATAAATCCTTGAGCCAGTTGTTAAACTCGTCACCGGTCAGCATGCGGCCGAGAATCATGACCGTACCCGTTACCACCTTGGTCTTGTATTGCGGCGTCAGGGCGCTCTCGGCGCCGGCTTTGTTGGTGCGGGCAAAGCGGAAACTGTAGTCACCCGGGAACAGTGGCTGTGAGTAGACATACTCCCAGGTAACACCGCCGTCGAAGCCACCAGTCCCGCTAAACTTAACATCCTTGCGGTCCTTGGCTACTTGTTTGTCACGAGCCAAAAACTGATCAACCTGCTTATCCCCCAAAAATACCGTAATCGTATCATCAGCCGACGACTGACCGATAAATTTGATCGGCTCCTTGATAGCGACTAGCTTGGACCAGTCCAAAATCTTAGGTGCATCGATACCGTCGATTTTAAAGGTGGTTTTTGATTCGCGGACATTGCCAGCACCATCAAAGGCTCGAATTAGCAAACTGTGTTCGCCGGGTCGTTGTTTTGGCAATGGCTGGCCGCTAGTGATGCCAAAAGCTGCGCCGTCATCGATGACGGCTTCGTAGTGGTCTATGCCGGCCGGATCAGTAGCCTCAAAGGTCGAAATCGGAGTTGGATTGGTGCCGTTGCCGCCGCTATCCACCTTGATCGGAAAGTCGGCGGGTGGCACGTTGTCGATGGCTACCCGTCGGTGAACGGTGCTACCGCCCGACTCGTTAGCGCCTTTAACATGGAAATACCAAACGCCGTCATCGACATTGTCATAGCTGGTCTGGGTGGTACCGTTAACTGATTCGGTCGGGTCAGTACCAGGGTTATGATCGAAGGCAATGTAGTAACCAGTTACTTTGGTGGTCGCAAACCAGTTTAAATCAACTTTGCGACTTTGGTACCACTTGTTCTCATCGGGATGAGTCCCGGAATTAACTGTTAGTAGCGGTGTGGCTGGTTTGGGCGTAACAATGTTAAAACTAGCGCCACTGGAGCAGCACAAGATATCGGTGCTCGAGGAATCATTGGCATAAATATGGATGCCGTTAACATTAACCGTTGCTGTCCCCGGCGCGCTGGCGGTAAAGATCAGTTGCAGAATGCGACCACCACTGCCGTTATAGCCAGGCGTCGACAGGCCACCAGCGAAGCTAGCCGAGTTGCCACCAGCACTTGGCCCTTCGGTCCAGAATTGGTTGATTGAGCCCGATTGTGACAGGAACGAGTAGGTTAAACCTGACCAGCTAAGGCTCGCTTGCTCGGCATTTATAGCCTGGCCACCGGTATTTACCAACAGAGTAACTCGCACCGTGTCGCCGACGTTGTAGGTGCCCCCGGAAGGACTCAGGTAAAAACTGGCTCCCGATGCCTGTGCCGGTACGGGTTTAGCAACAATTAGAATAGTCCACAAAGGCAATATGACTAGCAAACGGATCAGTAAAGCCTTCACTTAGTCACCTCGACTGGAATTGCGGGGGTCTTGAGCGGCACCTTGGTCCCTTTGCCGTCATTTAAGAGCACCTGCGTACGACTAGAAAAACTAAACTGCGTATGGAGTGAAGCAACTTTGGGCTTGATAGTTACAGTACCGATTTGGCCGCGGCCTTTAAAACCCGGAAACGGCAAACCACCAGCAAAGCTGGCTTCGCCACGTTCGTTCGAAAAAGCTGGCTGATCTTTGATCCACAGCTGAAAGAAGCTACCGTCTTTGTCGACGGAAACTACCTCGAACTGGCTGGGGTCGAACGTCATGTAAACCTCTGCAGCATTAATGTTTTGACCAGCAGTGTTAATGAATATGGGCACCTTAACCGTCTGGCCCTGGGCAACTCTGACCAATGCCGGACCACCAATAGTGGCCACCGGTGTTTTGTGCAGGTAGCGGTAGAGGGCAAAACCAGCCAAGGCCACGGCTATTACAATTAGCGTGGCATCAACTAGCGGATGTCGCTGATCAGTATCCTGCAATAATCCCTCACGTTATCCCGCTTATGCTTATTTTATCAGGTTAACGGCCATAGTAAAACATCATGACCGAAAAATCGGCCAGATTAACGAAATTATCGTCATTTATATCGGCTGGTCGGGTAAAACCAGGCGGAGGTACGTTATAGCTAAACATTAATGCCGAAAAGTCAGCTAGATTAATAACTCCATCGTTATTTAAATCAGCCGACAACAGGACCTGAAAGGTCTGACTGGTACTTTGTGGGCTTTGATGGTTGTCTGACGTCTGCACGACCGAATTTACCGTATAGTCGCCTAAATGTAGCGTCTGACCGGCTGTGACGTTCCAGCTGCCGTCACTAGCCGCCAAGGCTTGCCTGGCAAAGCTATCGCTATAACGAGCCCCTGAGTAAAAGGTAGTAACCGTCGAGCCGTTAGCGGCTGAGCCAAACGTAGACTGCACAGCTGGCCTCTTAATTGGACTAGAAGCCACTCGAAAAGTGGACGGTAGAACAATGTCGTTAACTGTCGCTGTAAAGACCGAGGGAACCGTAACGTCAAAATTCTCGACGTCGGTTTGGCGATTAGAGGTGTCTGTCGCATAAACACTATAGGTAGCCAGACCCGGCGGCTGATTCGAGAAAGATTTGTCGAAAAAACTGTTGGCATCAGCCAGCTGAGT
This sequence comes from Candidatus Nanoarchaeia archaeon, assembly GCA_035481015.1. GTDB lineage: Bacteria > Patescibacteriota > Saccharimonadia > UBA4664 > DATIHE01 > DATIHE01. The sequence goes on from DATIHE010000029.1 coordinate 14,033, forward strand.
GCCAATTACGGCACCACCCCGGACAAACGTTACCAGACTGCCTGGCGAAGCCACGCCGATCATGCGTACGTTACCTGTTTGGACTGGCAGTTCAGCATTTAGGGTAGTGTCGGACTCTATGCCAAGCGCAACCCCACAGCCTAGGCCGAGGCTTACAAGTGCTAGTGCAATGCGCACCGACCAGCGCATTTTAGCGCCCCTTGGCCAAGATCCGAATAGCTCTCCAGAGTCGGCGCCTGGCCAGGATTATCACTACCAGTAAGACCAGTATGATGATGGCGGCGCCGGTCGGGAAGGCCCATAGCCAGGTCTCGGCCGTCAAAACCTCGTTCTTGCTACCATAAACAGCTGCCACTTGCGCCCGGTAGTAGCCGCCCCAAAAAGTTTTCTTGGACCAAATGACAGTGGTTCGTCGCTCACCACCGGGGAAAACGTTGTGCGGATCAAGCGCGAGCTGGTCGACTTTTTGACCAAATAGATTGTAGATAGTGACAGTGCCAGCCGGCTTAAAGTGAACATTCCCGTTATTTTTAACGAGCAGGTCGAAGGCAATCGGTCCATTATTAAAGAATTTCTGAGACTTCTCGTCGCCTAATTTCTCGTCCTTGGCTACCAAGATTTTGGTCTTGCCATCTGATGCCGTTACTTCATCCCATTGGCCAACATAAGTCTTGGGCTTGAAGCTCAGAATCCTACCATCTTCTTTTATATTGCCGCTGACTTTCATCAGTATCAACGAGCCAACGCGTTGTACTACCTTGGCGCCGGTCTGGGAAGTAGAACTAACAACTTTGGGCTGGAACAAGACAGAGGCAAACTGACCACCAGGCTCGGCAGTTTTAGGCAGAACGATCGAAAATGGCACCTCCACTCCTTGCCCTGAGTTCAGATGAAACTGGGTCTGTGGGAAGCGAAAGAACTTGGAAAAAGCGCCTGGATTATCATCGGAAGTTACCGTGACCGAGCCCTCGGTACCCTGGACTATGAAATCCTGAACGGTAACTTCGAAAGTAACTGCATCGGGTGAGTTGTTGGTAATGCGGATTGAATTGTCGATGGTATCGCCAGGATTGGCACTAAGCTCGAAGGAAGGCGGCGACACCGTTAACCCAAGCGTTTGGGGAGCATCAGCGGCTCTGACTACACTAAAACTACCAGCCAATAAGGCTGAGGCAATCATTGCAGCCGGTAAAAATCTTTTCATTATGGTTACGTTTAATTCTAAAAGGTTGGGAGGCATGTGTAAACCACTTTCGCTTGAAAACTACCGGATGGCGACAAGACGTAAAAACGCAGTCGGTACGCCACATTTACCTGATCGTTAGCAACGCTGCCGACCGAGTGGGCAACCTGAGCCGGTGAGTCGCTTAGGGCAGCAAACAGGTTGTCGCTAAGACTGAACCGGTCGGGCGAGCCGGATAAGCTGTTGGCATTGGTAGTATAGCCGAATAACTCTGCTTGACCGCTGGTTGGCGTGGGTGATGGCGCATCGTTGGTGCCCGACCAGTCAGCGATAGTAACAGTCGGGTTTGAAGTGTTAATAAAATCGTTGCCGGGTACAACACCATTGACCGTTACTTCGTAGCCAGACTGGCCATTCGTACTAGTAGTTAGTTGTTGAGCACAGTCATAATTGGTGTCAGCTACTAGGGCCAGGGTGTTGGTGCCGAAATTTATGTTGTTAGGGCCGTCCTGACAACGATCAGAGGTAGCTAAACTGCCCTTATAGACCGTCCCTGAGGGCACACCGGACACGTCAAAGCTAATGGTCGGGTCAACCGTTAAGCTCAGGGTAACCGCCGGTGTGATATCGAAGGTTACAACTGTTTCATCACTCGGATTACTATAATTATCGTCGTTATACGCCGTTAGCCTTAAAAAGAACGAGCCGGCGTTATCGGGGTTGGTGATACCGACAAAGCCGATGGACTGGTCGGCAGCCGGGGTGGTGGTATTGGTAGTGTTTTTTACCCTAAGCGAGCCAGCTATTGAATCATTCACCCACCCAGAACTAGCACCGAAACCACTTGGCTGGCTAGTTAAGGCGACTGTCGTCGCCGAGAAGCCGGTGGGCTTCACACAGCCGCCACCCGAGGTAGTACAAGCTTGAGCCTGGAACGATTTAACGACAGTGGCCGAATTTAGCCTAAAGTTAAAGGTGTATATAACGTTTGGTTGCTGAGGTCTGGCGTCAGATAAAAGCGCCTGGGCGTTGGTAATACTGGCGGCTTTGACAGGGCTAGCGGCAACAACTAGCCAAATCAAAGTAATAAAGGCAGTTTCGATCTTGTGCCAATGCAAATGCAGACGGGAGTGTAATCTATGAACCTCACCCATGCTAATGCTTAGTTTATCTGCCCGGAGTCTTATGGTCAATTAAGCTTATGCTTAAAAGGCTCCCGAGGGAGCCTTTTAAGTTTTGATTATTAGTTTTTTAGAACGTAGGCGTACAGGTGTAGGTCAAGGTGCCTTGGTAGGTACCAGCTTCGGTCGTGCCGGTGAAGCGCAGACGGTACCCGACGTTAACCTGATCACTGGCGACCGCCGCTCCTGAGTAAGCAACCTCGTCGGCACTGGTGGTTAGACCGGCAAACAAGTTATCGCTGGCGGTAAAGCGTGTAGCAGTACCGCTCAAAGTGGAGTCGTTAGTGGTGTAGCCAAACTGCTCACTCGAACCGCTGGTAGCCGTAGCGGTCGGTGAGCCGTTAGTACCGGTCCAGTTGGTGATATCGAGGGCCGGATTACCAGTGTGCTTCAGGAAGTTGCCTGAAGTTTGGCGGCCAGTCAACGTCACTTGATAACCTTCGTTGGCATTGGTACTGGTGGTTAGCTGCTGAGCACAGTCGTAGTTGGTGTCAGCGGCCAAACGCAAGGCAGTAGTCCCAAAAGTGACAGCAGTAGCTGAGTCGACGCAGCGGTCTGAGGTGCTCAAACTACCTTTGTAGGTGGTTGAGGCGGACACACCGGCGACTGCGAAGGTAATGGTCGGGTCAATGGTGGCGCCAACGGTGACTGCATCAACCGTCACAGCCGAGATGACAACATTATCATTACCACCGCTCGGGGTCGAACAAGCGCTGTCGGTGAAAGTCGCGATACTAATGTAGAAAGTACCGCTGGTCGATGGGTTGCGCGGCACCGTAAACGGCATAGTTATCTGAGTAGCCGCACTAATAGCATCACCGGTCGTATTAGTAGTCTTAATAGTACCTTCTGTTGGTGAACCCGGCACAGTCCAGTTACCGTCAGTTATTCCTGTACCGGTAAAGGTTCCTTTGGTGGAACCGTTAGTAACCATGCCAGTTGGCTCGGTTGAGCCGTTAGCCGTGGTCCAAAAGTTATAGGTCACACACTTTAACGTTGCCGCCGTAGTGTTTTTCCAGGTAAATGTATAAGTTACGTTTTGGTTTGAACCAGTCGATGGTCTAGGGTCACTCAAGGTCAGCTTCGAACTGGTCAGGTTGGCAGCCTGAACGGCGGCTGATAGCCAACTGAAAGAAGCCAACGACATAAGCACTACTAGTGTGTAGCTAATTCGTCGACGTAACTTAGATAATATGACGGGATTTGACATGAATTTTTACCTTTTTATTTTATAGAGGTTGACTAAAGCATAAGCACTATCTTTGGTGCTGTCAAGCTTTTTTTTGAACATTTAGAAGGTTGGCGTACAGGTGTAAGTCAGCGTGCCCTGGTAGGTACCCGCTTCAGTTGTGCCATCAAAGCGTAGGCGATAACCCACGTTGACTGAGTCAGCTGATACCGGCGTGCTGGCGTACGCGACTTCGTCAGCCGTAGTAGTTAGCCCAGCAAACAAGTTATCGCTGGCAGTGAAACGCGTGGCAGTACCGCTTAGTGTGGAATCGCTAGTAGTGTAGGCAAATTGCTCACTCGAGCCACTGGTAGCTGTAGCTGTCGGTGAGCCATTAGTACCGGTCCAGTTGGTTATGGTATATGCAGGGTTGCCAATGTTCTTTAAGAAGTCTCCAGAGGCTTGTTTGCCGGTTACCGTGACCTGATAGCCCCCGGCGCCGTTAGTTGTGGTCGTAAGACTCTGGGCACAATCGTAGTTAGTATCGACGGCTAGCCGCAGGCTGGATGTGCCAAAGGTAACGGCGGTAGCGGTATCGCTGCAACGGTCAGAGGTCGAAAGCGCCCCTTTGTAGGTCGTCGATGGAGCAACACCGGCCACGGCAAAGGACAGCGTCGGATCAATGGTTGCACCAACCGTCACGCCGCTCACTGTTGCCCAAGCAACAGTCGAGGTGTCGTTGCCGCCGCTCGGAGTGCTGCAGCCTGTGTCTGTGAAGGTCGATATCTTTAAATAGTAGGTGGTGTCACTGCTGGTGGGGTTGGTTAGGTTGGTAAAAGCCGTTGACACCGGCGTTAAGGCCGAGCTACCACCTGGTTCCTCACCGCTGGCATCGGTCAACTTCATTTCTACCAGGGCACCAGATGTTGTATTGGCTAAAGTCCAGCTTCCTGCAGTTAGGCCAGTGAAAGTACCCTTGGCGGCCGGACCGGCTGTCGTTGACATGCCGCTAGGAACGGTCGTACCGGCCGCATTGCTCCAAAAATCATATAGGATGCACTTTAGCGTGGCATCGGTTCCTTCGGTCCAGTTGATGGTGTAAGTAACGCCCGCGGTAGCACCGCGTGGATCGCTTAAGGTTACCTTGGAACTGGTTAAAGCCCCGGTTGCCATGGCTGCACCAGCCAACAAATTAAACGAGGTAATGCTCAATACCACTACTAAAGCAATTCGCAGCCTTAGTTTAAGATCAAATCTAAAATACTTCCGCAACAGGTTCCTCACAACAAGTCCCTTTACTGAAAATAAGCATAAACGTAATAAATAACCATGTCAACACGCTTATGTTTATTTCTTTAACAAGGCTTGGAGCACCGCTTTCCAGCGGCCACGAGCTCTGATGATTAGTAGGTAGAACAGCCCAATTGCCAATAGTGCCACCAAAAACTGCCAAATTGGAATTACCCAGAAACTAACTTCCTTATATACGGGCTTACTGTCGGGCGTCAGCTGCGTTTGCAACTGGGCCGTATAGCGGCCGAACAACCAGCTTTTTGTCCAACTAACTTGCCACCGCCGCAGCTTGCCCGGCAAAACGTTTTGGCCGTCGTCGTCAAAACCCCCAACGGTCCTTCCGAACCAGTTCTTGATTATGATGCGGCTTTTGGGTTTGACGTGAACGTTGCCATTATTTTGGAAGGCTAGCTTGAAGTCGATCGCGCCTTCAGTGTGGAAGCCGGCCGTTTTAAACTCCTGAAACTGCCCCAAGGTATGGATATCACCGGAAACCACAAAGAAAAACAACGCGCCTATGCGACCCGACAAATACAGCGAACTTTCGCTGAGTGCTTCAGTCGGCACCAGCGATTCAAAGAACAAAGTAGCATAGTGGCCGCCTGGCTCAGTACCAGCTGGTACTGCGATCTGGACGTCGATCGGCTTGGTTTGATTAGGCTGAATGATAAAGTCGGGCTCGTCTAGATGGAACCAGGTTTGGACGGCGCCTGGCGTCGGGTCGTCGGGATAATCACTGCCGCCTGCTTCGTCGGTCGCGATAAAGGCGCGGGCGTAACCCTTGATTGGCAAAGGCAGCGACGACAAGTTGGTCAAATTCACCTTGGTAACAGTTGTTTGCCCCGGCTTCACCACCAACTGGTCTATGACCGGTGTCAGACGCAAGGCAGTCTTACCCTCCTCGGCACGCAAGCTGGTTGGCCAGACTAGGACTATTAAGGAAGCAAGCAGTAATAATCGTTTCATTAGTACTGCGGCACCACTGTAAAGATGACGTTGGTGGTGTAGGTGCCGGCTGGCTGGCCAATTGGCGTGGCCAATCGGTTAGTGATGGTAAAGGTGTCACTATGAGCAGCACCAGTGATAGCTGTGGTCCACTGAGCCACGATGTCGCCTGGTGAGGTTGTGGCATAGGGCGCAAATTTGGTGGCACTAGCGAAGCCCGTCAAGCTAGTGTCGTTGGTGGTATAGCCAAAGCCACAGTTGGTACCCGAAGTGCACTGGCCGCTGGGCCAACTGCCTGGCGTAGCGTAGCTACCACCTTGGAAATCTGGCACGCTGTAACTAGTCCAAGTCATCGGACCAGTTTCGCGGGCTTTCACAACATAACCACCATTGGCATTAGTGCTGGCATTCATGGTAATGTCTACGCTGGGCGGATTAAAATTGTTGGCTCCATTCAAATTATTGAAGGTGACGGTATTTGGCGAGACGCTAAAGGTAAGGCTAGGCGTGACCATCTGTCCATTAGATGAGCCGGCGCCTGACGGATTCCCAGCCGCATCAACTGCCCTGATGTTGACGTAATACATTTGGCCAGTTTTCAGATGTCCGGCAGTAGCCGGTGCCATGTTTAGGCCGGTAACAGTGGCATATAGTTGCGTCGGGGGGCTGTTGTCAGTCCAGCCAAGTACTTCGGTGCCACCGGCTGTCGTGCCAATCGAATACTGATATTTAGCGACACCCGAGGTGGTATCGGTCGCAGTCGTCCAGGCACCCGAAAGTTGCGACAGACTACCGTCACCGTTTTGATCGACATCACTGCCACCGCTGGGTGATGAGTTAGCCGTGTCGTGAACCGTTGGCGTCGAAGGCGGCGTGATATCAACGCCAAAGTCTCTGACCGTTTCGCTGTTTGGTGTGTCGGGGTAGGATACCCAGGCCGAGTAGGCGCCGTATTGATCCTGTGCCCTGGCCTGCCAATGATACTCCCCGTCACTTATCGAACTGATCGTTACACTGGCAGTTGAACCCGAGGCCACCGCCGAGCCGCACAAGTCTTCGGTGCCCGAGAAGGCCGTACCCAGGGTGTCCTTTTCGATACAAAGGCTTACCGTGTTAGCATCTGGGTCGCTAACTGTAGCGGTAAAGGTGACGCCAGCCCCACTTTCGTTTGTCCAGTCGCCTTCAGCCAAGGTCGTACCGGCGGTGGCACGCTTTTGGACTAGGGTGGTTGGGCTATCTGGCGGCTGGTCAAATTTAGCCACCACCATGTCGCGATAAGCCGGCATAATACTAGCCGAGCTAATGGTGTAAGTCACAGAATGAGTGTGGGTGCCGCTGGCACCGGTAATGGCCGCTGTGCTGTTGTTGCGGTTACTACTGCTGCTTGGGCCACTAGACGTCATCGTTATACTGCCGCCATGGTTGTGAGTTGTCCGGCCACCAGTCGACTCCAGCGAGCTGGTAGCTCCCTTGAGTAAGTTGTTTTGATAGGGTGAGCTACCTGAGACAGTCGTCCAGTTACCTGGGACGGCCGTATAGTCGAAAAAGCCAAGGGCGTCGGGCGGGACTGCCGAGGTTGAAGTGTGTCGGTAAAAGGCGACGGTTACGTAGCTGGGGTCGTTGTTATCGGCTGTCAAAGTATTACCGCCAATTGTATGAGTATGCCCAGCGTCACCCAGGCTAACACCACTACCAGACCGACTAACAACCGTGCCAACCGACGCGCCACTAGTTAGGCCATTAGCGGTGTGGGTGTGAGTCGCCGCGCCACCGGTTGCGTTGTCATTTTCACCGCGCAGGTAGTTGCCGGTCATGGCGGCGTAACTAGTCCAACCAGTCGGAATTGTCGTGGTTCTAAAAGGAGCGATTATATTCTGCGGCCAGCTGCCGACAGCTGGACCAAGGATAAATTTCAGATCTTGGTATGGCGGCTTAATATCGGGTGTCGAAGTGTTCGGACCAGTCGGATAGTTCCAGGTGTGGGTATGGCTGTCGGCGGCTGATGTGGCGCTGGCAGTATCACCCGTAGAGCCTGCCCCGGCTGCTGCGCTTGGCGATGTTAAGTCGTGCCCGCCCGTATCCGAACCGCCAGTCCCGCCTGATGTCGAGGCTGCTCGAGGGAACTTTTGGTACAAGATATCGCCTGGCGCACAGGACACACAGCTCCAGCCGCTCGGCACCGAACCGTTGGCAGTGTCCCATAGCAGAACGACCGCCTTAGAGGCACCGAGGTACCAGCTGCCGGTAATTGGCGAACCGTTAACGCTAGCCGGATGGGTATTTTCGGTCGCTATCGTATCACGGTACCAAGCCGAACCAATCGACTTATCTTCCGAAGAGCTGGTATTGGCAGTCGAAGTAATATATTTGCCAGCAGTCGTATGATAATCAAAAGCAGCATAGCTGGTGCCAACAGCCGCGTTCGTTACATTGTATTGATAATAGGTAGTCGTAGCTAAAGTTTGACTAGACTCTCGTAATCTTAAGGCGCCATCTGTGTCGGGTTGTGGAATATGCCCGTCGCTACCAGTATCAAAAGCCTGGCTGGTGGCACCAGACCCCCAGGCCCCGCTAGCCTCTTTAAAAACTGTGCTGGCCGGGCTACCCGACGTCTCGCTGACGGTTATCGTGGCACCAGATGTATCAAGGTTGGTAGACGTATTGCTAACATCCACCAGGTGGATGCTAGCGTACCAGTCAGTATTTAAGGTACCGGAAGAGACGGTTTGGCTACTCACCTGAGTATTAAAGACTGTCCAGGTGCCGCCGTTAAAGTTGGCGTTAGTGACTTTGGTTTCTTGAACGGTAGCGGTGCCACTATTAACTAATTGGTAGGTGCCGCTGCCGCCGATGCGGTCGACATTGGCGAATTGGCTCGCGCCCCCGCCACCACCTTTGACATTTAGAATGCCACTGGCATCGACTGTTACGCCCCGGCCGCTGCCGGTCTCAATGGTAACACTGGCTTGCCGCTTCGAGCCACCAGTTAGCGATGTGCCGTCAAAGTCTTTGTCATACTGCCAGTAGTCGGTGCTGCTACCTACCGTATGGTAGTCGCCGTATATCACCAGTTGC